>CAMAFX010000001.1 GCA_945833925.1 uncultured Prevotellaceae bacterium
AAACACTGGCAATTATGCTTATTTGTATAGGGGACGGAATACGTGATTCTTTAGTTAATTATACTTTTTCCTCATTCTCTCTATAGTATCAGCTACTTCTTTTCGTAGCCACTGAGGTTCGAGCACTTCCAACTCGTCTCTGTTCCATAGGAGTTCCTGCTGGAAATCTAATGTAGGTCGAACCCTCAAACGGAAGATGCTGTAGTCAGCTGTTCGCTCTATTTCCTGTTGTCCATTACCTTGTATTATTGGTAGATCGCGCATGTAGTTGGCTTGCCATGCACTAACCTTGAGCACAACATCTTGTATGTTGCAATTCTTGTCTGCAATGATACCAAAGCATCCAGTAAAGTATTCTTGTGCGCTAAAGTCCTTTGGATATTCGAAACTGTGACTTGAAAGACGAAAGTCACGGATGCGGTCAAGACAGAATATGGTATCATTCATTGCAGGCCACGTCCTGCCCACCATATACCATCTCTGACGAAACAGCTTGAGACAAAGTGGCATCAGGTAGTGGTCTTTTGTTTCGTTTTTCCAATAATTATAATATGTGATGTGGACAAAGCGATTTTTCTTCATCGCATTGATGATAGAGTCCAGATACTCACGCCCACTTGGCACATCTTCGAGTAGGATGCGGTCCTTGATGGCTCTGCTTTCGAGAAGTGAATTGCTGACAGAGTATGTGGTGAGAAGCCATCTTTCAATACTGTCACGTTTCATCTCCTCAATATTCTCTATATAATATCGATACGGAGCAGTCTTCTCGCATTCAATAATAAGACCGAAGGTGTCGAAAATGATACCCTTCCATTTGTGAAAGGTTCTTTTGAGCATCTCCTCCCCTCCACTTAAATCGACGTTGTCCATCCACTTGCGGTTGAGATCTTCAAAAGTGATTCTGCGAGCCTTATAGATTGTTTCAACAATCCATGCAAGCTTGTTTGTTTGGTTCAGTGCCATACGTTTTAACTTTCTTATAACAATGATAACACTGCAAAGTTATTGCAAGGGTGTGCTTTATATGGGCATACCAAGAAGAAATAATGCAACCAGGCAGCTTGTTACCACCTCCTTTTGCGGAGTTGATCTCTTCACAAGAAACATAAACCGTCTCTCCCCTTACTGTTGCACTACGGCTTCGCAGTGGATGCCGTCGACCTTGATGGTGAAGGGTGACGGGAAGCGGACGTGGCGCACGTGTTCTGTTTCTTCGACGGCAGGCATGGAGTCGAGCAGTGCCTTGTTCCAGTGCCCGTCACCCTTGAACTCGTTGATGGTAAGGTAGCAGACACCGAGCGAGGTGAGGTTCTGGAAGAAGTGCGTGCCTTGGCTTGGGTCCACCTGGAAGGAGTCGAGTCCAGCCTCGACGATGATGCGTGCTGCCGAGATGTGTGGCCACTTCACCGGTATGCCGAGCCATGGGTCGCTGCTGCCCCAGCGACCTGGACCGATGAGGACGTAGCCCTGCTGACTGTCCAGCATTGGACGGTTCAGGCGCTCTATCTCCTCGGCTATCTCGGGATTGAGCGAAGGACGGTAGTCGTCGGTCTTTACGTAGATGATGTCCGTTATGTCGTTTATGATGCCGTGGCCGATGGCGCTGTGCGAGCGGATAAGGGTCTCCTCGTCGGGAATGGCGGTAAGGTCTTCGTCGAGCATCATACGGTTGTCCACCATCGGACGTATCTGCAGCAGGTAGAACTCGCCTGTCTTGTCGTCGTTAAGGTTTACTGCAAACTCTATCTCCACCGGGCGTCGCATTTCTGCCTCGCCGTATTTGAGGATGAGTTGCAGCAGTCGGGGCAGAGGGAAGATGTTGTGCTGCAGTACACCGCAGAACGAGATGACCTTGCGTCCGCCCTCGTAGTAACCCTCGCGCAGAACCTGGTCGTATGGGTCGTAGGTGGAGCAGATGTAGCGCACGGCACCGTCCTTGTCCGCCTCCTTTACCGACAGTTTCTTCAGGTTGAAGCCGTCGTTAACGTCAAACTCCAGTTTTGAGTCGCTGAGGTCGAGTGCGTAGAAGCGTGTCTGCGTGTCGCGCAGGGCAATCTCCAGTTCGCTCGTCTGCAGTACATGGTCGGGATGAGCAGGGCATACGCGCAGGCATACGCCTCCGTCCACGATATACTTGCCAAGTCCGAGAGCCAGGTTCACCGTTCCCTCTTCAGCCTTCTCCATGCCGATGGGGTAGTAGTTGACACTGCGTGCCACACCCGAGAATGTGGGGTAGAATCGTGTGTCGTACTGCTTGCCAGCCACCTCTTGCAGGATGACAGCCATCTTCTCCTGGTCTATGAGGTTGCTCGTTGCCATCATGTAGTCCTTGCTCGACTGGTAGTATACGCTGGCATAGACACTCTTTATGGCATCCGAGAGCAGTCGTAGCCGCTCGTAGGGGTCATCCACGTATGGAATCATATATGTGGAGTAAACACCGGCAAAGGGCTGATAGTGAGAGTCTTCGAGAAGGCTCGACGAACGTATGGCGATAGGCGCCTTCACAACTTCCATGAAAGCCATGAGGTCGCCGATGAGATGTTGTGGCAGACGTGCGTGCAGGAAGTATTTCAGTATGTCGCTGTCGGGCGTGTCGCTCAGTGCCACCTGGTACAGTTCGTTGGTGTCCATGAACTCGTCGAAGATGTCGGTACACAGCACCACCGTCTTGGGTATCATCGTCTCTACGCCACCCATCTCGTTGAGGTCGGTGTGGCGCTTGATGATGTGGTCAAGGAATGCCAGACCGCGTCCCTTGCCTCCGAGCGAGCCTTCGCCTATTCTTGCGAAGTTGCTGTATTTGTCAAAACGCTCGCGCTGGAAGACAGCCACTACTCCCTGGTTGCGCATCTTTCGGTAGCTGACGATGGCGTCGAAGATAATCTGTCGGTGTGCGTCGACATCCTGCAGGCTGTCCCACGTGATGTGCTTCAGGAATTCAGATATGGGAAACAGTGCTCTCGAGCACAGCCAGCGGCTGACGTTGTTGTGCGAGATGTGGTAGAGCAGTGATTCTCGTGGCACGGTGAAGATGTTGTCCTGCAGTTCCTTAAGGTTGCGTATGCGCACTATCTCGTTCATGGTGTGTGGGTCGCGGAACACAAAGTCGCCGAAACCGAAATAGCGGCTAAGCACGTTGCGGAGGTCTATGTCGAGTTTCTTCGAGTTCTTGTCGATGAAGCGTGCGTGGCAGTCATCAGCCAGTCCGCTTGCCCCCGACTCGCTCGATTCCAGCACCAGCGGAATGAACATATCCTGGTGGCGTATCTCGGTGAGGAGTTTATGGCCAGCCATCTCGTCCACCTCCCCATCCTTGGGGAAGCGGCAGTCGGTGATGACTCCTAACGTGTTCTCCTTGTACTTGTTCCACAGTTCCATCGCCTCCTCGTAACTGCGGGCGAGGACAATTTTTGGACGTCCGCGCATGCGCAGTTGTTCGAGTTGCGAGTTGAGCGCCTCGCTGGCGAAGAGCAGGCTCTGCTGCAGCACGAACTTGTAGAGTAATGGCAAAATACTACTGTAGAAGCGGATGCTGTCCTCCACGAGCAGAATCATCTGTACGCCAGCGTTGACATCATACTCCAGGTTCATCTTGTCCTCAATCAGTTTGATGATGGAGAGCAGAAGTTCCGTGTTGCCGAGCCAGCAGAATACATATTCGAACGGTGTCAGGTCCTCCTGCTCCATGCGTCGGTTCACGCCGTGGCTGAACGGTGTCAGTACGACGATAGGCAGGGTAGGGTATTTCTTCTTTATGAGGTGAGCGATGTCGAACACGTCGCTGTTGTCCGTGGCAGGCATACAGATGAGCAGGTCGTACGAGCCATGCTCCACCTCCGCCTCCGCCTCCTCGCGCGATGCCACCTGCTTGAAGCGGGGTGGGAATCGCAGTCCCAGTTTGGCGTATTCGGCAAATATCTTCTCGTCTATTCGTCCGTCGTCTTCCAGCATGAACGCATCGTAGGGGTTGGCTACAAGCAGCACGTTGAACACACGGCGTGCCATGAGGTCCACGAACGATGTGTCGTGCAGTATCAGGCGTTCTCTTTTGTTGGTCATTGTTGGTTGTTTTGTGATATGTGGTACTTTACTTCACTAAGCCTACATTATTCACGCTGATTCAACGGAAGTCTTCGAATGATGATAAAAACCATGAATAATTTATACCAGGCACTCATCGAGGAGACGTGTTATTTCCGCCTTGTCCATCTTCTGTCCGATGAAGACAAGTTTCTGCATACGGTCACCGTAGGTGTCGTCCCAGTCGCGGCGCACTGCAGGCTCTCGCTCCAGCAGTTGCTCTATCTCGTCCTGAGGCATAGTGGCAAACCACTGGCCTGCGTTTCTGAGAGAGACCTGGCGTCCAGCCTGCTCGAATACGTAGCAGATGTCGCGCTCGTCCTTGAAGTAGCACATACCCTTGGCACGTATGATGCTCTTGGGCCACTTGCGTGCCACAAATTCATCGAAGCGGCCGAGGTCGAGTGGCTCCCTCCTGTAGTATACGAAGGTGCCTATGCCATACTCCTCTGCCTCGCCTTCCTCCTCGTTGTGATGGTGGTGGCAGTGACCGCACTTGCATCCCTCAGGATGGTGGTGATGGTGCTCGTGCTCATCTTCATCGTGGTGATGGTGCTCGTGCTCTTCCTCATCGTGGTGGTGGTGCTCGTGCTCTTCCTCATCGTGGTGATGGTGCTCGTGCTCATCGTGATGGTGGTGGTGATGTTCGTCTTCATCGTCTTCCTCGTCGTCGTGGTGATTCTCTATCTCGTCAATCCAAGTGGCAGAGGTTGCCACCTTGTCGAAGTCGAAGAGGTGTGTGTTGACGAGGCGGTCGAGGTCTACGTCGCAGTAGTCGCACTCAATTATTTCTGCCCTTGGCTGAATGGCGCGGATAATCTCGTAGATGCGTCCCAGTTCCTTCTTGTCCACCTCGCTTGCCTTGTTGAGCAGGATGATGTTGCAGAATTCAATCTGCTGGATGACAAGGTTCTCGATGTCGTCCTCCTCGAGGTTTGGCTTGAGCAGGTTCTTTCCTCCGTTGAACTCGTCCTTCAGGCGAAGTGCGTCGACCACCGTCACGATGCTGTCGATGACAGGCAGACCGTTGGTGATGTAGTTGGGCGTGATGTTGGGTATGCTACAGATTGTCTGGGCGATAGGTGCCGGTTCGCAGATGCCGCTTGCCTCGATTACGATGTAGTCGAACTGGTGCTGGCGTGTTATGTCGTTGAGTTGTTCCACAAGGTCCATCTTCAGCGTGCAGCAGATGCATCCGTTCTGCAGTGCCACCATCGATCCATCCTTTTCGCCTACTATGCCACCTTTGGCGATGAGGTCGGCGTCGATGTTCACCTCGCCGATGTCGTTGACTATCACGGCAAACTTAATGCCGCGTTTGTTCTGCAGTATGCGGTTGAGAAGAGTTGTCTTGCCACTGCCCAGATAACCCGTGAGCAGGAGAACGGGGATTTTAGCGATTTCCATATTCTTAGGGTTGGTTTTTACAGATGTGTCGTAAGTGTTATATATATGGCAAAGATACGCAATTTTCCCGTTTGTTTAGAGTTTTGAAGTAATTATTTTGTTAATTCGGTGGAATTGCCTATCTTTGGCATAGAAATAAATAAATTTAAAATTAAAAACTAATACGATGAAGATTATTCGCTTAACGTTTTTGATGTCCTTCTTGCTCTGCTGCTCTTTTGCAAAGGCAGGCGAGAGTGCAGAGATTCTTTCTCTTATAGAGAAGGTTAACGATTACTGGCAGGCCCACAACACTCCCTATTGTCGTGGTTTCTGGGACAATGCTGCCTATTTTACGGGCAATATGGAGGCCTACAAGATGACTGGCAAGGCAGCCTACTACCAGTACAGTGACAAGTGGTGCCGCCACAACCAGTGGAAGGGTGCCAAGAGTGACGACAAGAAGAACTGGAAGTATGCGTGGTATGGCGAGGGCGACGATTTCGTTCTCTTCGGTGACTGGCAGATATGCTTCCAGACCTATATCGATATGTACAACCTCGTTCCTGCCGACTACAAGGTGGCTCGCGCCAAGGAGGTGATGTCTTACGAGTGTGCATCAACCGACAACAAGTTCTGGTGGTGGGCAGATGCGCTCTACATGGTTATGCCAGTCATGACCAAGATGTACAACCTCACGGGCGAGATACAGTATCTCGACAAGTTGTACGAGAACTTCCTCTGGAGCGACTCGCTCATGTGGGACAAGGACGAGCAACTCTACTACCGCGACGGCAAGTACATCTGGCCTAAAGTTAAGACCTCGTGCGATGGTGGCAAGAGTTTCTGGGCACGTGGCGACGGCTGGGTGCTTGCTGGTCTGGCAAAGGTTCTGGCAGACATGCCAAAGGACTACAAGGGACGCGACTTCTTCGTCAAGCGTTTCCAGCAGTTGGCAGAGGGTGTTGCCCGCTGCCAGCAGGCAGGCGGCTACTGGAGTCGTTCCATGCTCTGCGAGGGCGATGCTCCCGGTCCCGAGACCTCAGGCACGGCATTCTTCTGCTACGGTCTGGAGTGGGGTGTAAACCACGGTTATCTGGACAAGGCAAAATATTCTGCAACTATCGAAAAGGCATGGAAGTATCTTCGTGAGGTGGCTCTGCAGGCAGATGGTTCTATCGGTTACGTACAGCCTATCGGCGAGAAGCCAGACCCAACAAAGACCGTAAACGAGAAGTCGCAGGCTCCATTCGGAACCGGTGCGTGGCTGCTTGCAGCCTGCGAGCGCGTGCGCTACTTAGACGGCACAGCCAAGGCAGACAACATCAGGCCTGGTCAGCCAGGTCTGGCAGGTGGCGCAAAGCAGAACTGCGTCACTAAGACTGTCAAGAACCCAACCAACATGGAACGTCAGGACGTCATCGAACTTGATGCCAAGGAGATATTCGGCAAGTTGGGCATCGGCGGCGGTCGTCAGATTGTCATCACCGACGGTGACCAGGTAGAGGTTCCCTACCAGCTGACCCAGGACGGCAAGGTGCTCGTCCAGGTATTTGTTGCTCCAGGTGCGTCTACCACCTTATATATATATAAAGGCGAGCCAAAGCAGTACCGTCTGGACTGCAACGGACGCATCTATCCCAACCGCGAGGACGACCTCGCATGGGAGAATGACAAGAACGCTTGGCGCTTCTATGGTCCGAAGATGCACAACAAAGGCATGAATGGATTCGACACTTTCACCAAGAACCAGCCTGCTCCTATTCAGGACCAACTCTATCAGAACGAACTCACCAGTTATGGTGTCAACGCGCGCCTGAAGAAGCAGGGTCGCGGAGGCGAGTGGGGTCAGATACACCGTGACCTCTACACCTACCATCGCGACAAGGGTCTGGGTATGGATGCCTACACCGTAGGTGCTACCCTTGGTGCTGGTGCTCCTGCACTGGTCAAGGACGGCAAGATGCTGATGCCCGACGTATACGAGAAGGCGGAGATAATAGAGAATGGTCCGCTGCGCTTTACCGTAAAGCAGCATATGTTCGAGCAGAACGGCATCAGCGAGACACGTCTAATCAGCCAGGACCGTGGCACACACATGGCAAAGGTGAGCGTAAGTTACGAGTCAGAGGAAAACCTTCCTTCGGAGATTTGCGCAGGTATCGCCGTACACGAGAGCCAGCCAGAAACATATACTGTAAACAAGAAGGCTGGATACATTGCATACGCCGATGCACTGGATACACCTAAGGGACAGAACGGCCAGCTGTATATCGCCTGCCTTTTCCCCGAAAAGATGAAGGCACTCAAGTATCAGCCACTTGGCGAGAAGAAGAGTGGCGCTGTTGGCCATGTGATAGGCTTGACAGGCTATCAGCCAGACTTCGGTTTCACCTACTATGTAGGTTCTGCCTGGAGCAAGTACGATGTTCCTACGATGCAGGTATGGGAGACTCTCCTTCAGGGTTATGCTCAGAAGTTGAAGCAGCCACTCGTGGTCGAGTAGACAGCCCCCCTCGTGGGTCAATATAAAGTAAATTAACAAATAAAAAATGACCGTCCAGCAGTACGTTGGGCGGTCATTTTTTTATTGTTCGTTAAGTATGCTTATAACTTCTTGATGAGCAGTTTTGCAACCATTGCCTCAGCCTTCTTCTGAGCAGCCTTGTAAGCCTTTACAGCCTTAGCGTCGCCAGCCTTCTGAGCGTCGTAGAGATCCCAGAGCTTGAACTTCGCAGCAGCAGCCTTTTGAGCCTCAGTGCTCTTGTTTGCAGCAGCCTCCTGAGCAGCCTCCTGCTGGGGAGTAGCATAAGCGTGGCGGTAGCCCTGGACTTTGTTCCACTCGCCACGAGTGAAGTCGGGGAACTCAACAGCAGCGCAGTTGTGGTCCATTGACAGAGTACCGAGCTCTGCAAGACAGCACCACTCAGCGAGGTCGTAAACGTCCATGTCGAGAGGCAGACCGTTCTGCAAGCAGTATACCATACGGATATCCATCATGAAGTCCATACCGCCGTGACCCATCTCACGACCCATCTCACCGTACTTGGCAAGGATAGGGTGGTAGTACTTCTTTATGAGAGCAGCCTGCTGCTCAGCGTTGATGAAGGTGTGTGTGCTGAGGTTGTCCACCTGAGGTGCACCTGTTCCAGCCATTGCACCAGCCTCGATAGCGAAGTGCTCCTCTGGATACTTAGTAGCATAACCCTTAGTACCGGTGAGCTTGAACAGACGGTTGTATGGCTGTGGGTTCATCACGTTGTGCTGAATCTCTACAACCTTGCCGTTGGCTGTACGCATAAGGGTGGTTGTGTGGTCGCCATTGCGGAAGTCTTTGCACTCCTTGCCGGTCTTCTTCTCAACATATTCCTTACCGTGAACACTCTTGGTGTCCATTGCAACGAGTGTAGTGAAGCGGTCGCCACGGTGAATGTCGAGGCACTGAGCAACGGGGCCAAGGCCGTGTGTGGCGTAAACGTCGCCGCGGTTCTCCTTGTTGTACTTCATACGCCAGTGCAGGCCTTCCTTGTCGCTGCCGTCGGGGTTCTGCCAGTAGTAGCCCCAGAAGTCGTCGAGGTTGTGGATGTAAGCACCCTCTGCGCGAAGCACCTCACCGAACACACCAGCCTGAGCCATGTTCAAAGCGTTCAGTTCGTAGTAGTCATAGCAGCAGTTCTCCAGAATCATACAGTGCTTGCGTGTCTTCTCAGAGAGGTTGATAAGCTCCCAGCACTGCTCGAGGTTCATTGCTGAAGGTACCTCGATGGCTGTGTTCTTGCCATTCTCGAGAGCGCACTTTGCAACGGGGAAGTGGTGATCCCAGTCTGTTGCCACGTAAACGAGGTCAACGTCGGGGCGCTTGCAGATCTCCTCGTAACCTTTCTCTCCATAGTAGATGTCTGCTGGTGCAAGACCTGCCTTGCGGAGGTAGTTCTGGCAACCCTCGGCACGATTCTTCTCGTAGTCGCAGAGAGCAACGATCTTCACGCCGGGGATATGGCAGAAACGGTTTACTGCACCAGGACCGCGCATACCCAGACCGACGAATGCTACACGTACGGTTTCGATTTTGTCAACTGTCAGGCCCAGTGCACTCTTCTGGCCAGCAGGGCGCTGAGGTGTGTCAACAACGATTGTTCCCTCGTTCCAATGCCACTTTGTGCTTGGCGAGATGCTCTGAGCGAATGTGCCGATGGCAAAGCTTAGAGCTGCAAGAATCATTGAAATTCTTCTCATGTTCTTTTCTTTTGTTAAAGGTTAGTAATAATAGTTGTTTGTTTCTCTTTGTTTGTTTCTCTTTGTTTGTTTCTCTTTGTTTGTTTCTCTTTGTTTGTTTCTTGTTGGTTGTTTCTCTTTGTTTATTTCTTGTTGGTTGTCTTCTCTTTGTTTATTTCTTGTTGGTTGTCTTCTCTTTGTTTATTATCAACGAATGTTCCCACGTCCCCTTATTCCCCCTCGGGGGTCAGGGGGGCTGTTTTTTATCTGATCACCTTCCTGCCGTTCACAATCACTATGCCGTGTGCTGGCATTCGGTCGTGTCGGATGCCGTCGATGGTGTAGATGCCTCCTCTCTCGTTACGGTCAGATGCCGAACCGTTGCTGTCGCTCTCCATGTCCACAATGCCTGTAGGCAGGATGGCTGTGTTGCCGTCTTCCTTGAGGTCTTCAGCCAGCTGGTATACGCGACACCAGTCGAAGCGTGTCTCGTAGGTGAACGACGTGTCGGGGTTGTTTGCCCACGAGCCGTTGCCCACACTCTGGTTCAGTATTATGTAGAACTTCTTATCGTAGGGCCATTCCTTGTTTGCCAGGTTGTCGGGCACGGCTGTAAACACCTCTGTGCCGTCGATGTACCAAGTCAGTTTTTTTGCTTCCTTCAGCAGTCCGTAGGTGTGCCATTCCCCCTCCATCGTGTAGGGCTTGTTGCCCCCTCGGCTCTTGTTGCCGTCGCTGTAGTAGTGTATGGTGTGGTAGGCAGTGTTCTCGGTGTTGATGGTTTCCCAGATGTCTATCTCACCGCATTTTGGCCATCCGCCGGTGGTGTTGTCGGGCATCATCCAGATGGCGGGGAAGTTGCCCGTGTGCTGGCGTGTCTTGGCACGCACCTCAACGTATCCGTGGTTGAAACTGAAGTGCTTGCTGGTCTGCTTGGCACCTGTCAGCATGCCTCCGGCACCGTCGCTGATGGCACGGCACACCAGACTGCCGTCCTCGAGGTATGCCACGCGTGGGTCGTCAGAGATGAAACGGTTCCAAGCCGACGATGCCTTGGGCGACGTCTGCCACAAAGCCTTGTCTATCTCCTCGCCGTCGAACTCGTCGATGCATACGGGCAGGAACCTTGCTTTGTCGCTCATCTCGAAGATTGCGGTCACCGTGATGTCGCCGTATACAGAGTCCTTTGCCAGGTTTATCCTGCCCTTGCTGGTTCCATCCTGGGCAATCTCGATGGTGTACTCGCTCCACTGCTCTATGCCGTCGGTGCTCCACCGCTCGCCGTCCAGGTTGTAGCCGTGGCGCACGGTGGCTGTACGACATTCGTAACCATCCAGCAGAGGTTGTGCCACCAGTCCGCAGAACTTGAACGCCACGACCTCCCCGGGCACGCCTGTCGATGTACTTGCGCTGGTCTGCGTGGTGCTGGTCCATGTCTGTCGGCCTATTATTCGTCCGTGTCTGCTGTCCACCTTCAGCGAACTCAGTTCGGGATAGACATTCACTGTCAGCAGTTTCTGTTGTGCGCCACTGACGATGACTGCTCTGTAGAAGCCTGGCTCGACGTCGTTGTCGACCCCCTCGGTTGCGTCTTCTGTAACAAGGCTGAACTTGCCATCGCGGTTGTAGTCGATGTATACCTCAGCGTCTGCATCGTCAGTGGCGAGCTTTTTTCCCAGGCCAACACTCTTTTTCTTGTCGTCGGTAGTTGCGTCTTCCCTCAGTTCGAGGAACTTCTCGTCTATCATGTAGCCCTCTATCTCCACCTTGTCCGTGCAGAGGATGTCGGCAGGCAGCGTTATCTCGTCGTTCTTGAACTCGCTGTATCTGTAGAAGCGGTCAAAGTACTGTGGATTGTCGTGCACCAGACTGTCGCCAGTCAACTGGTAACCATATCTTACCCTGATGCCGGAGTATGTGAAGCCGGGGGCTGGCACCACCCTGATGGTGAGCGGCTGTCCGTATGCCACCTTGAAGTCTTGCAGAGGCTTGTCCATGTTACCGGCAGCGTATATGTCACCGTTAAGCTGGCTTGCCGTTACGCTAACCTCCTTGCCGTGGATGTTCAGCAGTACGTCGACGATGCCTCCGCCGTTGTTGGTGAACAGGTTGCCTGGTTCGGTGTTGCCGCCCGGGTCGATGCTGTTCCAATCCACCTTGTAGCGCATGCGGTAGAATCCGTTTGCTGTCGCGGAAGGTACCTTGAATGTAGGCACGCCGTTCTGTATCTGGTTGCCGTTTGCTACCGTCGTACCGTCGCTCTTGTACCATGTGTCGGCAGGCATATATGCGTTGTAACTCACCACGTCGCTGCCTTCGGCAGGTTTGCCGTTGCTCTGAAGCGATGTGTTGAACGAGCCGTCGTTGCCCCAGTCTACGTATACGTAGCCGTCCATCCACGTGCCGGTGTAGTTGAAGGTGGGTTTCAGTGTCTCGCCGGACTTGGCGTTGAAGATTACCGATGTCCTGTCTTCGTAGAAGAAACTGCCCAGTCCGCTCACGCTCTGCGCTCCGTCGCTGCCGCCGCTGATGCCCACGCTGTTCAGACGTCTGTCTGTGCGCGTTGTCTTGGCGGTCTTTTCGAAGTTGGTGGCATAGTTCTCCGTGCTGAATCGTGCCGCGGGCTTGTCGTCTATTACTATCTCGTCGATGTAGCAGATGTAGTCGTCGCGGGTACTGCGGTCCGCTATGTCGGGACAAACCACCAGCGAGTATATGTCGATGCCGTTCTTCTCCTTCTCCTCGTACGAGAATCCCTTGATGGCGAACACGGCGTCGTACCAGCCGTCCTTGCCTACGCTGGTCGAGCTAAGGCTCCATGTCTGCTCCACCTCCTGGCTCTGGCCGGCGCGTTCAGAACGCTTTCCTAAGGTAATGAGCATGCAGCGTCCCTCGTCCACCGGACGGTTTATCATGACGTGCACGTAGCGTTCTTTCTTGGTCAGGCGGAACGGCTCCTTCAGGTCGACGCGCAATCCGAAGAGATTTCCTGCATAGTGGCTCATCTGCACCCCGGCAATCTTCTTCGTTGCGTTGGGAGCATAGCCCAGTATGTCGTTTACCTGGTTCAAATGGTTGTCGATGACGGCTGCGTTGGCATCCAGTCTGCCCGTGCGGAACGGACTCTGTTCCCACGAGTCGTATACGCCTACCGCCTTGTAGTCGTCGGTGTCGAAGCTGATGGTCTGTGCCTTGGCGTGGCTGACTGTCATGTTCGCCAGCAGTGCGGCAAATCCTAATTTGAGTATGTTGGTCTTCTTCATGGCTATCAGTAAATTTCAATGTTAGAGATGAGAGGGCACGACTTGCTGTCCTCTATGGTAACGCGCACGTACTTGGCACTGTATCCGTTGCCGTAGCTGGCAGACGTGCTGCCGTTGAGCGGGATGATGCGCTTGTATCCGATGGTTGTCGTGGCTATGTCGCCGCCGCGTCGTGTCCATGTCGTTCCGTCCTCGCTCGTCTCGATGCGGAATGCCTTGACGCGCTGACCCAGTCTGATGGGCTCCTGCAGCATGACGTATCTCACCTTCTTTGGCTGTTGCCAGCTGAGGGTGATGGTGGCGCTGTTCACTCCGTCGTTGGCTGCCCAGTAGCTGTCCTTGTCACCGTCGGTAATGTTCTCTGGCTCGTAGTTGCGAGCTGCGCCGGCACTGCGTGTGTCGCTCGTCTCGACGGTGGCGTCCTTGGCAAGGTTGGTGCCCAGTCGCTTGGTAAGCATGTTGCCAAGCTCCTTCAGTCGGTTGACCGTTGCGTCGGGCAGCAGGCCTGCCGTGTTGGGCGGACAGTTAAGAATGAGTGTGGCGTTGCGACCTACCGTCTCAAGGTACATCTTGAAGAGTGTCTCGGCACTCTTCATGTTCTCGCCGCTGTGCCAGAACCATCCCTTGTCGGTTGCCTTGGCGTCGCTCTCGCCAGCCTCCCATATCCAGCCGTTCTCCATTCCTGTGTTCAGCTGGGCCTGCGAGGCAGAGCCGCGGTCGATGGTTGCCCAGTTGGTCTCGCCGGCATAGCCAGCCTCGTTGCCTATCCAGCGTGCCTCGCCGCCTTCGCCCCACATCACGCAGTTGGGACATACCTTGTGGACCGAATCGCGCAGGTTGGGCACGTCGTAGTAGATGCTCTTGTCCACCTGCACGTTGTTGGTGCGTCCGCCATAGTAACCGGTACCGCCGTTGGCACCGTCAAACCACATCTCGAACTGGTCGCTGCCGTACTCTGCCAGTTCGGCGCACTGCTTCAGGAAGACGTCTGTAACGTACTCGTCCAGTCCGTAGTAGTAGCTGTTGCGGTCCCATGGCGAGATGTAGAAACCATATTTCATGTCCAGCTTGCGGGCTGCATCGCCGAAGAGCTGGGGGATGTTGGCTGTACGTCCGTTCTCGTTGCCCGCCTTCTTGATGCTGTGCTCGGTGGTCTTGGTGGGCCACAGGCAGAAACCGTCGTGATGCTTGACCACGGCTATACCGCCTTTCATGCCGGCAGCCTTGACAGCGCTGAGCCACTGCTCGGGATTGGGCTTTGAGGTGGGGGCATAGCGACTCTCGTCCTCGTCTCCGTTGCCCCATTCAGCGTTGGTGAAGGTGTTCATGCCGTAGTGGAAGAACGCATAAAACTCCGTCTCGTTCCACTTTATCTGTCTCTCGCTTGGCACGGGGTGCACAGGCAACGGCTCGTTGTCCGGATTGCCGAGTGTCTGCTGCTTTAGGGCGAGCTGGGCGTTCATGCCTGCTGCCACCAGTGCGAGGGATAAGGTCAGTAAGGTCTTTTTCATCATGTTTGTGTTCTGTTAATTGTTTAGTTTTTCTTGTTGGTATTACTTGCTTAGCTTGCCTGCTGTGTCGGGCTTTACTTGTTCAGCCTGCTTGCACCTGTTGCGATGTCGGCTTCCTTAGGGGCGTTGGGCGAAAGCTTTGCCTGTATGCTGTCGGCAAAGATAACCTTGGCAAACTCCTGTGGCTTGATAGTGACAGGACCGCGCATGAACTCGGGGATGTTGTACGAGCGCAAAAACTCCTGGTGGAAGCTCGGGTTGGCCTGAGGCAGCTCGAATGGGCGTGTGAAGGTGCCGTCCTCGTTCATATGCGCTATGAATGGGCGCGTGAAGTTGCCGTCGTAGCGGCGCGAAGAGAAGATAACCCACTTGCCGTTGCTCGACCACGAGTGGTAACTGTCCACGTCGGGCGAGTTCAGTTCGCGCAGGCAGCGTGCCTCGCAGCCGTTCCAACCGGGGAAGGTGGGTGCTTCGCTTGCAGAGCCGAGCTCTGCAACACCCGAACCCTTGGCTGCTTGTTGTGACTTGTTGCCTGCTTGTGCCTGGGTGGCTTGGGTGAGGTCTATCAGATAGAGGTCGCTGGAGCTGTGCCAGATGTGAAAGACGCCGTAGTCGCCACGTGTGAACATGAGGTAGCGGCCATCGGGTGAGATGCGGGGCAGGGTGGCACTGCATGTGTCGCCTGAGTTGTAGACCATCTGCTGCGGACCGAACTGGCGTGTCTTCTCGTCGAAGGCGCGGCGGTACAGGTTGTAGTGTACATCCTGGTAGTTGAGGATGAGGTCGTACTCCTTGGTCCTGCCTGTGCTGTCGTTCATCTCATAGTGAGCCGAGCAATAGTAAAGATACTTGCCGTCGGGGCTCCAGAAGGGGAAGCAGTCGAGGTCGTTGGTGTCTCTGGGCAGCGGTTGCACTTCCTGCTTCTCCACATCGTAGAGGATGAGGTCGGAGTAGGTATCCTGCACCTCTATCTTCTGCTTGTCGTAGGTATGGAAACTCTGTCCGGTGTGGTTGGTAGAGTAGGCTATGAGGGGCAGTGTGGGGTGCCATGCAGGATATACTCCCGCGCTGGTCATGTTGTCGGAAGCCTTGAGATTCAGTTTCTCTATCTTGCCGTCGTGGGCGATTACCGTTCCGCCATGAGCCTGACGTACGTGGAACTGCATTGTGTTGGGGTCGTAGTTCTGGTACGAGTGGCAGTTGATGCACTGTCCGTCCTTCTCGTTGCTGTTTATCATGTTGCTGTAGATGACCGACTCGTCGAAGTTCTCCAGACAGCGCTGGTTGATGGTCAGTCCCTCGTACGTCACGTAGCTTGGTGCTATCAGTCGGTAGGAGATGTATGGGTCGATGCTGTCCTTGCTGACAAACATCTCGAAGGGCTTCATGCGTGTCCAGTTGCCACCGTTCTCTGTGAATACCTCGATGCTGATGGCTCCGTTGCCGGCGAGTGCTGTCTGCTTTATTTCCTGCCAGTCCTCCTCGTCTATCATTACGCTCTGTTCGCCGATGACCCACTCGTTGTCGCCAGCCTTGATGCGTGTGACGTAGTTGTCTGCCTCGTTCTCGATGGCGAAGTTGAGGGGAGCAATGTTGCATGGCACTGTCACCCCGGCATAGTCGGGATAGATGTCGGGCATGCTCTTGCCCTCGGCAAACTGAGCAGGCACCTCTGCGTTCTTGCATGCTGAGAGGCAGAGCAATGCCAGCAGGAAAATGTATTTTGCGATGTTACGAGACTTGTTCATGATGTTGTTGTTGATTCGAGCTGACGATGGTTCGATGATTCGATGGTTCTTTTCTCTCTTTTAGTTTGTCTTCTGGTTTCTCATCAGGAAGTAGAAATAGTAGAACGTGTTGCTGTAGAGAGGTTTGAAGGCGCGTGCTTTCTCCTGCTCAGAGAGTGGGGCGATGTCGGGACGGCTGTTGAACTGCATGAAGCTCTGGTAGCGGTCGATGACGCCCTGGTCGAATGGCAGGCGCTTCATGGCTTCGGCATTGCTCATGCCCGGCCACATGACGCTCTCCTTCTGAGGCTCAAGCTGGCAGTAGAGGTAGGCTGCCTCCTGATAGTAGCGTGGCACGTAGAAGCCTTCCTCCTTGGCGTGGCGGTTGCAGTATTCTGCGAACCGTGGCCAGAAGAGGTCGATGTCCTTCATGATGAGTGAGCACATAAGTGTGCACTCCTGGTACACTGGGTCTGCACCGCGTCCGTTGGCGAAGGTCTGGAGCAGGTAAAGCTCGACCAGCGTGTTGTCGGCGTCCAGTCGGTCGCCGAACTCCTTGAGGTATGTTATGGGTGAGAGTTCGGTGTCTTCCCTCATCTTGTCCTGATGTCCGATGAAGGGTTCGTATTTCTCTGCCCATTCCTTGTGGTATCTCGTCTTCTTCAGCAGGTTGAAGTATTTGTGAGCCACGGCGTCCTCGCCCTTGAGCATCGCGCACAGTGCCATGTATTTCAGTTGTTCCACTCTCCAACCGAACTCGACGCCGTCTTCCATGCACCATCGGTAGCAGAAGTTCAGTTTGCCGTAGTTGTAGTAGAGCATCTTGCCTCCCACCTGGGTCATGCGGACAGTCCACTCAGCCTCCTGCTGGCGCGAGCCCTCGGGGTACATGAACATCTCGTCGCCCACTCTTCCCACGCGAAACAGTGCCAGGTTCTTCATCATCACCATGACGCGTGTGGGCGAGATGGTGTCGTTGGCGCAGGCGGCCATGGTCTGCAAAGCTCCCTCCCAGTCCTGGCGCTCGATGGCGTTTGCCATGGCTATCTCGGCGTGGAAGTTCTTGTCGTGGTTCCAGCGCTTCAGTGCGAAGCTCGATGCACCGCCGAGCAGTGCAAGGATGACGATGGCAGCCGCCGTCTTCTTGACCTTGCTCTCGAAGATGCCATTCTTGATGAGCGATGCGACGGTAAGCACCACGAAGCAGAGTGCCAGAAGGTAATATGCCGTGCGGTAGACAGGGCAATCGTCCTGTCCGTAGCGGAAGCATGGCATGCCAGCCACATACACTTCGCTTCGCATGGTCTGGTCGAATATGTTGTATTCTATCTGAGGGATGATGCCTGCGAGAACGACGGCAAGCAGAACTGTCGCGCCGCACCATATCGCTTCGCTGCGTGTGCTGAGGGTCTTCTTTTCGTTCAGCCTGTCATATTCGTTCGCGCTGCCGTTGCCGGCATTCTCTTCGCTGCCTTTCTTTCTTTCAAAGAAGATGGTAATGCTGTTGGCTGCCATCAGTGCCAGTGCGAGGAACGACCATGCTCCCATCCACTGGTAGCCGAACCATGCCGTAGCCACCATCAGCAGCATTTTTGCCATCCTGCCTGAAACAGCGGAAAACCTCTCCATGCAGTCGCCTGCGAGGGCGATGACGAGAGAGATGCCCACTCCCAGCGTTGGCACCCACATGTGTCCGGGCTGTTTCTGGTAGTAAATCCAGTAGCCCGTCTGTGTCAGTATGGCAAGCAGCATCAGTGGCACAAGTGCCACGAGCAGCATCTTCCATCCGCGCAGGCGGAACAGGCGTTGCGACAAACCCATGACGACAGCCCACGCACTCATCATGAGCCACACGCCCATAGCCGGGTGGTAGAAGAACTGGGTCATGTAGCAGCCCAGCCACGAGAGCATACCGCCGGGGTAGATGCTCAGCGTGCGGTAGAAGGTCTCGCCCGGCAGCCACAGGCTCTGCTCCTGACTCTTGAAGAGCACCTCGCTCTCGCTGTCTATTAGTTTATATCCGGCAACCAGGAGTACGCATAGCAGAATAGTTGTCGAGAGGAGTGTTGCCAGTCCTCTGACAGAGGTCTTCTTCTTCTCAGCGTTCATTGCGCTGACCTGCTGTTTGTATGTTGTCTTGTTGCTTTTGTGTTGTGCCATTGCGGTTAGGATACAATTATACGCTCCAAAGTTACAAAAAAAACGTTGAATGAATGTTCTTTCGGTCCTAAATATCGTATAGTACGCGTACATATTATAAAATAATCAGCGTATTGTCTGTTTATATAAAAAAAAACACTATCTTTGTCAACGGATTATATCTGACTTTGTCGACGGATTATATCTAACCTAATAATAAAACCACAATGAAAAAACAACTGATTATGGCTTGTGCCCTGGCGATGGTTACGTCGGCCAGTGCACAGAAGTCAGCGTCGAAGGAGTATTGGCTCAATCCCAATGTGAACCGTGTCAATACCGAGGCGCCACGTTCTACGTTCTTCGCTTTCGAGTCAGCAGAACTCGCAAAGCAGGGAGACAAAACAAAGAGTTCGCGCTACATGTCGCTCGAAGGCAAGTGGCGCTTCAACTGGGTTAAGGACCACGACAAGGCACCAAAGGGTTTCTTTGATGTCAAGTATGATGATTCACAGTGGGTTGACTTCCCTGTGCCAGGTCTGTTCGAACTGAACGGCTACGGTGACAGAATATACGTTAACACCGGTTACGCATGGCGCACACAGTTCACCAGCAACCCTCCGTTTGTTGAGGAGAAGAACAACTACACCGGTTCTTACCGCAAGCAGGTGGAGATTCCTGCCGACTGGAAGGGAGACGAGATTTACATGCATGTCGGCTCTGCCACGAGCAACCTTAAGGTATGGGTCAACGGCAAGTTCGTGGGCTACAGCGAGGACTCGAAGGTTGAGGCACAGTTCAACCTGACAAAGTACCTGAAGCCAGGCGAGAAGAACCTCATCGCCATGCAGGTGATGCGCTGGTGCGACGGTTCGTACGGCGAGGATCAGGACTTCTGGCGCTTCACTGGTATAGCACGCGAGGTATATCTGTATGCCCGTCCTACGACACACATCAACGACCTCGACATCGTTCCCGACCTCGAGAACAACTACAAGGACGGACGTCTGACACTCAGGGTTGACGTGAAGAACGGAGCAGGCAAGTTCATCGACGTAAAACTGGTGGACCGTGCCACAACATATTCTCCATACCACTCGGAGAACGACAGGCTCTCGGGAGGTCTGTTCAGCGTTGTCATTCCCGTCAAGGACTGCCGCCGCTGGAGTGCTGAGCAGCCCAACCTCTACGACCTTACCATCACCCTCAAGGATGCCAAGGGCAACGTCATCGAGACCATCCAGCGCCCATTCGGTTTCCGCAAGGTAGAGATAAAGAATGCTCAGGTACTGCTCAACGGACAGCCTATCCTCATCAAGGGTGCCGACCGCCACGAACTCGACCCAGACGGTGGTTACATCGTCAGCGTTGAGCGCATGATCGAGGACATCAAGATAATGAAGCAGTTGAATATGAACGCAGTGCGCACATGCCACTATCCCGACGATCCACGCTGGTACGACCTCTGCGACGAGTATGGTATCTACGTATGTGCCGAGGCTAACTTCGAGAGCCACGGTATGGGTTACAAGGAGGCACGTCTGGCACAGAACCCCGACTACAAGCAGACCATCGTAGAGCGCAACGTCAGCAACTGGAAGATTAACAAGAATCACCCCAGCGTTATCTTCTGGAGTCTCGGTAACGAGAGCGGTTACGGCGACAACTTCGAGGCTGCATACGACGAGGTGAAGCGACTGGAGACCGAGTTCGGTTCGGAGCGCCCTGTACAGTACGAGCAGGCATATCAGGACATGAACAAGAAGTCTGACCTGTACTGCCCAATGTATGCTGACTACAACAACTGCGAGAACTACTGCAAGAGCGACAAGCCACGTCCGCTCATCCAGTGCGAGTACGCCCACGCTATGGGTAACTCAATGGGTGGTTTCAAGGAGTATTGGGATCTCGTTCGCAAGTATCCTAAGTACCAGGGTGGTTTCATCTGGGACTTCGTTGACCAGGGTATCCGCGGTGTCAGCAAGGTTACCGGCAAGCAGATATGGATGTATGGTGGCGACGAGGGTCAGTATCCTGCCAGCGATCATAACTTCAACTGCAACGGTGTCATCGCTCCCGACCGCCAGCTCAACCCACACGCTCACGAGGTACGCTTCTACTACCAGAACTACTGGGTTAAGAACCTCGACATGGAGAAGGGAACTGTTGACGTATACAACGAGAACTTCTTCCAGAAGGCTGATAATGTGCGTCTTGCCATCGTAGTGATGTCCGAGGGCAAGCAGGTTGCTGCAACCGACGTCTTCAAGCTCGACATCAACCCACAGAAGACACAGACACTGAAGCTCGATGCCAAGTTTGTTGAGAAGGTCAAGCAGTATGTTGATGCCAACCCAGGCAAGGAGGTTCTTGCCAATGCTGACGTTGTGCTGACCGGTTCCGAGGGTCTTCTCGACGCAGGCTACGCAGTTGGTCAGGAGCAGTTCGTCATCCAGGCCTACAAGTATCCTACGGCTGCTTCGGTAGTGGCTGAGGCAGACAGCAAGGCAAGCGTCGAGGAGGATGCCATGAATGCAGCGTTCGACCTCGCAGCAGCAGGTGTCGTGGTACGTATCGGTCGCTGGAGCGGTAACCTCGACTTCTACGATGTAGACGGCAAGAGCATCCTGCAGCAAGGTTTCAGCGTTACACCAAACTTCTGGCGTGCTCCAACCGATAACGACTTCGGTGCTCAGTTCCAGAACAAGTTCCGCGCATGGAAGAACCCCGAGATGAAGGTTAAGAACGTTGAGCAGACCACATACGAGGGCACCAAGGCAGTGAAGGTTACCTTCGAGATGCCTCGCCTGCACGCTAACCTCTACGTTACATACGCACTCACAGCCAACGGCGACCTTATCGTCAACGAGAAACTCGACGTCGACGAGGAGGCAAAGGAGAAGCCACAGCTTCTGCGCTACGGTATGCAGTGGGTATTGCCGAAGGAGTACAGCAACGTGACATTCTACGGTCGCGGACCTAACGAGAACTACATCGACCGCAACCACAGCGAGCGCATCGGTCTCTACAACCAGACCGTAGGCGAACAGTACTGGAACTACGTCCGCCCACAGGAGAGTGGTACAAAGACCGACATACGCTACTGGCGCGTGCTGAACGCATCGGGCGAGGGTCTGGAATTCCGTGCTACAGGTGCTATGGAATGTAGTGCGCTCAACTACCTCATCGAGGACCTCGACGATGGTCGTGACAAGGGCGACTTCCAGCACCACTCGGGCGACCTCACTCCACGTCCTTACACCGTTGTTCAGGTTGCTCAGCGCAGCATGGGTGTAGGTTGTGTTAACAGCTGGGGTGCATGGCCACGTGGTGAGTACCAGATGCAGTACAAGGATTACGACTTCACCTATATCGTAAGTCCTGTAAAGAAGTGATTCTCAGGCTGACATTCGCTCGAAGGCACTTCGAGATGTAGCCGGAAGAAAATATTCGTATCGAGGCTAAGGAGTTCGCTCCTTAGCCTTTTTTGTTGTGATGTCTGTTGTAAAGACAATAACCATGATAAACGTATGTTCATTACAACAGACTGCTTTTTTTTCGTCGTTTGAGGCTGAAAAAAAAAATTTTCCGGTGCGAAAAAAAATTTTTTTTGCTGCGGAAAAAGATTTTTTCTGCACCGTAGAAATTCTTTTTATGCTTACGCGAGTTTTTACTTTAGTTGTGTCAAGTTAACGGCAATGTAATCAGAAAAAAGCCAGCCGGGCGAGTGCGTCCGGCTGGCTTTGTATTTGCTCGGTACTGCTGCAGCGAGGCAGCAGTACCTGAGGGAGTGTCGTGATTACTTGCGAGAGCGTCCGTTGTAGACGTACGTGTAGTTCTGGTTGATGATAGCGTTGAGCAGTATCTTGCCGCTGTTCGTCTCGCAACCGATGTAGTCGCAGAGGAGGTAGCCGGTAGGACCGCTTACAGTGTCAAGGAATGTAGCGATGGCAGGGTTGGTGCTGCCTGCATATTTGCTTGGGCTGTTAGAGCTGCTCAGGTAGTTGTAGTAGAAGTGCGAGCGGTCGGTGTCTTCCTTCGACTGGTTGATCATGTCCTTCACAGCCGTCTGCTTTGTGTCGCCGTTGCTCTTGTACTTGTCCTGTACGTTGGCAGTGCATGTGCCGCCAATCTTGCAACTGAAGTCAGAAACGGTATTGTCGTCTGGCCAGTTAGAAATCTTTGTTGTGTTGTTTACATCAGTACGAGTACGGTTTATGTAGCAGATCTTGCCACGGAAGTCGTCGAGTGTGTAGTAAGAGTGGTCGAGTACCTTCATGTAGTCCTTGTAGGTAGTGTGACAATCATTTACTACGCTCCACATCTCGCTTGAACGGTCGGTACCGAGCTTGTTGTTCTCCTTTACCATGATAACAGATATAGCCTCTGTTGGGTGAGCCTGAACGAAATCTGCAAGCATCTTGATGGCATCAACATACTTTGTAGATGTTTTTGTGACGCCGTGCCAGATGTAGAGGTTCTCGGCAGTGATGGTAGTGTTGTTGTAGTATCCTGGACGGAGGTCGAACTGGCGTACACCTGCGTCGAGAAGTTCCTGGAGTGTGAGGTCCTGGCACTCTGCGCTTGGTAAGGCATTGCCCTTTGTACATGCGTCGTGTGCGCCTGGAGTACTGATCTTGCTGAAGTAGGTGTTGCCAGGGATGGTTGCCATCCAGTTGTTGGTAGCAGTTGTCTCGGTGAAGGTAAGCTCGTTAGCCTTGCCTGCGTTGATGCCGGTGAAGGTCTGGCTGTAGAAGCTGCCGTCGGTGGTGCGGACGGTAACGATGACACCGTTGGTCAGCTCGACAGGGAAGAGGTATGCAGTGTATGTTCCGGCATTGTTGCCTGTTACGGTAACAACGTCGCTCTGAGCATAGCGTGCATGTGTGTAGGTGTTCTCCTCACCCTGAGCGTAGGTTGCGCTTACCTTGCCGTTGGCATTGATGGCAATCATGTCGCCTGCGATAGCCTTCTTGTCTACAGAGTAAACGCTTACGCTTGCTACGTTGGCAAGTGTAGTCTTGACGTTCAGTGTGGTGAAGTAGTCGGCAGCAGTGATTGTGCTCTTGACGTCTGAGTTGTCTGTCATTGATGTTGCTGATACGACAGCATAGTCAGGAGTAGCGTTCTCAGATGCCAGCTGCTCTGCGTAAACCTTTGCAACAACCTTTGTTGCGGTCTTTGGCTGGATGATATCTACGAGAGTTGCAACGTCAGAGATAGATGTCTTGCCGTCGTTGTTGATGTCGCCCTCGCCGTGAGTACCTTCGTACTCCTCGTTGATAACCTGTGCCATAGCAGTAACATCGTCAGCATCCACCTTCTCGTCGAGGTTGATATCGCCTACGAGTGCGATGGTGAAGTAGTTGTGCGAGTTGACTGTGTAGAAGCCTTCGCTTTGAGCACCGATGTACATGTTTGCCTCGGTGTTGAACAGAGTTACGATGCCTTCTTCGGTCATGCTTGGCTGAATCTTGACAGCAAGTGCCTTCGAACCATCGGTTGTTGCACGCAACTGTCTTGTGTCACCACCGTAAACAACGCCTGTACATACGAAGACTGTACCATCGTTGAATGCAATGGCGTATGTGCCGTCGCCGTTAGGAATGAGACGGAGGTTTTGGATTGGCTTGGTGCCTCTTGCAAAGTAGCCCATGCTGTAGCCGCCTTTTGAAGGATCTCCGTTCTCGTAAGCAGAAACGAGCTTGTTGTTGTGCTCGTAGCCTTCGTACTTCAGGATGACGTTGTAGAGTGAGAAGTAGCCACCTTCGTTGACGCTGACAGCCTTAATGCCCTCAACCTTGGTCTTCATTGCCTCAACCTGTTCGATTGTAGCAGAAGCGTTCGAGATGAGTGCCTTTGCCTCCTCGATGATTGCCTTTGCGTTGTCCACCTCAGTCTTGTTGAACTTGAATGGAGCAGCCTCAGAGATGTTGGCTGTTGGCAGGGCAACATCCTTGATAGCATTGCCGAGTTCTGCCTTGGCAGCGTCAACGGGAGAACAGTACATCATGAGGCTTGGAGTGCCGAACCATGTCCAGTCGCTTGACTTGGCTTTAGAAGGATTGGTGATACCGAACTCGTAATTGCCTGCCTCGCTGATGTAAACCCATACGGTGTTGTTGTACAGACCGTCGTTGAACATTGCAGTACCGGCGTTGGTTCTGTTAGGATAGAATGCTGTGGCACCGGCAGGCTGCATGAGACCGTCGCCGCCAGCACTTCTGCTTGCCTCAAATACTGAGCATACCTGAGTCTGAGCACCAGCGAAGTAGATGTAGGTGACAGGAGAGTGTGCCTCTTTCAGGTGCAGGTTGTACGAACCGTTGTAGTCTTTCATACGTGTGTAAGCTGGCATTGAGAAACAGTACAGACCTGGTGTTGTAATGCTGATGGTACCCTTGCGCGAACCTGCAGCCTGGTAGAACTCGTTTGTTTCTTCAAGGGCAACGTCGATGGTTGTCTTGACAAGACCGGCAGCCTCGATAGCGGCAGCAAGTTCGTCGTTGTTGTTTGCTGTCAGACCGGCATCAGCAGCGGCTGTCTTGACATTCTGGTTCTTGAGCGAAGCCATGGCAGCAGCGTGAGCTGAAGGAGTAACAAACTTCCATCCCTTGGCGTCAGCAGAAACTGTTGCAGCTCCTCTCTCGTCGTCGGTAGCAACATATAGGTTGCTGTAAGCGTTGAAGATGTTATAGGTGTCGGCGTTCTTGGTGATGGTGAACTGGCGGCATCCTACGTCCTGGTCCTTGTAGTCGGTGTAGAGTCTTTTTATATCACCTAGTGCGTAGAGGAATTTGTCGTTGTCTGCCAACTTGAATGTAGAGATACCCTTGTTGTCGGTAGCGATGTTCATTGCTATACCGTAAGCGTCGAGCATAGCCTCGGTGTTGAATGCTCCACCACGGCTGACGTACTTGCCGTCCTCGCTCTGGAGGAAGTAAAGACCGTCAAGCAATGCTGGGGTCTTGACTGTGAAGCTTACAGCGGTGCTGCTGCCGAGGTCTGATGTCAGAACACCTGCGGGGATGCTTATTGTGACGGTCTGGTCGACCTGAAGACCTGCAGGGATAGTGAACTCTGCACCGCCGTCGATGGCAGTGAGGTTGCATGCAGTACCGTTGACTGTTGCCTTTGAGCCAGCCTTCAGAGTGTAGATTGCAGTAGAGTTGATGAATGTCAGTTTAATGGTATGTCCGCTCTGTACGAAGTCGCCATCCTCGATGCTGAGGGTCTGAGTGCCTGCAGAAACGTTTGTGCCGAGGTAGGTAACCTTCAGGTTCTTGAACGCAAGCCAGTTGAAGTTGGCACTGTTGATGCCGAAGTTGATGTCGAGCGAACCGTTGGCTGCAACCTGAACAACTGCCTTGTAGGTGTTGTAGACACCATCCTTGCTGTCGTACACGAATGTTGTACCCGAACCGAGGTCGACGCTCTTCTCGTTGACGTTGAATGTAGCTCCCGAGATTGGGGCACCATTGAGTCCTGCCTCGCTGTATACACGTGCCAGAATCTGTACCTGGTAGTAACCTGCTGTAAGGTTGTCGATGAGTGTATGCTTGATGGTGGCATTGCCGAGAAGTGAACCATTAGCTACCCAGTTCTCGATGAATGGAGTAGTCATGCCGGTGTTGTCACTGTTACCCTCTGTCGACCATGTGTTAACGTGGAATGTCGATGTGTTGTCGATTGTCCAGTCGTCGAGAGTTGCGCAAGAAGCGTTGGTGATGGCAGAGGTGACGTCGTTGGTGCCGCCAGCGATGAGTGCGTTGATGGCATTACCCTGCTCGTAGGCATGGATTGAAGGCTGTGCGTTAGAGATGGCTGCCTTCAGTGCCTCGATAGCCTCGGTGTACTGGGCATCGGTGTAGCCTGTGTCATCGCCGTATGTGCTGATGGCGCTGTTCAGTGTGGCAAGTGACGCTGCGTTCATGGGCTTGGTAGCAGTCTCCTGTGCCGAAGCAAGTGCGCTTTCCCATGACTTGGCAAGACCGTTTGCTGCAAGCATGTGGATGGTCTCTACCTGGAACACGTACCAGCAACCACCTGTCTTGATGTTCTTGATACCAACCTTGAGGACGCCGTCTGTGCCGACGTTGCCTACAAGCTTGTACTGTGCAGGGGTACAACCCTTCTGGTCGATGACGGGGATGTCGGTTGTGACGTCGTTGATGAAGAGCTGTGCGATGCCGTCACCGCTACCTGTCTGACCGTCCCAGGCAGCGAGGTTTGCAGCAGCGCGAACGCTTACTTCATACTTGCCTTCGGGCAGATTGCTGAAGGTCTGGTACATGATGTCGCCTGCAGTAAAGGATGTTTTGCTATATCTCTCCTTGCAGCTTGCATAATCACCGCTGGCGTTGGTGATGTCCCACTTAGTGTCGTTGCCGATAACTGTCTGAAGCTTCATTGCAGCCTCGCCTTCCTCGTCGGTGAGCTTCTCGAGGCGGAACTGACCATATACAATCCACTGGGCGTTGTTGGTCTGCTTGAAGTTCATGGTGAGAGTCTGGCCTTCCTCAACCTTGATGGTTGTGCTGATGCGGTGCAGGTCTGGACTTCCCTTCAACCAGCCGGCAATATCTTCAAAGTTGCCGTTTGAAGAATGCTTGATGTAGGCGGTTGTTGTAGTAGAACCTGAGGTTGCATTCAGACTGGCTCCCGTTGAACTCAGTACGCTGTTTACAGCCTGGATTGATAACTCGTAGTAGCCGGCAGGGAGGGCACCTGTGGTCTGTGTCAGACTGAAGGTGTTGTGCCATGAGTCCCAGTAACCGTTGCCGTTGCGGCTGTGGTTACCACCGCTACTCTGGCCACCTCCCCAGTTTGCCTCCGAGGTGATGGCAGCATCGTTGACGTAAGTGCTGGTTACGTCCTCGCGTGACTGCGCGCACACTGCGAATAGCAGCGCAGCCCAGATAAAGAATAGTTTTCTTTTCATTGTGAATAGTTAGTTAATAAAGTTTATTGTTGTTTTCGCTTTTTCGTGGTACTGTGTCTTATGGCATTTTTGACAATAATACGTGCAAATGTACAAAAATAATTTGTTAATTATGTAAAATTCTGCAACTATTCTGCCTTTGAGAACTGACAATTAAGTAAAAATGGGAGATTTCATAACAAATCAATAATAATTTGACGTAACTTTGTGACATATAAACAGGTTCTGCTGCTCAACGAAAGTGGTAACAGGCCGTTCAACAGGTATTGGCAGGTATGTATAAAGGTGAAATGATTTCTCTGGTTGTGGCTATCTCGTGGACCGCAACCGCACTCTTCGCCGAGGTGGCGTCGAAGCGACTCGGCACACTTCCCCTCAACGTGATAAGAATGGTGTTGTCGCTGCTTCTGCTGGCGGGATCACTGTGGCTGACGCTCGGCGCACCGTACCCCGTCATGGCAGATGGCAAGACATGGCTCTGGATGGGGCTGTCGGGTTTCGTGGGTTATGTGCTGGGCGACTTCTGCCTGTTCCAGAGCTATATACTCATCGGCTCGAGGTTCGGACAGTTGTTCATGACGCTGGCTTCGCCTGCTGCCGCCATAACGGCATGGCTTCTGCTGGGCGAGAAGATGAGCGCCATGGCCATACTGGGCATGATAGTGACCATGGTGGGCATAGGCATGTCTGTGCTGAGCAAGAGTGATGACGGCAGCAAGAAGCTGTCGCTGAAACTACCACTCATGGGTGTGCTTTGTGCCATCGGTGCAGGAGTGGGGCAGGGTGTCGGTCTGGTGCTGAGCAAGGTGGGCATGGGTCATTACGAGGCGTCCATCGCCGCCCATGGCATCAGCGACATGGCAGGTTATGTGTCGCCGTCGGCTGTCGTTCCCGTTTCGCTCGGATTCATGATGCCCTTTGCATCAACCATGATACGTGCCACTGTCGGACTCATCGGTTTCTATACTGCCCTTGCCCTGTTCCAGAAGGGTGGCAGAAGAAAGCTGGCAGAGGGCGTGCGCGACCGAAAGGCTATGCTCTGCGCGCTCGGTGCCGCTGTGTTCGGTCCGTTCTTTGGCGTTAGTCTATCGCTTATGGCAACGCTCTACACCAATGCCGGCATAGCGCAGACCATTATGGCGATGACTCCTGTGTTCATCCTTCTCCCTGCCTACCTACTCTTCAGGCAGAAGGTGACATGGCTTGAGGTTTGCGGAGCCGTAATCAGTGTCGTCGGTGTTTCACTGTTCTTTGTGTAATAGATATTTGGGAGTAAGTACGAGCTAACTCCCATTAACTCCCGATAACTCCCGATAACTCCTTGAGTGAAACGGTAACTCCAAAACGATACAACAGCAAAGGCGCGCCAGAAGTTCTGACGCGCCTTTGCTGTTGTGTATTTGTTTCGTTAATGTTTAGCGTGGAAGTGGGAAGTACCAGTTCTTAGGATTGCTCAACTTGCTTGCAAGAGCAGCGTTGCGCTTTGCAAGGCGGTTAGCAAGGTAAGAAGCATCGCCACGACGGTGAGCCACACGCATGAGGTCGAAGAAACGAGTACCCTCGAATGCAAGTTCGAGTGCCTCCTCGTCTACGATGAGGTCCTCTACGCAGTCCTTTACGAGGTCGTCGTAGTCGCCGCTGTAGATGTCTTCCTTGGTGATGGTCTTGCCATAGAGAGCAGCCTTCTCGATAACCTTGTCAACGTAGTTGTAACGGCTCTGCTTCTCGTCATACTTCAAGATACCGCATCCGTGAGAGTGGATACCAACGGTAGCAGGATTGTCGGAAGGGATGTCGTTGTTTGGCGAGTATGAGTTGAAACCACGCTGTGAGAATGATGTGCGGAAAGGAATGCTCTGGCTGCGCACGTTGCCATCGAACACGTCGAACTTGAAGTTGAGGAACGAAGGTGTGTTCAGTGCCTCGCGCTTGTCGAGGTAGTAAAGGATGGCGTTGGTTCCGTCGGCAGGATAGTTGTACCAGTCGGTTGCCTCAACCTCGGCAAGGGCTGTAATCTCTGCCTTCTTTTCTGCTATCTCCTCCTCGGTAAGACCCTCGGTGTCGACAGTTGCGAATGCCTGCTCTACAACGTCCTCGAGGCTTTCCTCAGAGGTGTATGTAGCGTCCTCGAACTCGATGGTCCACTTCTGTGCCTTTACTGCATAGTCGTTGAGGCTGGTTGGGTACCACTCCTCGCTGTTGCAGAGACCGTTCTTCAGGATAGCGAATGCAAATGAAGGATAGCCTGCACGGTTGAGAGCCTCGGCATAGCGAAGCCATACCATCGACTTGCGGTAGATCATTGGGAACACGGTGGTGAAAGTGCCGCCAGGGTTCTGCTTGGTGATGAACTTCTCGGTGTTGAGCAGACCGTTGGAGTAGATCTGGTAAACGTCGCGTACCCAGTACTGGCGTGCGTCGCCGACGCTTGGGTCAACGTCTGGAGCCTTGTTGCCTATGTCGCTTGCCGCGTTCGAGGTGATGTAGATCTCGTAGTCCTGAGCCTTGCAGAGGTTGAAGTATTCCTCGCTGGCTGTGAGCTGCTTCTTGTCGTACTGAGGAGTCAGGTAGACGCTGGCTGTAGTGGTGGTGTCCTCCTCGCTGGTACGTACGCTGATCTCAGCATCGTAGCCGAAGAGTTCGTTGACACCACGGAGCACGTTACCCCACAACTTGTTGGTCGATGAAGGGATGGCTGTGATAGCCTCGTTGGTGCGTGACTGTGCACCCTTCTCTGTCCATGGGCTACTACCGGCACCCATCTGCAGGTATTCTGGCTTGTCTGCACCTTCGCTCTTGTAACCCATGAAGTTGTAACCTGAAGGCAGTGTGCCGCCGGCAGCGATGTGACCCTGGCCTTGGTAGCAACCGAGGTAGTCGTAGTAGTACTGTGCTGCCTTGGCGCAGCTTACAGGGTCGCCCTTGGTAAGGTAGAGGTCGCCGAGAATGAGGCAAAGGGGAATCATGGCCTTTGTACTGTGGCATACGTTTGTGGTGTAGCCGTAGTTCTCGTAGCTGGGATAGCCGTACTGCTTCTCGATGAGGGCAGCCTGGTCGAGTGAAGGACCGAGGAGGTCGGCAAGGTTGTCGGCGTTAGCCATCACCTTGCCAGTGTTAGCCATGAAGCTGTTGATGTTGTCGGTAGAGAGGAGAGGTTCGGTGTAGAAAGGAACCTCGCCGTATACCTGGATGAGCTGGAGATAGGTCCATGCGCGGATAGCCTCTACCTGGGCAGCCTCCTTGAGCATGTAGGGATCGTTGGTGCCGGTCTTGCGGTCCGTATCCACCGATGCGAGGTAGGCGTTGCAAGAGTTGATTACGTGGTAGTAATCGCTTGCCTTGAGGAAGCGGTTGCTGCCGTCGAGCGCTGCATCCATGTCGAAGTTGAGGATGGTCTGGATGGAATCGCTGAGATAGCCGGTTCCGTCAATAAGCTCACCGCGGCACTCGCCGAGCACTACATAGCGCTCACCGATGTTCTGGAATGACTTCAAGATGCCCCAGTATGAATAAAGGGTATCCTGAGCAATGTCGTATGCGTGGCGTTCGCTGTCTGGCGAAAGCATGTCACTGCAGGAGGTAAATGTACCTCCCATAGTGATGCCTGCCACTACTGAAAATATAATTGCTTTGATTTTCATTGTTTCGATGATTAGAGGTTAATTGAAAGACCAACGTTGAAGCCACGGCCGTAAGGAATAAGACCATTGTCCACACCCTGGTAGAAGACGCTGTTGCGGCTTGACATCTCCGGGTCAGTGCCAAGATACTTGGTGACTGTGAAGAGATTGTTGCCCTCAGCCCATATCTTCAGACCCTGAAGCCAGCTGTTGCTGTAGGGGAGGTTGTAGGTGAGACGGATGTTCTTGAGCTTGAGGTATGAACCATCCTCAATCCAGCGGTCGCTCATGCGCTCGTTGTTTACCCAGTAGTCGCTCTCGGTGTAGCAAGCGCGTGGCACGCTTGTAACCTGACCTTCGTAAGTCCAGCGGTTGAGCATGTGACTTGTCTGGTTGTATGTGGTGTTGCCACTCTCCAGGATGCTGCGCTGGTAGTTGTAGATGTCGTTGCCGAGAGAATACTTGAAGTTGACGTCGAGACGGAGGTTCTTCCATGTGAGGCTTGTGTAGAGGTTACCGTAGATGTCGGGGTTGGCATTGCCGATAACGACCTTATCGCTCTCGTCAATCCAGCCGTCACCGTTCTGGTCAACGAATGCCATGTCGCCGGCACCGAACTCACGATACTGACCTGCTACACCTGTGTAGTAGCGGAGCTTGCCGTACTTGCCTGCTGCGCTTGCCTCTGCATCGTTGGCGAATACACCTGTCTTGCTTACGCTCTTGTCAACCTGATAGCCATAGAAGCTGCCTGCGCTGTAACCAACAGCGGTCAGCACGTTGTCGGTGCCGTAGATGCTCTTGGTGTAGCCAGTGATGGTCTGGTATGGCTCTGTGCTCTGGATGCCCATTGCGTCGCGTGTGTAGAGCTTGATGGTGTTGTCCTCAGTGTTAGGAAGAGCAGTAACCTTGTTGTTGTAGTGGCCAACTGTAACGCCGACCTCCCACTGCCAGTCCTTCTTGTTGACGAGGATGGCGTTTGCGTTAAGCTCGAAACCACGGTTGGTCATTGTACCCTCGTTGGTCCAGTACTTGCTGATACCGCTCACGTAAGGAAGGTCCTTGATGGCGAGCATGTTGTCGGTCTTGTGCCAGAAGAGGTCGAGACCAGCGTGCAGGCGGTTCTTGAGGAATGAGCCCTCGAGACCAACGTTGTACTTGGTGACGGTCTCCCACTGGATGGTACTGTTCTCGATGTTCTTGAGGTAGAGACCTACGGTGTTCTCGGTTACCTGCATGCTCTCCCAGTATGTGCGGGCTGCATAGTAGTCGAGGTCGTCGTTACCGCTCTGGTCTACACCTGCTGTGAGCTTGAGGTAGTTGATGCCCTTTGCGTTGAAGAACTTCTCGTTAGAGATGACCCAACCCAACTGCAGTGATGGGAAGAGACCCCAGCTTACACCGCACAGGTGCATGCCGTCCTTGGTGTTCTTGCCGAACTTAGAGCTTGCCTGGCTGCTCACTGTGAACTCAGCGAAGTAGCGGTTGGCATAGTTGTAGTTGGCATCGAGGTAGTAGGTCATGTCAATCCAGTTGTCCTTTGTACCACCGTAGTTGATGTACTGCATGTTCTTGCTGATGTTAGGCAGCTTGTCGTTCTCGTTGTTGTAACCACGCATGTAGCTGTACGAGTAACTGTAGTTGTTGTAGCGCCATCCGCCGAGAACGTCGATGTGGTGAGCACCGTAGATGTTCTTCCACTCGAGCTGCAGGTCGTTGTTGAGGGTGGTCTCCTTGGTGAACTGGCTCTTCAGTACTGAAGTGATGTCGCCAAGGTCGGTAAGAGTGTAGTTTGTAGTACCGCTGATAGGCAGGAAGTACTTCTCGCTGTTACGGTTCAGCTGGTAGTTGAAACGGTCCTGGATAGAGAACTGCTTTGTTATCTGATACTTTGGAGCAACGTTGATGTTGATCTGTGTCAGCTCGGCGTAGTTCTTGTTCTTGCCCTTACCGTTCTCGATAATCCAGTATGGGTTGCGCAAAGCCTCGTTGATGCCGAGGTTCTTCGGGAACTTGAATGGATTCTGGATCCATGTGGTGCGGCTGTTCGAAGCATACTTACCTGCATACTCGCCCGAGAGTGAGAGCTGGTTGCCGTTGTTCTCGTCCATGTAGTATGCGTACTGGCTGATCATTGGGCTCTGGATAACGCCGAGAACGTTGGTCGAACCGATGTTCTGCATTTCGTAGTCCTCGCTCCAGCCGTTGTCGAGCACGTTGTAGGCTGTCTGGTTGTATGCGATGTCAAGTGCGGTAGAAAGCTTTGAGGCAATCTTGATGTCGGTGTTGAATCGCAGGTTCAGACGGTTCATGTCTGTGCCGACCTGTGTCGACTCGCCCTTGGTGTAACCCAGTGAGAGGCTGTACATACCAATGTCGTCACCACCCTCTACGTTGATCTTGTAGTTCTGGACGAAGGTGTTGCGGTACATGTCCTTCTGCCAGTCGGTGTTGTTGTGGAACACTTTGTAGTAGTAGTTGCTTGGGTTGTCGTTCAGGAAGGCGTAGTTGATGTCGTCGGTGTTGCTCAGCTGAACGTCCTTGATGGTACTGGTGAGGTCGCCAAGATAGGTGCGGTACTGATTACCGTTGAGCATGCTGAGCTTCTTTGGAGTGAACTCCATACCGCCGTACACGCGTACGTTAATCTTTGTAGCCATAGAGTGGCCGCGCTTTGTCTTGATGATGATGACACCGTTACCACCCTTTGCACCATAGAGGGCTGTGGCGTTCTTCAGAACCTCGATGCTCTCCACCTGCTCTGGGTCGATGCCAGCGAGGATGTTGTTGTAGTAGCCCTCGTGAAGTGCTGTGCGCTCGTATTCGGGGTCGATGATGTTGCCGTCGACGATAATCAGAGGCTGTGCGTTGGCACTGAGGCTGTTGATACCACGGATGGTCATGTATGCACCCTGACCGATGATACCACTGCGGCTTGTTGTGCGAACGGCACCGTTGAGGTGGTTCTCGATGTCGGTCTCGATGGTTATGCTGCTGGTGTTGTCCAGAGTGGCGCTGCTGCGGGCAGTGATAGTCGTACCATCCTGGAAGTATCCGTTAACCTTGCTCGAGAGCAGGTCGGCGTCTACCTTGTTGTCTGCCTTGATGGCAGCCTGAACACCATTGTACTCGGGAGCGTTGATGTAGAGTGAGCTGACGAATACAGGTACGCTCAGCGTATAAGTACCGTCTTCCTCTGTAAGGGTAGAGTACTTGTCGTAACCGAGAGCCTTTACAATCACACCACCCAGAGCCTCGCCTGTGGCGTTGTCTGTGATGCGACCGGTCACGGTCTTCATCTCATACTGCTTACTTGTGTCGGCCTTTTTGATGCGGCGTGCAACCTCGGTGTTGTCATCCTCTGTGGCTTCGTCCTGAGCCATAGCTGGAGTGCCAATGCCTGTAAGCAGAGCAAGACACAATCCGTACTGGATAGTCTTGTTTACAAATCTATTGCTTGTTTTTTTCATTGTCTTATTATGCATTAAGGTCGACATTATTCATCTTCTTTGCTGACCAGTACGATACGGTCGATGCAGATGTAGTTACTGTATCCCTTCTTACGCTCACCGCTTGTTGTCTTGGTAGTGATTGAAATGGTAGGATAGCACTGCAGCATGTTCTTGTAGCTGTAGGGGAACTGGAAGTCCTCGAACAGGAGAAGGCTGTCAACCTTCTGTCCGTCATAGTCGATGACAGAGCTTGTGATGGTTGCGTCCTTGCCGTTGGCTGCACCGTTGTTGTAAGAGAGGGTTGCCACAATCTTGTGCTTTACAGGAATTGTGTCAAGTTCTCCTGTCTCTTCATTCTTGACAACGTGACCGGTCATATCGCCGGGGCCGTTGGTCAGAGCTGGGTCTGCAGTGAAGGCGATGGCTGTGTCGTTGCTGGTGATGTAGTAGTTAGGAACCATTACCAGGTAGATGTCGTACTTGCCACTCATTACCTCGCTGTCTACGTTCTCGCCATCTGTACCAACGAGGCTGAACTCGAACTTGGGGTTACCAGTTGCACTCTGTGGGTAGATGTAGTAGAAGTTGTCGAAGCTGACGTGACCGGTTGTGTCCGACCATTCTCTTGCGTTAGAGAAGCTGTAGGCAGAAGCCGAACCGGTAGCCTTGCTTGTGTTGTGGAAGCTGCGGTAGCCGATCTCAACGTTGAGGTTTGGCTTGTAGAGCTTGCGTGGGAATGCCCACTCGTCGGCAAGGAATGCGATACCGTTACTCATCTCCTTCTGCTTGCCGTTGAAGAGGGATGTCTTGTCCCATGTGTCATCGGTGCGGAGAGTGTCACCAAAGGTGTTGATGAAGTACTCGGCGCTGGCACCCTTCTCGTTGATGAAATCCTTCATCTGCCAACGGTTCTTCTGACCAGCTGCGTTGGGCTGGATGTGAAGGTTGAAGCAGAGAGGAGAGAGGATGTCCATGTTGATGCACTTGTCCTTCAGCGAATCGGGATTGCTTACCTCGCGGAACACGTTGGTTGTTCCCTGGTTTGCCTTCTCTTTGTCTACGTACTTGGGAGCATAGTTGTAGAGCTTCTCAAGCTTTGTGTAGGCATTGTTCCATGCGTCGTCGGTTGGGATGACCATTACGAATGCAGAGTCCTCGCCGATGAGGTTGGCACCGAAGCTCTCGTCGTAGGTGAGATACTGGTCGATGTTGCTGTTCGACGGGAAGCGCTTTGTGCCGAAGAACATGGTGTTGGTAGTAATCTTCACACTGTCAACGTAGGTCGGACGACCGTTGGCGTCTGGGTTACCCTCGATACTGTTTGCCTCGCTGAAGTAGGTGGAGTCAGACTTAATGATGTACTTGCGGAAGGTGCTAACCTCTGCATTTGCCTCATCCTTCACATACTCGTAGATGTTGTAGTTGAATGGAAGCTCTGTACCTACGGTGTGCAGGATACCATTAACGGCAGCAATGTTCTTCTCTCTGAGGTTGACGCCCTGCATGCTTGGCACACCCTTGTTGAAGTTCATCTTCTTGCCGTTGAGCATGGTGAGGGTTGTATCTACCGAACCGGTGGCAACATTGCGCCACATTGAGATACAGTTGCCCAGAAACTGCTGCTGAACAGAGAACTGGTTGGTCTCTGTCAAGTCAAGCCACTTCTGATATTCTTCCTCCGAGATAGCGTCGTTCTCGGGAGCCCAAACGGTAAGAAGCTGTGTGCCCGAGAGCATATCCTTGAATGTGTAACCATTCTGAGGACTCTTCTCGTCCTTGTAATATGTTACCTTCTCTGCAATGGAAGCGAACTTGCTCAGGTTGGGGTTGGCGTTGATCTGCTCCCACAAGGTCTGAGTTGCAGATGAACCTTCACCGCCGGAATAGTGCTCGTCCCAGGTGTCGGAACAACTGGTAGCTGTCAGGAGTCCTGCTCCGATTGCTAAAAATCCAATATATTTATTTATGTTTTTCATAAGAATGTTTTTATTCTTAAATTCTTGTATTTTGTTTCACCATCACCAGATGTCCTCAGGTGTCTGAGGATTGTCGTATACCTCCTTGGCGCATAGCTCGATGTAGTCCATGTAGAACTCCTTTGTCTCGTCGTCAAGCACCGACTTGAACTTCAGGTAGTACTTGCGGTCTGGATACATGTACTCGCGTACGATGATACGGCGTGTGAGGTACTCCATGGTGCGAGCGTAAGAACTTGAACCCGGGGTTCCGGCATAGTGGCGAGGACCCTTCATGAAGCCGTTGTTACGCATCTTCTTGTCAACCTCTGCATTGTAGTCGTCGTCTTCCTGGTTGTCAAGTTCCCAGCCAACGATTGAGGCAAAGTTGCCCGCGCTGGTCTTGCGAATCTGTCCACCCATGCGGAGGTCCAGAGGAATGCCGATGGCAGGGAGGTTTTCCTTGTTGCTGCCGAAGTAAACCTGACACATACCACGCTGGCCCGAGTTGGTCTGTACGGCGTAGCGTATCTCGTAGGTTCCCTCTACCGGTACTGGTGGAAGGGTGAGAATCATCTCGTAGCGACCTGTGACGTTGATCTCGTCGCCCTGATAGTTCTGCCATCCAAGACCGAGACCAAGCAGATAGTAGAAGTTCGTTCCATCCATAATCTCGAGGTTCTCGAGGTATTTGTAGTCGTTGTCGCAAGGCATTGCCACGCACATGTTGTGGTTGGCACCTACACGGTCGGCACGGATGTCGTTGTTCATCCACTCGGGGAAGAGACTTGCTGCATCGAAGCGCAGACGCTGCTTCTGCAGGTTGGTTCTGGTTGTCTCGTCGTAAGCGATGACCTTGTTGATAGGATAGATCATACCGTTGATGACGTTGTATACCTTGTGCTCCTTGCCCTCCTTGTCGACTATGGCACCGGTATTGGCATCATCGCAGGAAACTTCCTTGTAAGTGCCCTGACGACCGTTGTCAAGAACAGGGAAGCGGTTGACGTAGACATCGTCGGTGCCGTCGAGAGAGTAGCGCTTGCCACACTGGTAGAGCTTCAAGAGGCGACGCTCGCCGATGGTGGTGTAGATCTCGCATGTAGGCACTGTGAATGTGGTGCTCGTCTTGTAGTTGTAACCACTCTCGTTGTAGTGAATGACAAGCTTGTCGCTTGGCAGACGCTCGGGAAGGATGTGGTAAGTGATGAACTTGTAGAGAGCGTTGTTTGGATTCTTGTAGTTGCCGTCGGTTGCAGCCTCAGGATAATACTTCGCTGCAAACGCCTCGAGTTCCTCAAGAGTAATCTCGGTAGCTGGCTTGCCAAACTCTGCCGACCAGAAGTCGTCGGTCTCTGCAAAGATGGTGAAACCATACTTGCGGTGCTCGGGCAGGTAACCATACTTGCCGTAGCTGGAATGTTTGGGCAAATAGTAGTCGTAACCGCCGTCTACACCGATGGCAAGCGAACCGTCCTCGATCTTCTCCTCGTAAACCTCGTCGCGTATCTGGCTCAATTCAGCGAAGAGTCCGCATGCCTGGATGACACGGGCTGTTACGTTGTAGCCTTCTGTGCCTTCGTCAAGGAAGTTCTTGAGAAGGTCGCCAAGACTCTCGTTGCTTGGAGCGATGACGCTGTGAACCTCGTGAATGTAACCGTTGATGGCAATGATGTCGCGGTTGTTGAGGTCGATGAGGCATGTGCCATTGATGTATACACTGTCGGGGTCGTTTCCGTAGGTGACAGATAGCTTGCGGTCGTTCATGTTGGCAATGGTAAACTCCTCGCCGTTCTTCTCGGGGAAGGAACTGGTCTGGTATGCCTCGGTCTCGTCGCCACCATCAATGATGCTGTTGAAGACGATAACCTTCATGATTGAGTCCTTGACTGTCTGGTTGGGGAAACCTTCCCAATCGGCTGTGTTTATGATGCCCTTCTGAGCGAGTGTGTCCAGATAGTTCTGGATGGCTTCGTTCGTGGGGGCGAACACGGTGTAGTTTCCGCGTGCAGTCATGAGCTGCTGCACGTCGGATTGACTACGGTTGCTTATCTTCACCTGACTTAAGAGCCAGTAGAATGTGCTGTATGTGTCAGGGTGCTTCTGGAGGTAGCTCGCCACCGACTCTTCGGTATAGGTGTAACGGTCAGACATGTCAATGTTCTCCTTACAACTCTGTACGAAGATGGCTGCTACAAGAGCAAGCAGAAAGAATGAATATTTCTTTAACTTATTCATAAGAAACCCTCCTATTATTAATGTTCGTAAGTAGATTTATTCCAAACAGGGTTCTGCTCAAGATGGCGTGTGCCGTTTGCATCAACGCTTGCCTTGATCTCCATATAATAAATAATGTTATAGAGACCGTAACGGTTCTTGAAGCGGTTCTTAAGGGTTTGATAGATGTTGCTGAACTGGTTGCGCAGGAAGTTGTCGACCATCAGGTCTACACCCACCTTACCATTACCTACAGCACCCTCGCGAACGTCGATTGTTCCGTCAACAGATGAGTGACGCTCTGCATATCTTACAAGGTCGAACCAACGCTTACCCTCACCGATGAATTCGAGCTGACGCTCGTTCATCACGGCAATCTCGTAGTTGGTGGTACCCTGTGTAGGAGCAGGAGCGTTACCAAGAACTGCTGCTGCAGGCTCACCGCTAACCAGCTTCTCACCATCGGCATTGTTGACGTTTTCGCTTGGCTGACCGGTGACGGTCTTGCTGTCGTTGCAGTACCAGCGACGATGGAGTGCGTTGACATACTTCATGGCTTCCTTTGGCTTGCCCAGCTCTACGAGTGCCTCTGCTTTCTGGAGCATTACGTCGCTCAGACGGTAGATAGGCCAGTTGCAGTAGCTCTCGCTCAATGCTAACAGCTTAATGTCGGCACAGATATTGCTCTCTGGCTGTATGATTCCAACGGTGTACCACTTGAAGCAGTAGTAGCCTGGAAGTGAGTTGGTAGATGAACCGAGCTTGTTCCATGCCGAGAACCACAGACGGCTGTCGCGGTTGCGCTCGTTGGTGTTAGAGTAGATAGCACCTAAGGCACCGTCGCTGATGGAGAGGTGGTTCTCGATGCTGTAACCCCACTGGTCAGTTACAACAGTGTTCTTGCGAGAGTCGCTGATGTTGAACTGCAGCTCGAAGATGCTCTCGTCACTGTTGCCGTTCATGTAGATATCATAGAATGCATTGAGAATTGGGCTGTTACCGTTGATAAAGTTGTCGTACTCGTTCTTGATGAGGTTGCAGTTGTCCAAACCATAGTTTACGGTTTCTGAGATGCTCATACCGAAGCCCTGATTCTCCTCGTTCTGCTGGTTGAGTGACTCCATTGCCTTGTCTGCATAGTGGGCTGCCAGCTCGTAGTCGCCGGTGACGGTGTGTGTCACGTTCAGACCATCCTCCTCGTCGGAGAATGTGACGTAACCACTTGCACCCTGGGTGTTCATCACGTTCTGGTATGAAGCAGCGTTGGCAAGGTTGTTGACGCAGAACTTGTCTGTGTCAAGACCACGGCCCTTGTGGAGGGCAGCACGCCACAGGTACATATCGCTCAGCATAGCGTAGATGGCTGAGTTGGTGATAAGACCCTTGGTGTCTGTTATCTTGCTGAAGCGGTTGCGAGCCTGACCCTGGATGCTCTCTACATCGGTGATGATGGAGTCGAGGACAACCAGCTGGTTTGTTGCTCCGAATGCTTCAACCTCGGTATCGTTGTTGATGACCTTTGTTGTATAAGGAACATCCTTGAACGAACGGAGCAGGTAGAAGTAGTTGAGAGCGCGCAGTGCGGTAATCTCAGCCTTCATCTGGTTCCACTCGCTTGGTGTGAACTGCTTGTCGCGCTCAAGTACGATAGGTCCGTAGCTGAGTACCTTGTTGCAGAAGTTGATAGTGGTGTAGAAACCACCCCACTCGAAATAGGTGCTGGCAGAGTCGCGGTCCAGCTTACCCTCGCGAATCTCCTGATAGAGCTGCTGTGTGTCAGTGTGCCTGTCAGAAGAGTTGAGGTCGTAGGTGTCGGAACGAAGGTCGCCCCAGAGAACCATCTTCTCGAGTGTACTACACATGTTCTTGTATGCGGCATAGCGCACGCCCTCCAAGTCATTCTTGTCCTCCCAGAAGTTCTCCTCGACAATCTGTGTCTGAGGATAAACGGTCAGCCAGTCCTGACATGAGGTTGTGCTTAGTGCAACCGTTCCCATCAGGAGGGTTGCCTTGAATATATTCTTAATATTTTTCATCGTATCAGTCTTTTAGAAACCAACGTTTAAGCTACATGTAAATGACTTAGAGCGAGGTGTCTTGCTGCGGTCTGTTGCAACTGCGTATCCACCAATGCTGACCTCAGGATCAACACCTGTGTACTTGGTCCAGCAGAATACGTTGTTGATTGTTGCAGACAGATAAAGTGAAGAAACACCGATTGTCTTGAGCCACTGCTTCTTGGCGTCGAAGTTATACTTGAGCTGGATGTACTGCAGACGCAGGTAGTTTCCGTCCTCAACGTAACGGTCGGATGGGAGTGAGTTGTAACTCTTGAATCCGTTAACTTCGGTAAGAGCGCGTGGGATGTCTGTGATGTCACCATTCTTTCTCCAGCGCCATGTTGTAGCGAAGCTCTGGTTGGTGTTGGTTGTCATTGCCTCGTACTGTGCACGTGCAAGGTTGACAATCTGGTTACCCATACGGAAGTTGAATGAAGCGTTGACCTCGAACTTGCCGTAGTAGAGGTTGATACCGAAACCACCATAGCACTTAGGGTTAGAGTTGCCAAGGTAAACCATATCGTAGCGGTCGATAGAACCGTCGTGGTTGATATCCTCGTAGATGGCGTCACCACCCTGGAACTGCTTGCGGCTACCCTCGCTGTAGCAATAGTACATTGGAAGTGGGTTACCCTTTGCGTCGGTCAGCATGTTGCCGTCCACGTCGTAAGCGATAGGACAGGTGCTGTTCTCACCGCGGCGCAGTGCTGCAGCTGCTGTGTTGATAGCGTTGCCGGCACGGTCGTAACCTGTACCATAGAGGCGAGCGTCGTCGGCATTTGCACAAGGCATGCCTGTACGGCTGTCGATTTCGTTGTAGCCGTAGCTCTTGAAGCTGGCTGCTGTGTAACCGTTGTGGTCGTAGTCGTAGCGGTAGACACCCTGTGAACGCAAACCGTAGATAGAACCGAGTGCGTTGTTAACCTGTACACGCTGGTTGTAGCTCATATTGGTTGGGTTCCATGTCTCCGAACCATTCAGGTTCTCGAGGATGAGGTCGTTCATCTCCTCCACGGTGTTGAAGTTCTGGCTGATGTTACCACGAAGCCTCATTGCGAACTTGCCAATCTTAGCGAACTTGGCTGTAGAGAAGTTCAACTCCCAACCCTTGTTGCGCATTGTACCTGCGTTTACGTAGCCGAGGCTGCTGAAACCGTTGGCACTTGAGATGCGCTGGTTGGTCATGAGGAGGTCGGTGGTCTTCTTGTTGTAAACCTCAAACTCCATGGTGATGAGGTCCTTGAACAAGCCGAGGTTGAAACCGAGGTTCCACTGCTCTGTCTTCTCCCACTTGAGGTTGGTCAGAGAGAGGTTGCTTGGCTGAACAACTGAGTGGCCGTTGTAGTAACCTGCCGAACTGTACTTGTTGTACTGCCATCCGCTTGCACCACCGGTGTTACCTGTGATACCCCATGTGGGACGGAATGCCAGCATGCTGATGACCTTGTCAGACCACTTCATCCAGCTTTCGTCGCTGATATTCCAACGTGCACCGACGCTGGGGAATGTTCCGTACTTGTGACCACGGCCGAAGGCTGTGCTACCGTCGGTACGTACACTGACGTCGAGTGAGTACTTGCTCTTGTAAGAGTAGTGCAACTGCTCGAAGAAGCTGTGGCTGCGCCACTCGCTGTTACCTGCGCTTGCACCGCTGAGGAGTGCCACTACGGTCGGGTCGCTGATGCCGTTGGGAACATTCCAGAGACCGAGGTTCTGTGAAGAGCTGTTACCTGTCTCCATCTCGAAACGTGCCAGACCAGAGAGGTTGTGGTCGGTGTTCTTGAAGTGAGAGTAGTAACGCAGGTCGTGACGTGTGGTGAATGAGAGTGACTTGTACTCGTTGTTGCTTACGGCATTACGCTCGTTGTTGGTAAGTTTAGCTCCGTTGTCGCCACCCCATATCCATGGCATGGTGTGGAGGTCGCTTGGACAGTACTTGTCGTCGCTGGTGTTGTAGATGTTCAACTGAACGTCACCGACATAGTTCAACTGGTGCTGGTCGCTGTCCTTGCCCCAGAACTTGTAGGTGATATCGAACTGAGGAGTCAGGTTGTACTGCTTCTGGGTCCACCATGCGTGCATTGCACGTGCCACTGGGTTACCATTGACGAACATGTCGCGAAGCTCGTAGCTTGTTACACCGTCGCGGCCAGAGTTGAGGTCGGCAGTGTTGTCCTTGCCGAGGACGGCATCCATTGGGAACATGTTGAAGTAGTTGCCGGTTGGATTGCCCATTACGTCGTATTCGATGACACTCATGTTAGGCATGGCTGTGTATGCACGAGCCAGGATGTCGTTTCCATAGTTCTTATGGTTGGTGGTGAATGTCATGTTGATGTTACTTGAGAACTTGATGCGGTCGCTCACCCAGTAGTCCAAAGCTGTACTCTCGGTGAACTGATCCATCGTCTGACCGATGATGGAACCCTTGCTCTTGTTGTAACCGGCACTGATACGGAAGGTAGCCTTCTCACCACCACCCGAGAGGTTGATGTTGTAGCGGTGCTCCTGACCGAACTGCTTAACCTCCTTCACCCAGTCTGTGTTGTGTGTGAAGTGGTTGTAGATGTATGGCATTTCAGTGTTGTAGTCAAGCTCGGCAATGTCGGTCTTGGTCTGTGTCGGGTTGAAGTAAGCCTCCTTAAGCATCATGGTGTAGCCGTCACCGTCCAGCATGTTGTAGCCCTGAGGCTGCCATGTACCGTTGAACTTGTATGCGAAGCTTACCTTTGTCTTACCGCGCTTACCACGACGCAGCTTGATTTCGATGACACCGTTTGAACCACGAACACCCCACTTGGCTGCAGAAGCAGCATCCTTAAGTACGGTGATGCTCTCGATATCCTCGGTGTTTACATTCAGAAGGGTAGAGAACTGCTCCTCGTTATCCATATCCTCGAAGTTAACTGTCTGAGCATCGTCAGGCAACTCGAAGATGTGGTCGTTAACGACGATAAGAGGCTGTGCGTTACCGTTGATGGTGGTGGTACCACGCAGACGCATGGTTGTACCAGAACCAAGGTTACCAGAGTTGGCAACAATGTCAAGACCGGCAATCTGACCCTGAAGGGCTTGGTCGACAGACTCGAATGCGAGACCTTCCATATCGTCCATGTTGAAGCTCTGGACGGCACCGGCATACTCGCGGGCAGGGATGTCAAGACCTGTTGTGGCAGCCTTCTTCTTGGCTGTTACGACAACGTCCTTCATGGTCTTTGAGTTGTCCTGAAGTTTGATCTTGAAGACTGTCTTTGCACCGATGACTTCGGTGTGGGTTTTAAGACCTACGTAAGAAACGTTGAGCACGTTCTTGGGGTCCTTAATGTTCATGGTAAAGTTACCATTGAAGTCGGTCAAGGCTGAACTGACAATACGATTGTTCTTGTCAATCTCCTTGACAGCAGCTCCTGGCAACACATCCATGTCATCCGATACTGTACCTGAGATACGTCGGCCTTGTGCGCTGGCTGGAATTGTCACCATCAGGCTGACGATTACCAGCATAATCAACTTAATATATCTTGTCATGGTAATAGTGTTTTATTTGATTGCGAAACGCTTCAAGTACTTCTTGCACTCACTCACGCTCGACCATGTGCTGTCGTAGCGGCCGTTAACAGGAGCTGTGTGGTTGAGCACACCTGGTATCTGGTGGATTACAGCGAAGCTTGATCCATCGATGGTGATACCGTTCATGGTGGTCTGGTTGCTTGGAGTCTTTGAACATGTCAGGTCGCGAGCCATAATGTTGTACTTGCCACCAACTGTGTTCCACTTGCCACCGCTGAAGTCCCGTACCTGGAGCTCGCCGTTTGTACGCTGTACGTTAATCTTGCAGAAGATACCCTTTACGTTATCGTAGCTTGATGTTACGTACTCTGTGCTCTTGATGTCGCTGTTGTCAACGAATACGCTGTTATCAGCAAAGTGGTAACGTATAAAATTAATAAGGTATGTAATCTTGGTCTGAAGACGCAAAGAATCGGCTGTGTTCAAAAGGTGCAGATCCTCTGGGTCCTTCTCGCATTTCTCGTAGTCTTCCTTGATCTCCTCCCATGTTGGCAGACCGTTGCTGATAGCTGTGGCAACAGCGTCGTTGGTAGGAAGGAAGATGGTGTAGCGGTAGTTGTTGAAGAACTGTACGTTCATGTCGGGACCGTTGTCGTTGATGAATACCTGGAACTTCTTCATCTCAGCCTTCTGCTGGTTGATAGTCAGGTTCTTCTCGTCAACAAGACCGCAGGCGCGAACAATGTCTTCCTCTGTCTCGCAGAGTGAGTAGAACTGTGTGTAGTCCTCGTCGGTTGTCATCACGTTGTAAACGCTCTTGCTTGAAGGTATGATTGGCGAGTCGAGGATGTAAGTTGTACCGTTGCTCATGTTCTGCTCGTCGGTAACAGCGTTCTGTGCTACACCAGGCTGAGTACCTGCAATGCCGGCAATCTCGTTCTCGAGCTGGAAACCACCCTGCACCTTTACGATGTGTGGGTTGCCATGCTCGTCGTTGGCACGTGTAACCTTGATGCCCGAACCGTTCTTTGTTACATAGAACTGGTCAATGTCGGTGTTGAGCTCCTCCTTGCCGTCGAGCACGATGGTGTGGCTCTCGAGGATGTCCTTCAAACGGTTGGTAATCTCGCTGTTGCTCATCTTCTCCAATGTGTACTGACGACCAATCTCACCTGTCTTTGTGTTGTAGTCGAAAATCTTGTAGTCAATTGGGAATGACTTGCCGTTGTATGCGAACTCGAGTGAACGCGGCTTCTGGCTCTTGAAGCTGACTGGGTCGTAGTAGTATCTCAATGCCTTGTCGCTTGGCAGGAACAGAACGAAGCGGCTCTGCATAGCCTTCAGGTAGGCATAGTAGTTAAGACCCATGTAGTCGGTTGCTGTGGTAGAACCGTTGTAGATTGCCCAACGCATAACCAGGTTGGTGGCACTGATGTAGGCTGGTGCTGTTACAGAGGTGTAGTCGGCAGGACCGTAAACCTTGTCTGTGATGTAAACGACACCGTTGTTTGCCAGCTCTGTGCCTACGATGTGCTGGAGGTCTTCAGCATAGAAGATCTGCTCCTGAGCATCGTCGCGAAGCTTTGTCATCTTGCTTGGTACACTGCTGATGAAACTCTTGAACATGATGATGTTGATGAGTGAACGCAGTGTAGAGATGGGTATCTGGTCAATCTGCTTGTAGAGGTCCTCCAGAGTTGCTGGACGTGTGTAGGCGATTTCATTTGGTGTGCCGACCTTCAGGTAGTAGGTCTGGATAAGCTGCCAGCCACCGCCGTTTTCCTGGAAGTACTCCCACATTGTCTCGTCGTTGGGAACGAACATTGAAGCCATGTCGAACTGAGGACCGCTCTTCTCGTCGTAGTAAGCATTCCATCCTGGATCGAACTTCAAACCAACATCGGTAGAAGATGAGTCGCGGAACTGCTCTCCGTATGGGTCGTTCTTCAGTGCTCTGTGGTTCCAGCTGAGGTCAGAGAAATAACGCTTTGTAAAGATTGAGTCTTCCCAAGTCTCGCCTCTTGACTCCTTAATCTGCTTGTAGCGCTCTGTCACGCCGACGTTGTAGAAAGGAGCACTCCAACGGTCGAGCATGTGGCTGAAGATGTTGGTCTTGCCGTTGGTGCGGATAACCTCTGCCATGTTGGGAAGTGGAGTGATGACCTTAGAAGTCTTGTTTACATATCCGTTCTCGCAGACACCGTCCTTCTCGAGGAGGAGAGCGTCGTAGATGTGTACATCCTCGGTGTTGCGCTCCTGGCCCATGAAGATTGAGAAGTCCTTGTCTGTGATGTTGTTCTTAGACATGTGCTCGCTTGTGAAGTGGAGCATCATTGAAAGTGAAGAGTCGTTTACCATGTAGATACCCTTTCCGCCTTTCTCTGTGCGGAAACGGCTCCAGTAGTCAGTTTCTCCATTGCCGATGTTGTAGTTGACTGGCAGTGAGTTGCCGTCAACGTAGGTGATAGAGTCGGTAGCCTCGACGTCGGTGTAGCGACGCATGTACTCACCTCGTGTTACCTGTGCGCCTTCGCTGCTGGCAAGGTTCTCCATAACGATGGCATTGTTCAACATACTTGTGTGGATGATGAGCTTCTTCTGTGCAACGCTCAAGTTGTCGTAACTTGTGGCGGTGTGCCAGGGGTTGCTCTCGGGCAGGGTGGCATTCTTCTTGAAGAATTCTTTCCATGCCTCATCATCAGCTACAAACACGGTCTTGGAACCGGTACGTGAAAGTACCTCTGTCAAAGGACGTGCATTTGTGGGGTTAACGTCGGGGTCACCGAGAAGACGAAGGTAATTGCTGTAATTACCCTTTGATTCCAGACTCTGATAGATGCTGGAATTCAACCAACTGGGCTTTTCATCGTCCAGTGTGTACTCGTCTTTACATGAGGACGTAACACCGCAGGCTGCAAGCAAGACGAGCATCCAGGAGGCTGACTTGCTGATTGTGCTTAAACGGTTTTTCATACACAATTTGAATTAGGTTTTTATTTAGTTAGTTTTTATGTTTATTTCACTTCTCATGGTATTCGCAGGGGGTGTTCCGGAGTATGCTCAGGACGTGCCTGGCATGCTCGCAGGACGTTCATGCCTGCCTTGTTGGTATTCGTATGCGCAATGCTCGTATTATGCGTGCGCGTAGTTAGTACACTTTATGATTAGCAAATTTAACGAAAGTTTTACTATTTACGGCTATTATAGCAAAGAAAATTGTACTTTTAGTAAAAATTAACTTAAAAATATGTAAAAAACGACAAATGCGTTCTCGTTCTGCTTGTCGTTTCTCGTCTTTACATAACAAATCCGGACCTCGTATTATGGAGATCCGGACCGTTGGTATGGCGCATGTCTATGCGCGGAAAGTGATAGATTTGCGAGTTGTCAGAAGACGACTTTCTTGCCGTTTACGATGAAGATTCCCCGGCCGCCGGGAGTGCTTACCCTGCGTCCGCTGAGGTCGTATATCTTAGTGTCAGCATTGCCTCTTTCGGGGTCTGCCGACACACTCTTGACAGGGAGAATCTCTTCCTGAGTCATGTTGCCGTACGAGAACAGGCGGAAGTTGTCGAACATGGTCCACGAACCATTGTTGCTGGTACCTGTCTTGATACCGAGTTTCATGGTTGCTGCAGTCGACGTGGTAACCATAACGCTGTTGTCGTAGAGACCTTTCCTGAAGAAATAGCTTGCGCTCTGCATGTTGTTGGGGATGTATACCTTTGTGGCAACTGCTACGCTTCCACTGCCCGGTGATGTTGACTGTGCATCGTCAAAGATATTCTTGATAAGGGTGTTCTTTGTCTTGACGTACAACTGTGCCTTAACCTCGTCAGTACCAGCCTGATAGTCCTTGTATGCATCTGCGTATGCCTTTGAGCGCTGGAATGCCTGTGCCCTTACTTCGTAGGTTCCTGCTGGCATCTTCAACGATGTCGTCTGGCTGAAGTCGGCAGACTTCTGGTAGAACTCAGCGCATCCGTAGTTTATGGTGGCAGTGGTGCTCCATCCGTTGCTGTTCTCGGTCAGACCTGGGTTTACAAGGAAATAAGTGAGGTTGAACGGTTTGCTCGGATCTGTAATCTTCACACCCGAAAGGAACGTTGTTATGGCATCCTTAAGCGAATTGATAGCATCTTTTATCTCGCTGGTTGTCTTGTAGTTGTCTTTACTGCTCTGGATTGCCTCAATGGTGGTGTTGATGGCATCGTCGAACTCCTGAGTGTCGGTGCCAACGATAGCAGATGTGTGAGGTGTCTCAACAGTTGCTGTAGCATTTTTCAGCAGTTCTTCCAACTCGTCTGCTACAACCTTGATGGCTGCATCCTCAAAAGTCTTTGTCTCTTGTTCGGTCATAAGGAACCAGCGCTGAGATGCAGCACTGTTTGAAGCGTTGTAGCCCGACGTAACGGTGTTGTAGCTTGATGTAGACTTATTGAATGTTGTCGATCCCTCGAGGGCAGAGTGGCCCGAAGAACTGAGAACCCAGAAACTGCTGCCGCTGTAGTTGCTTAATGTCGACGACTGGCGCGAAGGCATCAGGTGGAACTTTTCCGAGCTTCCGGGAGTGGTCTTCTTTACACCCTTGATGGTGTTGCTCGAGAAGGTGAGATATCTATCCTGACCAATATTGTAGAATGTATAGTAGCAGGTCTTTGGGTCGTATCCTATGTACCATGCGCAGTCGTCGTTGCCGAAGACATCCTCGGTCTCGAAGTTCTTGACGAGACCCGTACTTGTCATGCCAAGATAGCTTGTCAAGCCTCCGCATGTCTTTTCCTCACACTTGATATAGTATTTCACACTGTCCATCTGCGTGAATACATAGGCAGGAGTAGCAAAGCCAACGCTGCTGGAGCATGGCAGGCCGTCCTGATGGAGTGCGTGCGTGATGAGGATGTTGGCATAGTACAGAGGCTTGTTAGAAGGCTGGTAACTGTCCTCGTGAGCACCGTTGATGCCGTAAGGCCACATGTGTGTACCATCGCCAGTAAGGGTTGAAGTTGAACTGTTGTCGAAGAAACGAACCATACTGGTGGCACGCGGGCCAAGCCACAAGCCTCGTGATGTCTCGGCACGAAGGTTGGCGTTGTTATACCATTCGCCCGTTGTACCTACACCCACGCCGTGGTTTGTCTCGTGAAGGATGGTTCCGGTCTGCTGATAAGCCTCCTTCTGACTGACGCGCATCCAGCCGCCATACGAGCAGTCGGCGGTACCGGCGCCTGCACCGGCGCCCCATACATAGTGTACCTGCAGGTAGAATCCCCTGATGTTGCTCAGGTTGTTGTACATCCATACTGTTTCGGCAGATGCAGAGTTGATGCGTCGGTTCTGTTGCTCGTCGCCAGCAAAGTCGTAGCTGTAGTTGACGGTGCCCTTTGGCAGTGTGGCAATCTTTACGACCTCACCATAGCCCACCTTCCACGTGCTTGTACGGGCGTATGCGCGAACGTAATATATTGTGCCTGGCTCCAGATTGTCCATATGGTAGATATTGCCATTGTTAGAATAATAGAGCGTGCTTGTTTCGTCGAGGATGGTTGGGTTGGGATGCTTGCTCCAGCAGAATCCTTTCTCGGCAGCCGAACCGCTCACTGTGAGGCGTCCCAGTGCTATGGTTGTTCCCATTGCCACGTAGGGGTGCGTGGTTACCTTTGGAGTGGATCCGGTGGCATTCTCAATGCGGAAGGTGATGGTGGCTTTCTGCAGTGCCGTGACGGCTTCGCTTACGCCTTCTGCCCCTTTGCCCTTCAGTGCCTTCACCTTGTCGATGGCGGCAAGCAGTTCGTCGGCAGTCTTTCCGCCTTCCTTGTACACGCCCTCAGCCTTGGCTATGACTTTGTCCAGTTCAGCATCTATCTTGCTGTTGTCCACACCATTGTAGATGAGTCGGAAGTTGTCGATGCAGAACCAGTTACCGGTGGCAGAGGTGAGCTTTGCTCCGACTGTTGCTTTGCCGTTGACAACGGTAAACTCCACACTGTAGTCATCTGCCTCGTGAACCTCGGTAGTGGCATCGTTGGCGTAGATGAGACCTCCGGTGCATGTGGCACTGGTGTTGTTCTGGTTGATATGCTGTGCTCCGGCAATGAGGGTGTATGTACCGGTGGTCATGTTGCTGAGTTTCTGGTACATGCCCTGATTGGTACCCAGTTTGCTTCCCTTTGCAACATACTTCTCCATCCATACGTCGCCGTTGCTCTTGCTGAACGTGTTGGCGGTGTTGTATGTGAAGCTTCCGGCATTCTCCCATGCCGCAAATCGTGCGGCAAAGTCAGGGTTGTCCAGATACTTGCTTGTTACGTCGGTCTGTGCTCTCATACTGATGGCGCTGGATATAGCCAGCACCATCATTGTGATATTGAGTTTCTTCATATTTCCGTTGTGTGTTTGCGTCTAACGTTAAATCGGGATTATTCTCATCCGTTATTTCACGGAGACCTTAACGCTCTTCTTTCCGTTAGTGACGACGTAGATGCCTGCTGGCACTTTCTTGTTGAGGCTGACGCGCTGACCTGCCGCATTGTATACCGATGCGTCCTTGTCGCTGCAGTCAATGATTCCGTCGCTTACGCTTACGCTGAGAGCGTTGTTGGCTGCTGTGCTGATGATGCCGGTTTCGGTGCCAGGCTTTACGATGATTGGTTCCTCATTGCCTGTGCCCTCGGGATCATCGCTGATAATCATCCATCCTACGTAGTCGCCGTTTGCCTTGGCGACGTTGCTCTCGCCACCTGTGTATGTGCCGTCAACCTGACGACGGAAACTGCCGCAGTATACGCCGCCGTTGTCATCCTTTGTAGTGCTGTGCAGACGCATGATGCTCGATGCGGCGTAGTTGTTGGTCTGTGCACCTGCTATGATGTATGGGTTCATCAGACTCAGGGTATTTCCTTCCTTATCCTTGAAGGTGATGGTCTGACGTGACGAACCGCCGCAAGGTGTCACGTTGTCGACTCCGACGGTAAGGAGCTTGCCCGAACCTATGGCAATCTGACCTGGAGAGCATGCAAAATAGTTGACGTTCTGGGCGTTGAATGTAGAGGTCACACCTTCCTGACGTACCAGTTTGACCTTGAAGCCCTTGTTGGTGATGTCGTAGACGCGGACAGTCACGGGTGCGTAGCTTGTCACGGTGGTGTTCTGCTGAGCCACAACAACAGGTGTCACACCCTCGGGGAATTCCTCCGGGAAGACAACGCTAACCTCTACGCCCTTGACAGAGCCTACTTTCTGTGAGATGAGCATCATGTCGTCGTTGAGATGCATTACTGTATCGGGAGGGAGAATGAGATAGTCGATGGTCTCGGCGGTCTTGAAGTCAACAGGCGATGTGAGTGTCCATGGCAGGAAGCGGAACTTGAAGCTTGACTTGCTCATGCTCTGAATCTGGCTCGTGATGCCGTTGCTGGTGTTCTTGTTGCTTATCATACCCATCACCACGTATGGATTTGCATCCTGCTTGTCGATGTCGGTCGTTACGCTCTCCAGATTTGCTATCTTCAGCTGACCATACTGCAAGAGTCCTACGCTGTTGGCTTGCGCAATAGTCACGCTGAACTCGTTGCTGATGTATTTCTTGCCGTTGTCGTAGTACTCAGTGACGCGGTAATATGATATTCCGACCTCTCTCTCGGTTGTCGTGTACTTGTAGGCACTGCCGCTTTTGCTTGCCTGGTCGATAGGTGTCACGTTGCCGTTCTTCACCCATCTTGAAGAGCCGGGTGCCTTGCGCTCTACTACGATAGAGTCGAGCATGTCGCCGTTGGGGTCGGTCCATTCGAGGGTTACTGCACCGCTGCTCTTGGTGAAGGTGCCTGTGATGCTGCTTGGCTCGTTGTACACGATGGTTGGAACATACTCGTTCTCAGCCTTGTAGCCAAGGCCTACGTCCATTGTGGCATAGTACTGGCCGAGCTTTGTGAGCTGGTTGTCGCGCCATATCTTGGTGTACCACGCTTCGCTGTTCCAGTAGAAGTAGCGCTCTACCTTGTCTGTGCTGTTCAGACGGTCCAGGATAGGCTTGGTGCCGTCGTAGGTGGCGTTGTCGCTCTGGCGACCCGAAGCAAAGGCTCCGTTATTGCCCCAGCTTGAACCCCACAGCCACTCTGAAATCCAACATGGGCGTCCCTTGCCGTAGTTGCTGATGTACCAGTCGAGACTGTTGAACTGACCGTCCCAGTAGCAGTGAAGGTCGAGTATGTCGCATCGCCAGCCACGCTTGTCAATCTCGTTGATGAACTCTGTGAGGTGGCCCATCGAACCATCGTGCGAACTCTCGGAACAGAGGCGCAGACCGGTACGCATCAGGTTCTGCCAGTTGTTGAGGATGGTGGCAACGTCCTGTGGATGGTCGTCTGATGCGTTGCCAGGCTCGTTGTTGGTTTTCATGTGGCAGGTTCCTGTCACGCTTCCGCAGGTGGCTGCTGATGGCCAGTCCTCGTAGATGTGGTGTGACACCCATTCCACGTCAGGTAGCAGTGATGCATTTCCCTGTCCCCAGTCGAAGCACGACGTGGTGTTGAGTGCGTCGTTGGCGCTCTGAGATGTGTCGTGTACACCAGCCTTGCTGGCATTGTACCAGTGGAACATGCGATACGAGCTGATCTTGCCCTTGAGAGGTGCTGGAACAACACTGATCTCCAGGTCCTCGAGGTCGGCAATGAAGCATCGGCTATAGCCCCAGCCGCCTTTGCCGACAGCGAATGTCACCATGTGTCCGCGCTTGAGTTTGAAACTCTTGATGTTGTTGTTGAGCTGAACGGTGTTCAGAGTGTTCATGAATCCTCCCGAGTTGCCAAAGCCGTAGTTGTTGTACGACTCGCCCTGGAAGTTCTCCTCTGTATAGCAGGTCAGCGGTTTGTAGTTCTTGTCGTATGGGAAGATGATGGCACCGCGGTTGTACATCTGTACGATACAGTTTGTGCCATTGACAGCCTTTTCGCCTTTGATGTAGATGTTGTTCATCAATGACGAGAGCACCTTGCTTGGCTTGATGCTTTTTATTATGACCACGGCATGCTCCGTGTCGACGATGTTGACGCTACCCGTCTTGGATACGCCAAATGGCTGGGTGTTGGTGATGACATAGTCAACGTCGCCCGTAACGTCAACGGCAGTAGTTACCTGGTCTACAGTTGTAATCTTGTTTCTCGCAAAACCCATGCTGGACATGAAGGCGAGTGCAATGGTTGCAAGTGTTCTTAGTTTCATCTGATTTTATTTTTTGGTAAGGCTGCCACTGCGCGTGACAGCCTTGTTGTATGGTTAATTTGTTTTAGACCCTCTCCCGCTGGCTGAATAGCAGCAGAGATTATTTTGAATAGAAGTCCTTGAGGTGCTTCTGCTGTGCCTGGTAAGCCTTGAGACTTGCCTCTGCCTTCAGTGTTGCCTTTATCTCGTCGATCATCGACTGGCGGTTCTGGAGCTGGTAGAGGGTGAGTGTGGGCACGGCGCGCTTTGCAAGGTGCTCAACCTCCTGACTCAGGTCACTCCATGCCTTCAGCAGTGCCTCCTCCTCGGCGGTGATGGCGATTACGGTTCCGTGGCGTGGAGTGAACAGACCCTTTGTTGCAGTGTTCTGAACCTGCTTGAATGTCTTGAGGTCAGTGCTCTTGCAGAACTGGTAGTGGCCGTTCATGTAGCAGTCGTACATCAGTACCCATGTGCCGTCGAAGAGACGGAACACTCCGGCACCCTCGACAGCCTCCTTGGTGTCCTGGCAGAAGCCTGGCTGGAGATCGGCTGTTGTGATGTTGTGGAGGTTCTTCACTATGAACTGCTTGATGCCTTTCTCGCGCTGTCCCTCGGTCTTGAAGAATACGTGGTACATACCGTCGTCGTCGCGTACGATGTCGGTATCGATGCTGGCATTGTTTACGTCGAAGAGAACCTTTGGCTCGCCCTCGAGGTCGCTGAAGTCAGCATTTGCATATTGATAGTAAACCTTGTCGTAAGGTATCGAACCGTCGTTGGTGAGAAGGCTGTAGTAAACCATATACTTGCCTGCATCCACGTCGAAGATGGTCTGAGGGGCCCAGACACGTGTCACGTTGGCAAAATTTGTTCCCTTGTATTTCTCAGGGAAGTGAACTGTGTGATGCTCCCAGTTGATGAGGTTCTTCGAACGGAGCAGCACCAGACCACGGTTGCTTGCCCATCCCTGACTGCTTGCCATGTCGGTGACAACCTGGTAGAAGTAGCCGTCCTCGCCGCGAAGGATGTGTGGGTCGCGCACAGCCTTCTTCAGGGCGATGGTGTCGCTGGCGATGATAGGATTGCCGTTGTTCAGCGGGGTGTAGTTCCATCCGTCCTCACTGAGGGCATAGCGAATCTGCTCTTCCTGAGGAGCGTTGCCTGTGAAGTAGGTGAAGAGATAGGATGTGTACTTGTTTGTGGTCTTTGCCATCAAACTGGTAGAGGCTACTGCACCGATAACAACGGCAGCAGCGAGTCTTGCAAAACTGTTTTTCATAGAATTTGTTATTTGTGTTTGTATTAGTTTCTTGGGTTTAAGCGAGGGACCTGGCGCAAAGTATGCTTCTTGATAAAAGAAATGCGCGAGGTAACAACCACGCGCAAAGATAAGCACAATTTTTGTTATAACAAAGTTATGTCAGAGAAAGTTTCAGTCAGAAAAGTAAAAAAAGTCTACTCGTTTGTCTTTTTTTTCTTTAATTGCTCGGCTATTGCCCAGTTGAGTTCGGCATTGTCCTCATCACCGAGGCGGGAATAGCTGTCGCCCAGATAGTCGTAGGTTTTTGCGTGCTTGCTATTCAGACTGGTGGCGTGCGAGAAGTCGTTGATGGCTTGCTCGAACTCGTTCATCTCCATGTGCAGCCTGCCGAGGTTGTACCATGCCTTAAAGGTCTTGGGCGACATCTTTACGGCTTTCTTCAGGCACTTCAGCGATTCGTGGTAGTCTTTCTTGTCGTCCAGAAGCGTTATGCCCTTCCTCACCCATGCCTCGACAAAGGTTGGGTACAGTTCGATGGCTTTGTCGTAGTTCTTGATAGCCGCGTCGGCGTTGTGCGCTTCTGTTACGCACATGTTGCCCATCTCCAGGTATTCCTTTGCGTACTTCTGCAAGTTCAGTTCCTGCTGATGCATCTTCTCGCGCAGTGCGTCGTTCTCCCGTTTCAGCGAACAGAGTTTGTGCAGTTTTCGTTGCAGGAAGCGTCGTTGCAGTGGTTGTTCTATGTCGTAGCGTGCATGTATGGCAACGAAGAAATGGTTAAGCGCCTCGGGTATGTTGTAGTTGTTAAAATTCTTTACAGCAGAGGTGTATTCGATGTCGGCTCTGGCAGTCTGGAGCGCGCGTTCCACCGCCTGCGTGTTGTTGAAGTTGCTTGCAAACTTGTTAATCTCCGGTCTGACGAAAATGTCGGCCTGTGTGATGGGCTGGCGCAGTGTCATTCCCTCCAGCGAACGGCATCGGCTCAGTGCCACGTACGCCTGTCCTCCGGCAAAGGTTCCGCCGCCGAAGTCCAGTGTCACCTGCTCGAATGTGAGTCCCTGACTTTTATGTATGGTGATAGCCCAGGCAAGTCGTACGGGCAACTGTAGGAATACTCCCAATTGCTCTTCTTCGATTTTCTTCTCCTTTTCGTTGTACGAGTACCTGACGTTCTCCCACTGCTCGCGTTTCACCACAACCTCGTCTCCGTTGTCGGTAATGATCGTCAGTTCTATCTGTTTCTCGTCTATCTCGATGATGGTGCCCAACGTGCCGTTCACCCATCGTTTGTCCTGATCGTTCTTGATGAAGATGATTTGCGCTCCGACTTTCAACTCCAGTTCGAGTTGTGTCGGCATCATTGTCTCAGGAAAATCATCCTTGACAATTCCTTTGAAAATTATTGACTTTCCGGGTAGTTTGTCAAGTTCGTTCTGGTTGATGTGGTCCACTACGTCGCGACGTGTGGCAAGGACAATGTTAAGTGAATTGTCATCCTTCCCTGATGCGTCGTTTCCTCTAACTGTGTTGTCTTCTGGCAACGCGACTCGGGTGTTCAACAGAGTCAGTTCTGTCTGGCTCACCTGTCCGCTGCGAATGTGGTCGAGTGTCTTTATGAATACAGGATCTTTCTGGCGGAACACCTTTGTCAGTTCTATGCTGACGAGTTCCATGTACTGGAACACTCTTGCCGAAAAGAAGTATGGGTTGGGGTAGAAGCGTCGCAGGATGTCCCTCTCGTCAGCCTTCACGACAGGTTCAAGTTGGTACACGTCGCCGATAAGGAGCATCTGCTTCCCCCCGAAGGGAGTCCTCCAGTTGTGCGTGTATGTTCGTAGAATGCGGTCTATGAAGTCGATGATGTCTGCCCTCACCATCGATATCTCGTCGATGATGATAAGGTCGAGTTCGCGAAGCAGCTTGATGTGTGCCTTGCTGTATTTCAGGAACTCGCGTATCCTTTTTCCGGCGAATCTCTGATCGTCGGGCACGAGTGGATGGAACGGCAGTTTGAAGAAACTGTGCATCGTCTGTCCGCCGGCGTTGATGGCGGCAATGCCGGTAGGTGCCAGTACGACATATTTCTTTTTTGTCTGACTGACGACATACCTCAGGAATGTGCTCTTACCCGTTCCTGCCTTGCCTGTAAGAAATACAGACTGATGTGTGTGCGTTATAAGGTTAAGCGCATTCTGGTATTCCTCGCTGCTTAGATCTATCTCCTTTTCGGTCATTCTGCGCTCTCGTCGGTTACGGGTTGCGTGGGCTTGGTCTCTCCGCTGGTCTCGGCTTTTACCTCCTCAATGCCGTCGGTCGTCATCTCCATCTTTTCTTCACCGCCTTCCTCTTCTTCGCCAGAGTGACCGGTGTATTCAACCGGACTGCTGTAGTCGGTCATGTCGATGGTCTCCTTTGGCTTGGGGAACTTGACGCGGTATTTCTTGAAGTGTACGTCCTTCAGCACCTTGTTCATAAACTCACCGCATATAGGCAGGGCGGTTCTGTTGCCCTGTCCCAGTTCGCCGGTCCTGAAGTGTATGCTGCGGTACTCTCCTCCAACCCACGAGCCGAACACCAGTTTAGGTGTGACGCCGATAAACCATGCGTCGCTGTGGTTGTTGCTCGTACCAGTTTTGCCTCCCCACTCGGTTGTGTTGTAAACCTCCGAGGTGTACGACCTGATTCTCGAACTTGTACCGCTCATGCCGGCACGCAGCATCTGCTGCATGAGATAGGCGGTGCGATAGGGGATGGCTTGCTCCTCCTTGAGTGTTGCCTCGTAGATTACCTTGCCGTGCCTGTCCTCGATTCGTGTAACCATGATAGGCATGTTGTACTTTCCGTCGTTGATGGGCGTACAGTAGGCATTTGTGAGTTCGAGCAGGTTGACATCGCTCGAGCCGAGTGTGAGCGAAGGTATCACGTCAAGTTTGCTTTCTATACCCATCGCCTTGGCGGTCTTGGCAATCTTGTCTACGCCGAGTTCAAAGCCAAGTCCTACGGCTATACTGTTGATACTCATTGCAAAGGCGGTCTTCAGGGTGACGCTTGTGTTGGTGAAGAATCCGTTGGCATTGTGTGGAGCCCATATCTTTACCTCACCTTTGACAGTGTCAGGGTATGCCTTGTATGAGTCCATCCTTCTGGTGTTTGGAGTCATACCCTGGTTCATTGCCTCCGAATAGACGAAGAGTTTGAATGTACTGCCTGGCTGGCGCATGGCTGTCACCTTGTCGTATTGCCATGAGTTGAAGTCGAGGTCGCCCACCCATGCCTTGACGTGGCGTGTGTCGGGTTCGATGGCTATCATACCGCAGTGCATAAAGGAAACCATGTATCTGATGCTGTCCATCACACTCATCATCTCCTCCTTCTCGCCATTGAAGGTGAAGAGTTTGACAAGGTGCTTGTCGTTGCGCAGATGATTGAAGATGCTGTCCTGGTTGCCGTCGAACTTCTTGTCGAAGTACTTGTAGTAGCCAGTCTTTTTTGCAAGGTCTTCCAGGAAGTTTGGTATCTCGTGGTGATGCTCGTCGCGCCATGGGTTCATGCCACTCCAGTGACTGTTGAACTTGTCCTGGATGATGGACATCTGGTGGTGAGCAGCATCCTCGGCATAAGCCTGCATGCGGCTGTCAAGTGTGGTGTATATCTTCAGACCGTCGGCATAGAGGTCAAGGTGGTTCTCCTTGTTGTATCCGGGAATGAGTTCCTCGTCGCAAAGACGGTTGATGTATTCCGTGAGTGCGCGGCGGAAGTAAGGTGCCGTACCGTCGTTGCTGCTCTCGTGGCGCAGTTCGACAACCTCTGTCGGCACGTTTGTCAGACTGTCGAACTGTGCCTTGCTGGCAGCCTTGCCGTCGATGAGGATGTGTCCCTTGCTGTACACCTGGCCGAGCACGACGTTGCGTCTTGCAAGACTGTTCTTGGGATTTGTGCGTGGGTTGTATGTGCTGGTTGCCTTGAGCAGTCCCACCAGTGTGGCTGCCTGCTCGTAGTTGAGGCGGTCGGGTGTGGTTCCGAAGTAAGTTCGTGCTGCAGTCTTGATGCCGAAGGAGTTGCATCCGAAGTCAACGGTGTTGAGGTACATCGTCACAATCTCCTCCTTGGTAAGCGAAATCTCCAGTTTGGTGGCGATAATCCATTCCTTCATCTTCTTGATGAGGATGTTGCCTCCAATAAGTCCGGTTTCCGACTTCTTGGTGCGGACAAAGAGGTTCTTGGCAAGCTGTTGTGTTATGGTGCTGGCGCCTCGGCTTCTTCCCGTTGCAATGTCCTTGGCAGCGGCAAAGAGTCCTTCGATGTCCACTCCCCAGTGCTTGTAGAAGCGTTCGTCCTCGGTGTCGATGAGCGTTCTGATGAGAATAGGCGATATCTCTTCGTAATCTACCGCCGAACGATTCTCGCTGAAGTAACGTCCAAGCAGCACGCTGTCGGCGCTGTATATCTCGCTGGCTTCGCTGTTGAAGTTCTCAGGATTCTGTATGTCGGTGAAACCTGGCGACGGACCGAAGAGGTTGAATAGGTTGATGTCGATTGACCCCAAGAAAAGAAAAAACATCACAAAGAGGGTGAGTGCCCACATAGCAAGAACCTTGTACCATCTACCCGTGTACAGGTACTTGATTTCTCTCTTTATTTTTTGCCAGAATTCTTTCATCACAATATTCAGTATTTAGAATCTATACTTCTAATTTTTGTTGTATGGCGTTTTTTATTGTGTCAATGTCAGAAGGGTGAAACCAGAGGATGTCGCCGTCCTTGGCATACCACGTCATCTGCTTCTTGGCGTACGCGCGCGTGTTCTTTTTTATTCTTTCTACGGCTTCGTTAAGGGTCGTAAGATGTCCTTTTATTCTCAGTTCTCTCTTTTCCTTGTCGCTAAGGTCCTTGTTGTCCAGGTATTCGTAGAGTTCCTTGTAACCAACGGTGTTGAGCGCGTTGAGATGTCGGTTGGCAAGGTTTCTCTCTGCCTCGGCAAGCAGTCCGTCGCGCATCATCTGGTCTACTCGCCGGTTTATCCTGTCGAACAGTTCCTCGCGTGGTCTTTGCAGTCCTATCTTGATGATGTTGAACGGACGTTGCTTGATGCTTCTTACCCGGAACGACGTGTAGGTCTTGCCAGTCATGTGGCATATCTCAAGCGCGTGGACTATGCGTCGTGTGTTGTGCTTGTCCACGATGTCGTAGTATTCCGGGTCAAGAACCTGCAGTTCCGCGAGCAGGCTTTCGAGTCCCTCACTGGCAAGTCTCTGCTTCAGTCCGGTTCTTGTCTCGTCGTCGACCGTCGGTATGTCGTCGATGCCGTTGCATACAGCGTCTATATACATCATGCTGCCGCCCGACAGCACCACGTTGTCGTGCTCCTTGAAGAGTTCCTCCAGTAGGGCTATGGCATCTGCCTCGTATTGTGCGGCGCTGTAGTAGTCGTCCAGTTGCAGCGTCCCGACGAAGTAGTGCCTCACCCTCTTCAGCTCCTCCGCTGTTGGTGCGGCGGTGCCCACCTCAATGCCTCGGAACAGTTGCCGGCTGTCGCAGTTCAGTATGGGGCATCCCAGCATTTCCGCTATCTGCAGGCTCAGTTCTGTCTTGCCAATGCCTGTAGGACCTAAGATGACAAGAAGGTTCTTCATTCTGCTACGATGTCGAATCCCTCCTCGTCAAACTCGTCTGCCTCAAATCCTTCGTCACCGTAGAAGTCCTCTTCGATGTCCGGGTCTGCGGTTGTATGGGTCTGTGGTGTGGCGGGTACGTCCTCCTCGGTGATGGTCTGTACAGGTGGCTGTCCGCAGTGTCTTTTCACGCATGGCTCAGTCTGACGGCTGCCGAAGATGGTCTCGGTCAACTCTATGATAAATATTCGTCGGCTTTCAGGGTCAAAGCGGTATGCCAGTCGCTGTCCCTCGTCCTCAAGGAAGTCGCCGAGGCAGCACTCGTGCATGAGGTTGAGGTCTTCGTCGGACGATGTTGCCTCTTCGTTGAGCAGGATCTTCTGTTCAGGATGCCAGTCCTCGTCGCAGATGTAGAATCTGTGGTTGTCTCCTTCTGTGTATCTGCATGCTTTGATGATTGCTTTGTGCAGGTCGAGGAATGTAGCGTTCGAGTCTATCAGCAGTTCAAATGCAAAGTCCTCTATTTCTTCGGAGGCGATAGTGAATTTCAGTGTCATCAGTGTGTGATGTTAGAATGATAGTTTGCTTTCTTATCTGATGAAACCACGCTGTCCGGTCCAGTCGATGAAGTCGAGTATGTACTGTATCTCCTTGCTCATGGGAATCTCGTTCTTCACGCGTTCCAGTTTGTCGTTGAGTTTGCCCTGGCCCATGATGATCTGGTATGTCTCGTGGATGCGGTTGATTAGTTCGCGCTCGAAACCACGGCGCTTCAGACCCACCAGGTTGAGTCCGCAGAAAGCAGCGGGGTCGCGTGCCACCATGCTGTAGGGCAGGATGCTCTGGCTGAAGCGTGTACCGCCTCCAACCATCGTGAAACTTCCCACTCGGCAGAACTGGTGCATCAGCACGCCTGCACTGAGAATGGCGAAGTCGTCGATGAGGGTCTCGCCGGCAAGTTTGGTGCTGTTGCCGATGATGCATCCGTTGCCCACGACAGAGTCGTGTGCCACGTGTACACCCTCCATCAGCAGGTTGTTGCTGCCCACGATGGTTGTTCCCTTGGATGCTGTACCTCTGTTGATGGTCACGTTCTCGCGAATCTTGTTGTTGTCGCCGATGACGGCAGTGCTCTCCTCACCCACGAACTTGAGATCCTGCGGTATGGCGCTGATGACAGCACCCGGGAAGAAGATGTTGCCGTTGCCGATGCGTGCACCATAGAGTAAGGTGACACTGTTCATGAGGGTGTTGTTGTCTCCAATCTCCACGTTGCGGTCGATGTAGCAGAATGGACCGATCTCGCAGTTTTCGCCAATCTTGGCTTCTGGATGAATGTATGCTAAAGGACTAATCTTGCTCATATCTTTTATTTGTTCTTGTTTATTTGTGCTGTAAATGTTGCTTCGGTGACACAGGTGTCGCCAACGAACGCGTAGCCTCGCATGGTTGCTATGTTGTGGCGGATAGGGGTTACAAACTCAACCTTGAAGATGAGCGTGTCGCCTGGCACCACCTTCTGGCGGAACTTCACCTCGTCAATCTTCAGGAAGTAGGTGCTCCACTTCTCAGGCTCCTCCACTCCCTGCAAGACAAGCAGACCGCCACACTGTGCCATCGCCTCAACCTGCAGTACGCCAGGCATTACCGGCTCTGTGGGGAAGTGTCCCTGGAAGTATGGTTCGTTGGCTGTGATGTTCTTTATGCCGACGATGTACTTCTTGCCAATCTCTATGACCTTGTCGACCAGCTGCATGGGGTAGCGGTGGGGCAGAAGCGAACGTATCTGAATGTTGTCCATCAGAGGTTCCTTGTTGGGGTCGTACTTCGGAGCCTGCACCTCGTGCTTCTTTATCTCCTTGCGCATAAGTCGCGCAAACTTGTTGTTGATGGTGTGGCCCGGGCGTGTTGCGATGATTCTACCCATGATAGGTCGGCCGATGAGTGCCATGTCGCCGATGATGTCGAGCAGCTTGTGGCGTGCAGGCTCGTTCTCCCACACCAGCGGCTTGTGCTGCAGGTAACCCAGTTCGTGGGCGTCGTGGTGCTCGGCACCTGTCAGTTCGCACAGTTTGTCGAGTTTCTCCTGTGTGGTCTCGTTCTCGTAGATGACGATGGCATTGTCGAGGTCGCCTCCCTTGATGAGGCCAGCCATGAGGAGCAGTTCAATCTCGCGTACGAAGACGAAGGTGCGCGCCTTGCTTATCTCGTTGTCAAAATGAGCCATGTCGTCGAGAGTGGCAAACTGTGTGTTCAGCACCTTCGACTGGAAAGCAATCATCGTTGTGATGCTGAATTCCTCGTCGGGAAGGATGGTGATGCACGAACCCGTCTCCTCGTCCTTTATTTCTATCTTCTTGGTTATGCGATAGAAGTCCTTGTCCTTGCTCTGCTCCTTTATGCCTACGCGGTGTATCTCGTTGACATATAGCTCGGCGCTGCCGTCGAGGATGGGCATCTCTGGACCATCAACCTGTATGAGTACATTGTCAATGCCGTGGGCATAGAGTGCAGCCATAGCATGTTCTACGGTGCTGCATCGAGCCTCTCCCTTTGCAAGTACGGTGCCTCGTGTTGTTTCTACGACGTTCTCCGCCACGGCGTCGAATGTCGGCTGACCAGGCAAGTCAACACGCTGAATCTTGTATCCGTAGTCCTCTGGTGCAGGGTTGAAGGTTACTGTGAGATTCAGTCCTGTGTGTAGTCCTTTGCCTGAAAGGGAGAATGCCTCTCCCAGGGTACACTGTTTGTATGTCATACTACTTATTTGTTATTGATTTGTTTCTTGAGTTCCTCTACCTCTTTCTTTAACTGCTGAACGGTAGTGTTGAGTTCGGGAAGGTTCTTGAACACAACGCTCGAACGCCAGAAGTTCTTTCCGTCGATGGCAGGCGAACCCTGAATGGCTGTGCCTTCCTTCTTAATATTATTAGGTATGCCGCTCTGCGCACCAGCCATGGTGCGGTTTGCTATGGTGGCGTGCCCGGCAATGCCCACCTGTCCGCCAAACATGCACCACTCGCCAATCTTGGTGCTGCCGGCAATGCCCACCTGAGCCGACATCACGGTGTGACTGCCGATGACGTCGTTGTGTGCTATCTGGACCAGGTTGTCAAGCTTGACCCCACTGTGTACGATGGTCTCGCCCATCACTGCACGGTCCACGCATGTGTTGGCGCCTATCTCCACGTCGTCCTCGATAATGGCGATGCCTATCTGTGGAATCTTGTCGTATCCGTTCTCGGAAGGTGTGAATCCGAAGCCGTCGGCACCGATGACGCATCCCGAGTGCAGAATGCAACGCGAGCCGACCTTACAGTCGTGGTAGATGGTTACGTTGGGGTAGAGGATGGTGTTGTCGCCAACCTTGGCATTCTCGCATACCACTGCGTGCGACATTATCTGGCATCCCCTGCCTACCTTTGCCTTAGCCTCGACAACGGCAAACGGTGCTATGTAGCATCCCTCGCCAACCTCGGCTGTGGGGTCGATGAATGCCAGTTCGCTGATGCCCTGCTTCTTTGGCTTCATGCTGTCGTAGATGGCAAGCAGTTTTCCTACTGCCTCGCGAGCATCGGCAACCTTGATGAGGGTTGCCTTGATTTCGCTCTTTGGCTCGAAACTGTTGTTTACCAGCACAACGCTACTTTCTGTCTCGTAGATGTAGTGCTCGTACTTCTCGTTTGCCAGGAAACTGATGCAACCGGGTCTTCCTTCTTCAATCTTTGCGAAATTGTTTACTTTAGCCTCGGGATTGCCCACGATGGTTCCCTCGATGAGGCCTGCTATCATTTGTGCTGTAAATTCCATATCTTAAATTTTATTCAGTTCTACTGCCATCTGCTCCTGGAGTTCCTTGGCCTTCTCGCCTGCAACCTCGGCAAAGCGTTCTGTGTTGTCGGCAAAGATGATACCGCGGCTCGAGTTGACAAGCAGACCACATTCCTTAATCATTCCATACTTGCACACCTCCTCGATGCTTCCGCCCTGTGCTCCGACACCGGGAACGAGCAGGAAGTGGTCGGGGGCAACGGCACGGATGTCCTTGAACATCTCGCCGCGTGTGGCACCAACCACATACATCAGGTTGTCGTGTGTACCCCATTCCTGACTCTTCTTGATAACCTTCTCGAAGAGGCGCTCGCCGTCCTTGTCCTCGGTCTGCTGGAAGTCGAACGAACCCTTGTTCGATGTCAGTGCAAGAAGAATCACCCATGGATTGTTCTCTTCTGTGGTGTTTTCGTCCTCGTACTGCAGGAATGGTGTCACACTGTCCTCGCCCATGTAGGGGGCAACGGTAAGTGCGTCAACCTTGTACTCTCCGAAGAATGTCTTGGCATACATCTTAGAGGTGTTGCCGATGTCGCCGCGCTTGGCATCGGCAATGATGAACTGGTCGGGGTAGTTCTCCTGCAGATATTTTACTGTCTTCTCGAACGAGATGAGTCCCTTCACGCCGTAAGCCTCGTAGAAGGCGAGGTTGGGCTTGTAAGCTACGCAGTAAGGTGCGGTAGCATCAATGATTGCCTTGTTGAAGGCGAAGATGGGATCTTCCTCCTTCAGCAGGTGTTCGGGTACTTTCTTCAGGTCAACGTCGAGACCAACACAGAGAAACGACTTCTTTGAGAAGATATTCTTAACCAATTCTGTTCTTTTCATAATAAAGCCCTACCCCCGCCTTCCCCCAAAGGGGAGGAGCTGCATTGCTTTGTGGGAGTTATGTGCAGCTATGTTTTGTTAATTATCTGTTTTTTATATTCTTTGGTATTCTTGTATTCTTTGGACTTCCGCCACCCCCTCTCTCCGATGCTATGCAACTCCTCCCCTTTGGGGGAGGCGGGGTGGGGCTTTACAGTTCCGACTCCTTCATTCGCTCAGCGTTCTCAGCCACGATGAGGTGGTCTATGCAGTCCTGTATCTGTCCGTCCATGAAGGCAGGCAGGTTGTAGATGGTGTATCCGATGCGGTGGTCGGTGACGCGTCCCTGTGGATAGTTGTAGGTGCGTATCTTTGCCGAGCGGTCGCCCGTCGATACCATGGTCTTGCGTCGTGAGGCGATGTCGTCGAGATATTTCTGGTGCTCCTTGTCGTAGATGAAGGTGCGCAGGCGTGCCAGGGCACGCTCCTTGTTCTTGGGCTGGTCGCGCGTCTCGGTACACTCGATCAGGATCTCCTCGTCCTCGTTGGTGAAGGGGTTGCGCCACATGTAGCGGGCACGTACGCCCGATTCCACTTTGTTTACGTTCTGTCCGCCGGCACCCTGGCTGCGGAAGGTGTCCCACTTTATGGCACCCTCGTTGATCTCCACGTCAAACTCCTCTGCCTCGGGCAGCACTGCCACTGTGGCAGCCGAAGTGTGTACGCGGCCCTGGGTCTCGGTGGCTGGCACACGCTGCACGCGGTGCACTCCGCTCTCGTATTTCATGATGCCGTAGACGCCTTCTCCGGTAACCGAGCATACAATCTCCTTGTAACCTCCAACGGCACCCTCGTTGTAGTTAGACACCGTCATCTTCCATCCCTTTGTCTCGAAGTACTTGGAATACATGCGGAAGAGGTCGCCGGCAAACAGGGCAGCCTCGTCGCCACCCGTACCACCGCGAATCTCCAACACGATGTTCTTGTCGTCCTCGGGGTCGGCTGGCACAAGCAGCAGTTTTATCTCTTCCTCCAGTTCGGGGATGCGCTTCTCGCTCTCAGCCATCTCCTCGCGCAGCATGGCCTTCATGTCCTGGTCGTCCTCCATCTGGAGCATTTCCTTGGCGTCCTCTATGTTCTGGAGGCAACCCATATACTCCTTTCGTGCCTCCATTATCTTGCCCAGGTCCTTCCACTCCTTGGTCAACTTCACATATCGCTTCTGGTCAGCAATCACGCTGGGGTCAGTAATCAGTGTACTCACCTCTTCATAGCGCGAAACAAGACCTTCAAGGCGCAGAAGCAACTCGTTATTCTCTATCATTCAGTTCTCGTTGTTGTTTGTTTATTTCTGTTATAATGTCACTTACTGTATTGTCTAAATCCTGCAAATTGTTCTTTATGATTTTTACAATCATCGTGTAGTTTACATTGGCATAATCGTGAGAGATGATATTTCTCAGTCCAATGATGTTTCGCCATGGAATATCACTGTACTTGGAAAGGAGCTTTCCATGCGTCATGTCCTCAATGGCTCTAACGCTTTCTCCAACGATTTGCAGTCTCAAGATATTGCTCTTGACTTTTGTCCTTCTCTCTTACCACTATTGGGGAGGGATTTTTAGTAATTGAATTCTCCGAACTCGCTCTTGATAAGTAGGCGTCCACCTCTGCGTTGGAGCTCCTCCCCTTCGGGAGAGGCGGGGGTGGGGCTTTCGATATGTCCGATCACCTGTGCGTCGATGCCGAAACTCTTTGAGAGTGCAATGACCTTCTCTGCATCCTCGGGACTGACGTACACCTCCAGGCGATGACCCATGTTGAAGACCTTGTATGCCTCAGCATAGTCGGTACCGCTCTCCTTGATGATAGCCTTGAACAGGGGAGGAACGGGGAACATGTTGTCCTTGATGACGCGGCAGTTGTCGCCCACAAAGTGCAACACCTTGGTCTGTGCACCGCCGGTGCAGTGTACCATTCCGTGCAGAACCTCCTGCAACTTCACGCTACGCTCGCCGGCAAGAGCCTTCATGTCGTCCAGTAACTTCTTAACTACCGGCGCATAGGTGCGGGTGGGCGAGAGGACCAGTTTGCCGGCATTGATGGGACTGCCCTCAACCTCGTCGGTCAACTTGTACGAACCGCTGTATACCAGTTCCTCGGGTACAGCCTTGTCGTAACTCTCGGGATACTTCTCAGCCAGATACTTGCTGAACACGTCGTGGCGTGCCGAGGTCAGGCCGTTCGAACCCATACCGCCGTTGTACTCCTTCTCGTATGTTGCCTGACCGCTCGACGACAGACCTACGATGACGTCGCCCGGACGTATGTTGGCATTGTCGATGACGTCGCTGCGCTTCATGCGGCAGGTGACGGTAGAGTCAACGATGATGGTGCGTACAAGGTCGCCCACGTCGGCTGTCTCGCCGCCGGTGGCATAGATGCCTACGCCCATCTCGCGCATCTGCTGCAGCAGTTCGTCGGTTCCGTTGATGATAGCCGAGATGACCTCGCCAGGGATGAGCATCTTGTTGCGGCCTATGGTCGAACTCACCAGTATGTTGTCCACCGCACCCACGCAGAGCAAGTCGTCGGTGTTCATGATGAGCGCGTCCTGTGCAATGCCCTTCCATACCGAGAGGTCGCCTGTTTCCTTCCAGTACATATATGCCAGGCTCGACTTGGTGCCTGCGCCGTCGGCATGCATGATGTTGCAATATTCAGGGTCTCCCCCTAAGATGTCGGGGATTATCTTGCAGAATGCCTGTGGAAAAATTCCTTTGTCGATGTTCTTGATTGCGTTGTGAACATCCTCTTTTGCTGCGCTTACTCCGCGCATCATGTAGCGTTGGTTACTCATTACTATATAGTGTTTTCTGTTTTTGATTCACAATAAGTCTCTGCAAAAATAATATAATTATATTATATAGGCAAGTTTTTTGCTAATTATGGGTGCATAGATGGGGGTCAATCTGTCAATTCTGCAAAAAAAAGAAAAATCCTTGTCGTTTTTTCGTGTTTTTGAACTAACTTTGCAACTGAGCGTATAAAACGAAATGGCTTCGTAAGAGTAGCCGCTCAGGTATGCAGAATATAGTAATAAGACAAAAAATATGAAAAGACTGAATTTCCTTCTTCTGGCGATGGCATTGCTCGTGTGCAGTGCTGCTTTCTCGCAGGGTCTTCCGTCGCTCGTCTACGGCAAGGATAAGGCCGTAATCAGCGGTAAGTTGTCCAATGTGGCTGACGTTGACAGTGTGATGCTTGTCTATGTCTCCACCCTTACTGGCCAGCGTGTTGCCGAGTCAGTCCCTGTGTCTGCCGATGGCTCTTTCTCGCTGTCTGCCGATGTCAGAGCGACTCAGTATGCGCGTCTCTTTTTCGTCGATTCGAAAAAGCCTGATGGCGAGAAGAGAATTTTCTCTGCCATTATCACTCCTGGCATGAACCTGAAACTGACTTGCGACGGCAAACTGTTGGGCGCAGATTCGAAGAAGAAACCATGGAAGGTGAGTGGCGATTATGACAGGTTCAACGCCGACATGCTGAACTTCGAGACGGAATATCAGGCAAACGATTTTTTCAAGAGCATCAACGGTTCCGGAATGTCAAGTCTGAAGGGTAAGGGAGTGGCAGAATTCTGTACAATATTGAAGTCCTTGTACGATGAGGGTGTTGCCCGCATAAACGCGGACAAGCGTCTGAGTCCGGAGTTCAAGGAATATGCTGTCGTACAGGCGCAGATTCTCTACGGTGTGATGCTTGCTCAAGGCTCCAAGATGCTCAAGTATGCAAATGGAGGCGTTGGAGAGTATAATTTCACTGATGCCGAATACAAGAGTTTCGCGGAGATGAATCCTTTCAAGAGCAATGCCGCCCTCTATGGAGTGTATGGCTGTTCCGCTCTTGATTTTGCCGATTATATTGGTAAAACATTCGGACAGACTTATGAACGTCCAGAGTGCTGCAAGGAACTTGCTGCTGCGCGTCAGTATATGGCTGATATAAACGACTACAAGGTTGTTGAAGACCTGTCGAAGGTAAGTTCGGAGGCACCTCATTTCGAGGATATGATACTTGCTGCCAACGATGCCCTAAAGGCGAAGATAGAGGCTAACAAGAACAAGACCGGATACAACATCGTTGAACTTGACGAGAGTCTTGCCGGCGAGGATGTCCTCAAGGGTATTGTAGAGAAGTACAAGGGCAAGCCGGTATTAGTCGACTTCTGGGCAACATGGTGTGGTCCCTGCCGTGCTGCAATGAAGACCATCATCCCTGTCAAGGAAGAACTCTGGGACAAGTGCGCCTTCGTATACGTCACCGGTCCAAGTTCACCCCGTTCGACATGGAGCATGTCCATCCCCGACATTCATGGTGACCACTACTACGTCACTGCTGCTCAGTGGGACACCCTGCTCAAGCAGTTCAACTCCCAGGGCATCCCCACCTATGTTGTTGTAGACAGCGAGGGCAATGCCCAGAATCACTACGTTGGCTTCCCTGGTGTCGACGTCATTCGCGAACAGTTGACCGGCGCAATGAAGTAACTTTTCGAAAATGATACTGTCAGGTTGTTCTGTCAAAGAAGTTATTTTTCACCATTACTAAGTTGTTTTGTAAATTATAAGAGATGAATGCAGTGATATATGACCAAATGACACCCCTTCAGATTGCATTGGGTGTTTACAAAAATCTTTCAAAGAAAGCAAAGAAAGAATTCAAAAAGGCGATTGCTGAGATGGAGGAAGCAGAATTTGACATTACCAAGACAACTGCCTATAAAGAATCAATGCGCGATGTTGAGGAAGGAAGGATTCATGAAGTTGGGAGCATTGAAGAATTGAAAGCAATATACGATGCTTTATGAAATACTCTCTTTCTTATACTAACTCATTCCTGCGCGATTTGAAACGTTGCAAGAAGCGTGGTTTGGATGAAAACAAATTATGGGAAGTCGTTGGCAAACTTTCTAATGGGGAACCATTGGATCCAAAACATCGCACACATAAACTCACGGGTAAGCGCGATGGTCAGTGGGAGTGTCATATTGAACCTGATTGGTTACTTGTGTGGGAACAAAATGATACTGAACTGAAGCTTCTACTTCTCAACACTGGCACACATAGCGATTTGTTTTGAACCGTTTTATAGCATATCCTCGCTGTTCCAGAACTTCCAACTGGCAAGGGCTTGCAGATGGAGCATCTCGAGACCGTTCTTGACGGTGGCACCTTGTGCCTTGCCCCTCTTCATGAAAAGTGTTTCGAGAGGGTTGTAGACGAGATCGAAGAGAAGGTTACGCTCGCTCATGCTCTCGTAGGGCAGGGCAGGGCACTGGTCTACCTTGGGGTGCATGCCCACCGGCGAACAGTTGATGATGACGGGATATTCCTGGATGATTTCGGGAGTCACTTCCTCGTATGTGAGAGTTCCTTCCACCGAAGAGGATGGAGTGCCTTTTCGACTGACATAGCGCCATGTGATGCCCAGTTCTTCCAGTGCTACGCAGATTGCCTTCGAGGCACCGCCCGTACCCAGTACGAGGGCTTTCTTGTGATGGGGTTTGAGGAGTGGCTTGATGCTCTCGGTGAAACCGATGATGTCGCTGTTGTAACCAATGAGACGTGGCTCCTCCCCTTCTGTGGTGGGGCTTCTCTTTATCTTGATGGTGTTGACGGCGCCGATACGTGCTGCCATTGGGTGCAACTCGTCCATCAGTGGCAGGATGGCCTGCTTGTGAGGTATGGTGCAGTTCAGTCCGCGCAGGTTGGGGTTCTGGCGCACAACGTCGAGCAGCATATTGGCGTCTGGTATCTCGAAGTTGAGATACTCGGCGTCTGTGCCTTCGTTGGCAAATTTCTCTGTGAAGAATTTCCTGCTGAAACTGTGACCGAGGGGGTAGCCTATAAGGCCGTAGAGTTCTGTCTCTGCCTTTTTTCTTTCTGCCAGATACATAGTGCAAATGCCAAAAGTGAATCTTTTCCAGTAGATGTTGCAGAAGCCGACACGCTGGAGTATCTTCTCCATCTCTTCGCCCTGTGGAAATGCCTCCATCGTGGCAGGCAGGTAACTGTAGGCACTGCTGTCCTTGCTGACGAGGCGGCCCATGGCGGGCATCCATACGTGACTGTATAGCCAGAAGAGCTGGCGCATGGGGAAGTGTGGCGGAGTGGCGAGTTCCACTATCAGTACGTGTCCGCCTTTCTTGGTGACACGCAGCATCTCCCTGAGACCGGCTTCGAGGTTCTGAAAGTTTCTGACTCCGTAGGCGACGGTGACGGCGTCGAACGTCTCGTCGTCGAACGACAGGTTGAGGCAGTCCTCCTTCTGGAATGAGATGACGCTGTCGAGATGTGCCTCGCTGACTTTCTTCCTTCCCACCTGCATCATACCCTCGCTGAGGTCTGCACCGATGATTCGCGCCGGTGCTATGCGCTCGGCCTCGAGTATGGCAAAGTCGCCCGTTCCGGTGGCTATGTCAAGGATGGTCTGTGGCTTGTACTTCCCCAGTCGGTCGACGGCTTTTCTGCGCCATCCCTTGTCTATGCCCATGGAGAGGGCATGGTTAAGAAAATCATAGGTGGGGGCGATGTTGTCGAACATCGTCTCCACCTGATCTTTCTTTTCACCCTGTGTAGAATAGGGTTTAATTACTTCTTGCTTGTAAGCCATTCGGTTACGTTCTTAGCGATACGAGCCTCGATGTCGCCCTCTGCATCAGCAGGGGTGAACTTCTCGCCTACGATGTGCTCGTATAGCTCTATGTAGCGCTCGCTGACGCTCTCTGCGTATGCGTTGGTGATCTCTGGCATCTTGTCGCCTGGACGGTTCATGAACTCGTGCTCGATGAGCCACTGGCGTACGAACTCCTTCGAGAGCTGCTTCTGTGGTTCGCCTGCGGCAAACTTCTCCTCGTAGCCTTCTGCGTAGAAGTAGCGGCTCGAGTCGGGGGTGTGTATCTCGTCGATGAGGATTACCTTGCCGTCGCGCTTGCCGAACTCATACTTTGTGTCGACAAGGATGAGGCCCTTCTTGGCTGCTATCTCGGTGCCGCGCTGGAAGAGCAGGCGTGTGTACTTCTCCATCTGCTCGTAGTCCTCCTTGCTGACGATGCCCTGAGCGATGATCTGCTCCTTCGAGATGTTCTCGTCGTGACCTTCCTCTGCCTTGGTGGTAGGGGTGATGATTGGTTCGGGGAACTTCTGGTTCTCTTTCATGCCGTCGGGCAGCTTCACGCCACAGAGTTCGCGGCATCCGTTCTTGTAGTCGCGCCATGCCGAACCGGTAAGGTAGCCGCGGATGATCATCTCCACACGGAATCCCTCAGCCTTCAGACCTACGGTAACCATTGGGTCGGGAGTGGCGAGCTTCCAGTTTGGCACGATGTCGCTTGTTGCATCGAGGAAACTTGCGGCAATCTGGTTGAGCACCTGTCCCTTGAAGGGGATACCCTTTGGAAGGATTACGTCGAATGCCGAGATGCGGTCTGTTGCAACCATTACCATAAGATCGTCGTTGATGTTGTAAACGTCGCGAACCTTACCATGATAAACACTTACCTGTCCGGGCAGGTTTAAGTCTGTGCGTGTTAATGCTTTCATAATTTTATATTTTAATTTTTAATTCATTTTGGAATCAACGTCGGGTGTGTCTTGTCATACTCCTCCTTGCGCTTCTTGTCTGCCTTGTCGTAGGCGTCGACGATGCGTGTCACAAGCTTGTGGCGCACGATGTCTTTCTTGCTCATCTCTATGAAACTGATGCCCTCCACGTCCTTCAGCGTCTGCAATGCATCGATGAGTCCACTCTTTGTGTGTGGTGGCAGGTCAATCTGCGTGAAGTCGCCCGTGATAATCATCTTGGTGTTCGTTCCCATTCGGGTCAGGAACATCTTTATCTGGGCTGGAGTGGTGTTCTGCGCCTCGTCCAGTATGACCACGGCGTCGTTGAGTGTCCTGCCTCGCATAAACGCCAGTGGTGCTATCTGTATGATGTTCTGCTGAAGCATCTCCTGCAGTTTGAGGCTGGGAATCATATCCTCCAGGGCGTCGTAGAGCGGTTGCAGATAGGGGTCTATCTTGTCCTTCATGTCGCCTGGCAGAAAACCGAGTTTCTCGCCTGCTTCAACGGCAGGGCGCGACAGTATGATTTTCCTTATCTCCTTGTTCTTCAGTGCACGAACGGCAAGTGCGATGCTGGTGTATGTCTTTCCACTTCCGGCAGGACCGGTGGCAAATATCATGTCCGACGCATTGTATGCCTTGACCAGTTTCTGCTGGTTCTCGCTGCGTGCGGTGATGGGTTTGCCCTGCACACTGTAAACTATCACGCCCTCGATGCCGTCTTTCTTGGTCTTCTCGCCGCGCAGTATGTGCAGGATGTCTTCCTCTGTCAACTGGTTATACTTGACGCAGTGCTTCTGGAGCTTGGCAATATTCTCGTCGAACGAAGCCAACTCTTCCTCGTCGCCCATAACCTTGATGACGTTTCCCCTTGCCACGATGCGCAGCTTGGGATACAGGGCCTTTATCATCTGCATATTTGCATTATTGACTCCGTAGAAGATAACTGGGTCAACATCCTCCAAAACAATGTGCTTCTCTGTCATTCGCGCTTCTGCTCTGCTGATTTTGGTGCAAATTTACAAAATCATTTTGTTTTTAACCACTTTTTCATTAACTTTGTTCTCGAAAATGAACAATCCTTTTAAAATAAATAAATTCTACTCGGTTTCGTTGTGCGTTTTCCTTTTGCTGGCAATTATTCGCTGGTCTTTCCCCAGTGTTGCCACACGAGGCAATAGCGCCAGTCGTGACGTATATGCCGTTCAGAACGCCCCTTCGGAGAACGTCGTCGGTGAGCAGAACGCAGTTACTCGTTCTGAAGAGCAGGCGAAGGTGTCGGCGAAGACTCAGGAGGTCAACGTGGAGAAAGGTGCCGTTGGTGCACAGGCTGAGAAGGATGTCCAGCAGAAGGATGTCCAGCAGAAGGATGTCCAGCAGAAGGAGGTCCAGCAGAAGGAGGTGCTGGCAGGCCGTTCTTCCAGCATCGACGAACCCAAGGGTGTAAAATGGCATAAGATAGGTCACGTAGCAAGTTATGAGACGTGTTTTCCCGATGTGCAGGATGTCCAGATCGTGGCAGCCCGGAAGTGGGGTGTCAAGCCCGTTCGCGACAGGGAGCAGGCAGAACAGCGTAAGGACGAACTGGTATACGTTGGCATGAGTCCATACTTCCATCTTGATGCCAGTATGAAGAGCAGCATACCGTATCTTGTGCCAAGAGCAAGCAACCTACTCAACAAGATTGGCAGGAACTTCTTTGACTCGCTCTATGTCAAGCACCTGCCACTTCATAAGATTATCATATCGAGTATGTTGCGAACCGAACAGGACGTTGCTCGTCTTATGCAGAGCAACAAGAATGCCAGCGGACAGAGTTGCCACCGTTTCGGTACGACGTTCGACATCTGCTACACGCGTTTCCATCTTGTCGAGGCGCCCGATGGTCCTGAACGCCGTCTTGTTCGCGACGACACCCTGAAGTATGTTCTCAGTGAAGTTCTACGTGATCTCCGCGAAGAGGGCAGATGCTACATCAAGCACGAAGTGCATCAAAGTTGCTTCCACATCACCGTTAGATAACGTGTTATAATCTCACTGCTTTCAGAAAATATAGTCGTAGGCATGATTGTTCTTGCCACTGTTCTCGTACAGGGCTGGCGTGTGGTGGAGGCGAATTCAATGGAAATTGCTATGAAGGACAAGTAATGAACAGGAATGAACATGAAATACTTCGAGGCGAATTCAATTGAATTTGCTATGAAGGGCAACTTGGTTACTTCTTATTAGTGCGAAAATATATTACAGACAAGACACCGTTTCTTGTCCTCCAGATTGAGAAAAGGAGGCTTTCGGCGTCGTAAAAAATCACGGTGCGTGAGTCGGTCAAATCACGCACCGAGATTTTTGAATTCACGCACCGAGATTTTTAAAATCACGCACCGTGATTTTTGAAATCACGTAGCGTGATTTTTCTTATTGTTTAAAGTTACTGTTTTTGTTGCTTACAGTGTTTAAATTCGAAGCGTAACGCACTGTCTATTAGTAAGGTACATTTATTTATATTTTCGTCTGCATTGGTCATCCTGTCAGAGTCTTCTGCGTTTCTTTGTCCGACTGAGAAGTAATAGCACTGTGGCAGAATCAAGAACCGTTAACGGTACGGGGTGTCAAAATACTTTACATAGACTCGGCAGCGTGCTCGCGCGAAGAAGAAACCCAGGGTTCGGTTCGAGGCTGCTCGGCGGCCTCGCAGCATGCATCCCCCTCGCATGCATCCCCCTCGTTGAGCGAGACCCTACCTTCAGCCACTGCCCTGGTTACACCCTCTCGTGACAATGGCAGCATCGCAGGCGATGCCGCTAAGACAAAACAAAATGTGGATGAATCCACAAAAGACAACATGTCGAATGTGGCTTCTTGTGTAGATGGCGCTATGCGCTATGTAGCCTCCCCCCCTGAAATAAATTTTATCCTTAAAGAAGAAAAAGAAGAGTTGCCATCGAAAGAGGAAATAAAATTTGCCGAGAAAGCGCAGACAAGACAACTCCCTGACGCAGAAGATTATGAAACAGCTGCGCCAGAGGAGATGATAAAGGACGTAGATGATGAAAATCAGGAAACTGAGGAAACAGCATCAGCAAAGACAGAAAAGGAGACCATGGAAATTCCACCACGACTGGAAGACCTGCGTGCTTATTTTAACGTAAAGAAAATGAAGAACTTCACACCAGAGCAATTCTTCGACTACTACGAGACTCGCAACTGGAGCCTGGGTGGTGGAGTGCCGATGCGCAACTGGAAGGCATGTATGCGCAATTGGAATCGGAAGCACCAGAACGACTTCCCCGTGGGTTGCAGAGTTGACGACTTCCGCGAGTTCCTGGACAAGCGTTGCCCCATGCCCGATGAACTGACGAAGGAGCAGAGCACATACCTGGAGATGTATGCCCCTGGCAATCAGTATCTCTACGGTTCGGCAGAGATGGTGGACTACGTGCTGAGGGAGAAGAAGATGCCACTGCGCCAGTGCCTCGGATTTGTGGGCAGGGTGGTGGTGGAGCGTGCCATCATGCAGAACCTCGACGACCTGCGCACCTTCTGCGATGTGCCCCAGTGGCGCTTCTCGAACGAGCACGTCTACAACGTGACGCAGCTTATCCTCAACAACTACTCCTACTGGAAGACAGGCGAACTGATGCTTGCCCTGCAGCGTCTGAAGGCAGGCAAGCACGGCGTCGTTGACAACCGCCTCTCACCCACCATCCTCCTCAACCGCCTCTGCACTTACGAGAAGTGGCGTCTCTCCCAGGTCAACCAGAGAGGCAGGTAGGGGAAAGTGTATATGGTTAACTTGCAAGGTAGGCAGGGTAGAGTTGCATGGATTCGAAAGGCACAGTATTAGAATGTTGAGATGATCAACAGGATATTGTGTAGTTGAGTTTTACTGGTGAGTCACATTTTGTTTTATCTATTGTTATAATCTTTGGGGCAAAATATAGATGTCTTTGTTTTTGAGATTATTTATTTTTTTTACTTTGTTTCGCTCGGCTCTGCCGCTTGGATCGTCCAAGAACTTTACTGTGTTATTGAAATCAAGTAATGTTCATAGTTTGAACGTGGCGCGGAGCATCGTAGTGCGGCCGCTGAGACCGTAGTCGTAAGTGTAGGTGTTGATGCCGTCATACTGTTGTGCCTGTGCTCCTATCGTCAGCGCAAGGACCATCATGGTCACTAAAATCTTTTTCATGTTGATAAATGTTTTATGGGGTTATTTCTTCTTCGGATTCTTGTTGAACTGCCACGCCACGCGGAGCATGACGTAGTTGGGGATGACGCGGTACCATGTCTCGGTGCGGCCCAGGGCGTTCACCTCGTAGGTAGTGTTGCTGAGTTGGTGCAGCAGGTCATTTCTTCTTTGCATCAAACTTGTAATTGAAGGTGAGGCTGACGTAGTGGTGGAGGAACGAGGAACCGCCCTCGGTGCGCGATGTTGCCGTTATGTCGCTGTGGTAGCGGGTGTCGCGGTTGAAGAGGTCGTTGGCGTAAAGCGAGAGGCGGGCCTTGTTCTTCAGGAACTTGTAGCCGATGCCGGCGTTAAGCAAGAAGCGGTTGGCGTTCATGGCATCGGCGATGTAGCCTCGGTCGATCTGGAAGATGGGCAGGATGGAGAAGTACCAAGACTTCAGCTCGTAAGTGGCTGTGAGTTCCGCACGGTAGTTATAGATGTCTTGTCTGGGCTGCGCTGCATCACTGTAGGTGTAGCGGTGCCATGCGAAGTTCTGATTCATGCTGAGGTATAGCTGACCATTGCGATATTCCAGGTTCAAGCGGTCGGTGAAGTCGGAGCTGCGCTGGCAATTATAGGTGATGCTGTTCGCACCATCCACGAGCGTCATGATACCATAGGTCTGGCCAAAGGACTCGCTAAGGTTATTCTTCAGGTGAAAATGCTTGCCGAGGTCGCGCTCGTAAAGAAGGCTTGCGCCCCAACGATGGCCGCCGCGCACGTTCTGCTTCTGCGACAAATAGGCACCCGTTTGGGAATTGTAGTGGAGGACGGTGCCGACGGGGTCGTAGTCGCGGCGGTAGTCCACGGAGGCGTTCAGTACTTGGTTGCCCTTGGTGAGCATGGTGCTGAAGCCAAGGCTTGCGTTGAGGGTGTTCGAGGTCTTGAGGTCGGGATTGCCTAATGTGACGTAGATTGGATTGGTGTCGTCGCGGTAGCCGATGCAGTCGATGAGGTCGGGGCGCTGGCTCTCGTAGAAGACATGGCCGTTGAGTCGAGTCTGCTTCTTCAATTTATAGGTCAAATCCAGCGCTGGCATTGCTAACAAGAGGTTGCGACGGGCGAGGGTGTCGAGGCGGCCGCGGCGATAGTCCGACTGCTCATGCCAGTGGCTCAGGTCTAGCGTAGGCTTTACGCTGAACTTGCCCAGCGTGAGGTTGGCTTCCACGTAGAGGACATTCCTCCATGAATTGTCCTTGCGGCGCAGACTGTTGGCTGTGTCGAGCGTGTCGGCACGATGGCGCTGCTCGTCGCGGAAGTTATTGTTGTAGGTGGTCTTCCAACGGGCCATGACCGTAAAGTTCTGACCTAAGGCGCTGCGAGCCTGCAGGCTGGCATCAACTGTGAGGTTGCGGGTGGGCATGTGGTAATGCTGGCGGTCGTTCTGCATCGTGCCACTTTGGAAGTATTGGTAGAAACCCGTCGATTCGCCGTCATTCTTCATGTTGTCGTAGTACACGGAAGCCGTTGCACCGAGTTCCGTCTTGCCGAGCAATGAGCCTAATCTGGCTTTGACATTTGTCGAAAAGCCTTCCTCTGTAGCTATTGAGTGGTAGTCTGATCTGTTTATCTTCGCGCTGGGTGTGTCGAGGCCGAAAGTCTGCTGGCTGTTTCCCGAAATCTTACAATCGCGCTGATAGGTAATGTTGGCGTTTAATACCATCATCATATTCGGACTAAGGTTGAAGAACGATTCGAAATCGACTGGCAACTTCAGTTTGTGCTGATAGTCGCGGCTCGTCTGGTCAGTCTCCGTCGCTGTGCTTTCCGGCATGAAGGTCTGACGGTTCTCCCAACTGTCGTTGCGGTCGTCGGTGTGGTTAGCGCCGCCATTGATACTCCAGAAGTTGGGTTTCCGCACTTTGTAGTCAGGTTTCCACAGATGGGCATAGCCCACGGCACCTGTCTGCTGACGCACGGGCTTGTTGCCCCCATGTGAACTGCTGCGGTTGATGGTAGTCACGTCGATGACTTTTGGGTCGTCGGCCACGCGACCATAGAGCATCAGTGGATTCGTATCGCTCACTCGCATAGCGCGCAGATGGGCGGCATAGTGCTTGCTGGTCATCCCATTCGCTTCGATGTCGCCATAGAGCTTGTCCATGAAATTGGGCTTGATGGTTACGTCAAGCACATGCTCTTCCTTGCCGTCGGCTACGCCCGTCCGCTCCTCGAAGTCGCTTTTCTTGTCGTAGGCCTTGATGTCTTTGACTGCCTCCACGGGTAGCAGGTTCGTCAGCATGGCCTCGCTGAACGCCTGCTGTCCGTTCATCATTAGTTTCAGCGGCTCGCCGTTCCACAGCAGTTTGCCGTCGTTGATACTCACGCCCGGCAGCAGCTCTATCAACTCAATCAGCCGAGCGCCGTCCTGCGTCTTGAAAGCCTCGGGGTTGAACACCACCGTGTCGCCCCGCATGTAGAAGCGGCGGGCGCGTCCCTCCACCGTCACCTCGCCCAGCAGATGCTCGTCCATCTTCAGGCGGAAGTCATCGATGGTGATAGTGTCGCGGTCGTTGTTGCCCATCCGATGCACCGTCTGGCTGTGATAGCCGAAGTAATTGGCCGTGATGGTCAGTTTCGACATCTCCATCGTGCAAGTAAACAGGAACCTGCCCAGCGAGTCGGTTCTGAGCCTGTAGCGACTCATACTGCCCCCTTCGATGGATGTTTCAGTGAATACTACTTCCGCTCCTTCCAGCGGTCCGCACGTTTCGGCATCGACCACGCAGCCCTTGATGGTGTCGGCTCTCAGGTTCTGCGACAGGAAAAGGCACGCGACGGCCAGGGCGAGAATGGTCAATCCTTGCTTCATAAGTGTTTAATATTAAGATGTGGATGATTAGATGTACTTGTTCTTGGGCTTCATCCTTCTTACCAAGTCTTGGGTGTTCATCATGGCTACGATGCAGAAAGTTATCATCAGTGAGGTAAGCAGCACGGAGATTAAGCGGCTGTTCTGCTCGATGAACAAGAACGGATAGAATTTGATACCAAAAGAGAATAGGGGTACATCGATGGGCGTGGAGAGAATGAAGGTCAGGATCCCGCCACCGAAGACAACGCCTGCCACAAAGGCGGCGACAACGGCCATGCGGTAGCGGAGTATTTGTGCAGCCTGCGCCTGTCGGATTTCATCGATGAGGGCGAGTTTCCTTTCCAGTCGTTCGGTGAAAAGATCGCTGTCGGTCGGCGTCGGCCGGAAACTGTCGAAAAGTGCCTGTAGTCTTATGTCGTCATTCATCTTTCAGAAGGGTTTTAAGTTTGTTGCGTCCACGCGAGAGTTGCTGTTTTATGGCATCCTCCGTTGCAGCCACGATGTCTGCAATCTCATGGACGGAATAGCCTTTGATATAGTAGAGCAGAATAGCGGAGCGTTCCTTGGGAGGCAACTGCTCCAGAGCCATATAGAGCGGCTGATAACGGAAGTCGCGGTCGGCAGCAAATGAGGAGTCGGGCTGTTCGTTCAGCGTTTCTATCGGCTGCAGGGTGCGTCGGCTGCGGCTGGTGTCGAGGAACGTGTTGTATGCAATTCGATAGAGCCAAGCCGTGTCTTTCCCTTGGTCCTCATGCTTGTCGATAGCGAGATAGGCTTTGACCAGTGCATCCTGTGCAATGTCGTCAGCCTCATCCCTGTTGCCGCAGCAGAGGGCGAGAAGGAACCGCCGGAGCGTCTCCTGTTCAGTTCGGATCAACGTTATGAATCGCTCGCGGTTCATTCCTTCGTCTGCATGTGCTTCAATTCTGCCTCCATCTCTTGCTTCAGAGCCTTCTTTCCCACAAAATAATTAATGAGAAAAGCGATGCCAATACCTAATGAGGGCACTGCCACCATGGATAGGCCGATGAACATATCAGCATTGACTCTGTCGATGACCATCCCAAACACAGCCAATGCTATATATATACACGCGCCGAAAATGGTGAAGATGCAGCCCCACAGCAATTTATCCAGCAGTTTCTCCTTAATGGTTCGGCTCTGCGGGTTCATCCTCCTGAAGAATGCTTCCAAGTCCAGGCCAGAGTCCTTTTCGATGGCGGTCAAAGCTATTTCAGCTCTTTTGTCGGTCTCGTGTTTCTTGTAGCGTGACACCAACCATACGATAATGGTCGGAAGCACTACAAAAATCCCTAAGAGGACTAACGTTTCTCCCAATTTCATACTTTCTACATTTTATCTGTTATACAATGTTTTTATTGTTCTCTTTTGAGCTCGCTCATATATATAACGAAACAGGAGGCTAAAAGGTGACATCGAGAGTGTAGTTTTTATTTCAGTTTTTTTACATAGTTCAGTATGTCTCGCGTGGAGTTTTTTATCTTCTTCTTTGTGCTATTCATTATTACAATGAATCTTCTGATAGGTCTTAGGTAAAACAGCAAGACACTACAAAGAAGCATGCGAGAGATCTTCTTTCTCCTATTATCTCAAAAATCTTTTTTCAAGAAAAAAAATCCATCGGCCAGATGGTACAGGTCTTCTGTCAGCCCAGTCCTTCGGTCAGGAATTTTCTGAGGTGAAGGTGCGTGACTCCGTTGTCATCTGCTTTGGTGACGAATGGTGTCAGCGAGATGACGTATTTCGGATAATTGTCCTTGATGGCATGCAGGTTGCCAAACTCACGGGCGTAGGTCGTTTCGTCGGCAATGATATAACTTGCCTGGATGTATGCACGTTGTCCGTCTGGTTTTGTGCAGACGAAATCAATCTCACCTGCTTGCAGCTGACCTACGGTGACGTCATAGCCGAGTCGGATTAGATGATTGTAGATGATATTCTCTATGACCTTTTCTATATCACCCTCGCGAGTTCCGCCTGCAAGGCTGTTACGGATTCCATTGTCTTCAAAGTAGAACTTATCATTACTCTCGAACAGACGCTTGCCGTGAATGTCGTAGCGGTTCACCTTATGAAGCATATAGGCATCGCATAGGAATTTTGCGTAGTTTGTGATAGCCGTCGTGGTTATCTTCTCGCCCTGTGACTTCATGTACTTTGTTATGCTGTTGGCAGAGATAATCTTGCCGGTGTTGTCGGCAAGAAATCGCACAAGGTTCTCAAGAAAAGGAACATTGCGTATCTGATTGCGCATGATAACGTCTTTCAGGAGCACTGTGTTGATTACGTCAGTCTGATATTCGCGTGCATCCTGCTCGTCTAATCCGTAGCGTACTAAACCGGGCAGGCCTCCAAGTTGGATGTATTTAGTAAGGGATTCGTCGCAGTCTGTGAGGTTGTGGAATACGAGAAACTCTGCATAACTCAACGCCTGGACGTATATCTCCTTGTATCGTCCTCCTATCTTTGAACTCAGGTCACTGCTGAGCATCCTGGAGTTGCTTCCTGTGATTACCAACTCAATGTCTGGTTCCTCATAATAGCTGCGTACACTCTTCTCAAACTCTTCTATGTCTTGTATCTCGTCAATAAGAACATAGTTCATTTTTTTCCCATCACGATGCTCGTCGATGTAAGCATTCAGGTCCAGGTGGTTCTTGATATCGTCAAACTCTTTCTTTTCCTTGTTTATATATATAATATTGTTTCCTGGTTTCTCGGAAACATTATTCTTAAACAAACGTAATACAAAACTTTTGCCAACTCGTCGCTGACCTGTAAGTATTATTATGGTGTCCTTGCCAAGATACCTTTCTATTTTGTCTATATACTGCTGTCGTGGGATTATCTTCATTTTTGTCTTTATAATAGAAATTCTGCGCAAATATAGTGTTTTTATCTTTTATAAAAGACAAAATTACGAAGAATCTGGATTTTGTTGATTATAATTGATGAATTCTTGGTAACTTTGCACAGGCTTACATCTTACCTGCCATCCTCCTCGCCCGCCTCTGCACTTACGAGAAGTGGCGCCTCTCCCAGGTCAACAAGAGAGGCAGGTAGGACGTGAAGGTGTTATTCATAATCTTGTCAGAAACGTGGTAACTACTCAGGTATAGGATAAGTCACTCAAAATTTCAAAAAAGTGAAGAAGAAGTGTAGTTTGTGGCATTGCTTTTGCGTCTAATGATTGAAGAGCTCTTAAAAACAAGAACAAAGATGGAATATAACGAACAAGCATTTACGAATCTCATAAAGAGGCAACGAAGCACAATATATACCGTGTGCTACATGTTCTCTAATAATCAGGATGAGGTTAACGATCTCTTCCAGGAGGTGCTGATACGCCTCTGGCAGGGATGGGAGAAATTCCGCGGCGAAAGCGATGAGCGGACATGGGTCTATCGCGTGGCTTTGAACTGCTGCATCAGCATTGAGCGCAAGAAGAAGACGAGGAAAAGCAGCCAGATTATGGACGGCATCAACTTGTTTGACGAGTCAGACACGAACAACCATCAGACGGAACTGCTGCACAGTCGCATCATGAAACTGCAGCCTTTCGACCGTGCAATCGTTCTGTTGTGGTTGGAAGATCTCAGCTACGATGACATCGGTGCCATCGTGGGCATCAGTGCCAAGAACGTTGGTGTGCGTCTCGTCCGCATCCGTGAGCAATTAAAGAAATCGTAACTATTAAATGATAAAGGAAGTATGGATAATATAAACGAACTTGATGAAATGCGCAATCAGCTCAGCGAACTGAAAAGGCGTCTTGACCAGGAATCAACGCTTAACGAGCAACTTCTGCATGACTCGCTTAAGGGTAAGATGCGCTCTGTTCACAACATTGTTTGGCGTGTGATAGTAATTGGTATCTTTGGCATAGTGGCATGGTGCTTTGTGGGCTACCTGTGGAACCTCTCGCCTTATTTCGTGGCATTCACCATCCTTATGTTCATCGGCTCTATGTCGGCAGAATATCTGGTCAACCGCATGGATGAGAGGGATTTCTCTGCCAATCTGTCCGACGCCCTTGTCCGCCTTGTCAGGATGAAGAGGATGCGTTTGATTCAACTCCTGGCAGGATTTGCATTACTGTTGTTTGTATGGGTACCTTGGATGGTTTGGGAGATGTTCCCTAAGTTGGAACCTGCCATGCGTCACCCCATGGCTATCGGAATGTCCATCGGCGCAGTCATCGGTGCCATCCGTGGCCTTACCTTCTTCTTCAAGATGCAACGTGCCAACGACGAGATGATCCGCCAGATAGAGGAGAGTCTGCAGGGCAAACAATAGAGGAAGGTCACTGCGTCTCGTCCATCAGACAGATGGCGCCGATTTTCAGTTTCACCAGACCTGATGGCACCTGCACCTCTACAACGTCGCCGCTTTTCTTGCCGAGCAGCGACTGTGCGATGGGTGACTTGATGGAAATCTTTCCCTCGCGCAGGTTTGCCTCGTGTGGGTTGACGATGCTGTATGACATGGTGGTGTTGGTGTCCACGTTGGTGATTTCCACCTTGCGGAAGAGACCGACCGTCTCGCTGTCGAGATGCGAGGTGTCCATGACACGGGCGTACTGCAGCACACGCTGCTTGAAGCGAATCCTGCCCAGCAGTTTGCCCTGCTTGCGCTTGGCTGCGTGGTATTCGAAGTTCTCGCTGAGGTCGCCCTTGTCGCGAGCTTCCGCAATCTCGTCCTTCACCTTGGGAAGTTCCACGTTGATGAGTTCGTTCAGTTCGGCAACCAGGTTATCGTAGCATTCCTTAGATAGATATTCCATTGTTTTGTATTGTTGCAAAGTTTATGGGTTGCAAATGTAGTCCATTTCTTTGAATATTCAAAACTTATTCGTCTCTTTGGGTGCAAAATTTGCAGAGCAAAAAGAATATGAAGGAATACAATATACTGATGCGAGCAAAAGCTGCTAATTACCTTAAACCTTTTTCTTCATCCTTCGTCAATATAGATGAAGGGTGGGGAGGTCTCTTGTTCTTGACACTTGTCTATCAACGCTTGACTTTTGTCTTTCAACGCTTGACTCTCAACTCTTGACCTAAATTTTATTTTTTAACTTTTAATTCTTATAATTATGAAGAAGGTGATTTGTGTTGCAGTGGTCATGATGATGGCCTGCGCAACAACAGTGAGTGCTCAGCGCCAGCGTATGAGTGCAGAGGAGATTGCACAGCGTCGTGCAGAGATGATACAGCGTCAGGGCGAGCGTCTGGCAAAGGACATGAAGCTCGATGACGAGGCAAAGAAGGCGTTCATGGAGGAGTACACCAAGTACCAGCAGGAATTGCAGGAGGTGCAGGGCGACAACCAGCAGCGTCGTAACCGCGATGAGCAGGTAGACCCTGAGAAGATGAGCGACGAGGAGTGCTACGCAAAGATAACAGAGAGCTTGAAGCAGCAGGAGACTGCGATAGACCAGATGCAGAAGCGCATGGACATCACCAAGAAGTATCTGGCAGCGTTCATGGGCAGCGGCAAGTACACAGCCCAGCAACTCTATGTGATCTTCGCTCAGCAGCGCCAGAGAGGCGGTTCTGGTCAGCAGGGCGGCCAGGGCTTCGGCGGTCAGCGCATGGGTGGTCAGGGTGGCTTCGGCGGTGGCAACGGTATGGGCGGTGGCCGTGGCGGCTTCGGCGGCGGCTTCTGATGATGCAAAGTTGTTAAATTTTACCCTTCTGTGGCGAATATATTTGGAAAAGTTTGATGTTATTCATTATTTATTTGTAACTTTGCCGTGAGAATAAGAAACAAAAACAAATCTTAATTAAAAACAGTTGTTTATGAAGAAACTTTTACTCACGCTTTTTGCTGCAGTAGCATCTACAATGTGCTATGCAGGAACTGAAATCACATGGACAAGCCAGACTGAATGGAGCGGCATAGGCGCAGCAACCATCTCGTACTGGTCTAACGGCATCACACTTACTGCCGAGAAGAACGACGGTGCAACAAATCCAACCGTAAATAGTAAGTACAACGACCTTCGTGTCTATGCAAAGGGCAGTCTGACACTTGCTGCCTCTGAGAAGAGCGAGATGACCGCAATCCGTTTCCATCTCTCGGCACAGGCTTTGAAGAAACAGGCAGAGATTACCGCAAGTACTGGTTCGGTGACGATTGACATGAATAACTCGCTGGTGACCTGGACAGGTAGTGCAAGCTCCGTCACCCTTACAGTTGGCGAAAAAGCTGTTTACGGTAGTGATGGCGCTGAGAAGGCAGGGCAGTTCTGTATCGCTTCAATTGAAGTAGATGGTAACATCGAGGCTGGCTCGGACGACAGACCAACTCTGAACGACATCTCGAACACACTCGAGACCGCTTACTCGCCAGAGAAGTGCATCGAACTCATCGACGACCCAAAGAGCGATCTCGGCAAGAAGGTCTATGTGAAGGGTATAATCTGCGACACCTACAAGGACAAGATTATAGACACTGGTTTCGGTAACGCTACATTCTTCATCAGTTCTGACGGCACAACGACAGCACCTCAGTTCGAAATCTACCGTGGCTATGACTTCGGTGGCGAGAAGTTTACATCTGAAGACCAGCTGAAGCTTGGCTACGAGGTTGTTTTCTTCGGCGTGCTGACCAAGTTCAACACAACCTACGAGACAGCCCAGGGCGCAGAGCTCGTCAGCCTGAATGGCAAGACAACTGCTGTAGGCACTGTAAAGGCAGACAAGAAGAGCGGTGTGGCATACGACCTCTCGGGTCGCCGTGCCGGTGTTGCTAAGAAGGGCATCGTCATCATTGACGGCAAGAAGGTTGTAAAGTAACTTTCGAAACATAGTCGCAACGACATAGAGTGCTGCTCGCCGGTGGAGCAGCACTCTTTTTTTTGAAATAATTCGCCGATAGTGCGGCTATATATTATAATTTTGTGTATCTTTGCAATATAAAGTATAAAAAGAAAAAAACATAAATCATGGGTAGACTTTTGATTATCGGTGCCGGAGGTGTTGCTACTGTAGCTGCACACAAGGTGGCACAGAACAAGGACATTTTTACTGAGGTAAAGATTGCCAGCCGCACAGAAAGCAAGTGCAAGGCATTGGCAGAGGTGCTCAACAAGAAGTACGGCACCAATGTGACTACGGCACAGGTGGATGCCGACAGCGTGGAGCAGCTTGTGGCTCTGATGAGCGACTACAAGCCCGAGATGGTGCTCAACCTTGCTCTTCCCTATCAGGATCTTGCCATCATGGAGGCATGTCTGCAGACTGGTTGCAACTATATGGACACTGCAAACTACGAGCCCAAGGATGAGGCTCACTTCGAATACTCATGGCAGTGGGCTTACCGCGAGCGCTTCGAGAAGGCAGGACTCTGTGCCATCCTGGGCTGCGGTTTCGACCCAGGTGTGACGAGCATCTATACAGCCTATGCAGCAAAGCATCACTTCGACGAGATTCAGTACCTCGACATCGTTGACTGCAACGCCGGCAATCACCACAAGGCATTCGCGACAAACTTCAACCCAGAAATCAATATCCGCGAGATTACCCAGAAGGGCTTGTACTACGAGAACGGCAAGTACATCGAGACTGAACCAATGGAGATTCACAAGCCTCTAAACTATCCCAATATCGGTCCCAAGGAGAGCTACCTGCTTCATCATGAGGAGATAGAGAGCCTTGTCATCAACTATCCAACCATCAAGCGTGCACGCTTCTGGATGACATTCGGCCAGCAGTATCTCAACTATCTCGACGTCATCCAGAACATCGGCATGGCTCGCATCGACGAGGTGGAGTACAAGGCACCCAAGGCCGACGGTTCGGGCGACGAGGTTGTAAAGATTGTGCCACTGCAGTTCCTCAAGGCTGTACTGCCCAACCCACAGGACCTCGGTCAGAACTACGACGGCGAGACCAGCATCGGCTGCCGCATCCGTGGTTTGCGCGGTGGCGAGGAGCACACCTATTATGTATATAACAACTGCTCGCACCAGGCAGCGTTCGAGGAGACAGGCATGCAGGGCGTAAGCTACACCACCGGTGTGCCAGCCATGATTGGTGCCATGATGTTCTTCAAGGGCCTCTGGAACAAGCCAGGCGTGCATAACGTAGAGGAGTTTGACCCAGATCCATTCATGGAGCAGTTGAACAAGCAGGGTTTGCCCTGGCACGAGATTCACGACGGCGACCTGGAGCTCTGATGCCCCTCTCCGCCGCCATGCGACACCTCCCCCAAATGGGAGGAAAAGTTACATTTAGAAACACTGTACACCCCCTCGTGCAGTCATCTGCGGAAACATAAGAGCAGACGTAATCACTCCCTCCCATTTGGGGGAGGGCTGGGGAGAGGGGCTTAAAATGGCTAAGAAGGAAATTGTGACAGAGAACCTCGATCCAAAGGCGCTGAAGATGAAGGCCTTGATGGAGGCAATGAGCAAGATTGAGAAGGACTTCGGCAAGGGTTCGGTAATGAAGCTTGGCGATGACAAGATAGAGAACGTGGAGGTCATCCCCACAGGTTCGCTTGCACTGAACCATGCGCTCGGCGTAGGCGGTTATCCAAAGGGACGTATCATCGAGATTTTTGGTCCCGAGAGTTCCGGTAAGACAACACTGGCAATCCACGCCATCGCAGAGGCTCAGAAGCAGGGCGGCATAGCAGCGTTTATCGACGCCGAGCATGCTTTCGACCGTTTCTATGCACAGAAGTTGGGCGTAGACGTCGACAACCTGTGGATAAGCCAGCCCGACAACGGCGAACAGGCACTCGAGATAGCCGACCAACTGATACGTTCGAGTGCCATCGACATCATCGTCATCGACTCTGTGGCTGCCTTAACTCCAAAGGCAGAGATAGAGGGTGACATGGGCGACAACAAGGTGGGTCTGCAGGCTCGTCTTATGAGCCAGGCATTGCGCAAGCTCACCTCCACCATCTCGAAGACCAAGACAACATGTATCTTCATCAACCAGTTGCGCGAGAAGATTGGTGTAATGTTCGGCAACCCCGAGACAACAACCGGTGGTAACGCCCTGAAGTTCTATTCGAGTGTTCGCCTCGACATCCGCAAGGTTACAACGCTGAAGGACGGTGACACACCTATCGGCAACCAGGTGCGCGTCAAGGTCATCAAGAACAAGGTGGCACCTCCATTCCGCAAGGCAGAGTTCGAGATTAGTTTCGGCGAGGGTATCAGCAAGATAGGCGAGGTGGCAGACCTCGGTGTTGAGTTCGGCATCATCCAGAAGGCAGGTTCGTGGTTCAGCTACGATGGCAGCCGCATCAGTCAGGGTCGCGATGCCCTGAAGCGTGTCTTGGCAGACAACCCAGAGTTGTGCGACGAAATCTCTCAGAAAATCAGTGCTGCCATGGCAGGCAGACCCGCCGAAGAGATTGCTCCAGAGCCAGAGGACGAGTAAAAGAGAATCACGCAGCGTGAGTTATAAAAAAGGGGATCGTGTCGAAAGTAACAGACGCGATCCCTTTTATATTAAGTGCCGTGCATCACACAAACTTTTAGTTACGTGCGAGTTTCAGTACCTGGTTGCAGTGGTCGACGACAGCCATTCTGTGGGTAATGAAGATGATGGTTTGCTGTTTGTCGAGCATGGTGGTAAGGTTGTTGAGCAGGCGTTTCTCTGTTTCCATGTCGAGGGCGCTGGTTGCCTCGTCCAAAAGCAGGATGTTACCTTTTCTTAATAGCGCGCGTGCGATGGAGATGCGCTGAGCCTGTCCCTCGCTCATGCCCTGTCCCTGTTCGCCGCATAGGATGTCGAGTCCGTCCTCCTTCTGCAGGACGAAGTCGGCGCAGGCACATTCGAGCGCCCATCGCATGTCTTCCTCCGTGGCTTTGGGGTTGCCCAGCAGAAGGTTGTCGCGGATGGTGCCGCTGAAGAGCGTGTTGCCCTGAGGCACGTAGACCGTGTTGCAGCGTGTCAGTGGCGATACTACGACCGACTCCGGTGTGGTTCCGCTCCCTTTTTCAGCATCCGCATTGCTTTCGTTTGCCTTGCTCACATTTGCATCCGTATTGCTTTCGTTTTCAACGGATGCCTTGTTCGTGTACATCTCAATGGAACCCTCCTGCGGACGTATGAGTGCCAGGATGAGACGTATCAGTGTAGTCTTTCCTGCTCCCGTCTCGCCCAGAATGGCAGTTGTCGAACCGGGTGGGAAGTCGTAGGTGAGGTTCTTCAGAATCGTTCGTTTCTCCGGGTCGTAGGCATAGGTGACGTTGTTGATGCGAATGCCAGTGCTGCCGTTGAACTTTATGTTGCGACCTGACATCTCCAGCGGAGTCTCCTCCAGTTCCATGAGTCGCTCGCCTGCAGTCAGCGAGCCGACGATGATGGGCACGAAGCGTGTCATTTCGCGGAATGGTCCCTGTATCTGACCCACAAGTTGAATGAATGCAGTCATCATACCGTATGTGATGGTGCCGTCGTGCAGTCTGCCCACTCCCCAGATGAAGGTGACGAGGTATCCGGTGGCGAAGCCCACGTTGAGCAGCGTGCCCGAGAAGGAGGAAAAGATGGTACGGTCTCTCACCTGCTTGCGCAACTCGCTCTGCGTTCTTGCCAGTCTGTCTGCCATCGTGTTGGTGCGCTCCAGAGTCTTGAGCACCATCCTGTGCTGCACGCTTTCGGTCAGGATGCTCTGAATCTTGCTGTCAGTCTGCCTTACCTCGCGCGTTATGTCCCTCATCTTCTTGATATACAGTTTGCTCAGCAGGATAAACAAGGGAACTATTACCATTATGAGGCAAGCCAGCATGGCATCCATCGTGTAGAGGTAGAGGAATGCGCCGATGAGTCGGACGCCTACCGATATGGCAGAAGGAAGAGTGTCGGTTATTACCGTTGTCACGTCGCTCACATCGCGCTCGAGTCGGTTCAGCACATCGCCGCTGTGACGGTTGTCAAGTCCTCGCCATTCGCTGTTCATCAGTCTCTTGAACAACTGGTGCTGCATTCTGTTCTGTGCCCTTACGCCCAGCAGTGCTGCAATCCATTTTCGGCAGAATCCGATGGCTATCTGGCTGAGGATGACGGTTATGAGCAGTGCGATGGCAAGATTGAGCGATTTGTCGCTGCGTCCTGTGGCTATGTCGATGGCGAGTTTTGTGGTGGCTATGAATGCAAAGTCGATGGCAACCTTCAACACTCCGATGAAAGCGTTGAGACATGCCTGGAATCTGTACGACTTACTGGTGTTCCAGAACCACTTTATTATGTTGAGTGTGTTCAATTCCCGGTTAGGTTTATGCTTCTCTGACATCGCTTCCCCACATCAGTTTGTTGCGCAGTGTCTTGAAGAACGATGTGCTGGGTCTCTTGACTACGCAGATGGGGTAGGGGGCGCGTGTAATCTTTAGTTTGATGTCTTCCTGGCAGGACTCGCTTCTGCCGTCGATGGCAACCAGAAACTGGTGGCTGCGGCTCTCGACGGTAAGTTCCACCTCCACGTCGTCGTAGATGGTGATGGGTCGCACGTTAAGGCTGTGAGGTGCAACGGGTACTATGCCGAAGGTGTGGCTGTGAGGTACCGTTATTGGTCCGCCTACAGACAGCGCATATCCTGTGGAGCCCGTGGGCGTGTTGATGATGATGCCGTCTGCCTGATAGGTGGTCAGGTATTCCCTGTCGATGCAGATGCGTATGCTTATCATCGACGAGTTGTCGCGCTTCAAAACCGCCACCTCGTTGAGGGCGTATGGGTAACTTTCGGGCTGACCGTCAGAGTATTGCACCCTGAGCACGCTGCGCTCGTCAATCTGGAAGTCCTGGTTGTAGATGCACTCAATGGCAGAATCTATCTCGTCGGCTGTGACGTCGGCAAGGAAACCCAGTCGGCCGGTGTTGATGCCGATGATGGGGATGCGCTTGTCGCCCACTCTCGATGCGGCCTCGAGGAACGTTCCGTCTCCTCCCATGCTTACGGCAAAGTCAGCGTCAAAGTCATTGCCCTCGATCAAGCCGTGTGGCTGAATGTTCAGTTTCAGTCCGTCTACGAGATATTCGTAGAACGACTTGTCGATGAGTATCTCTGCCTTGCGCTCCTCCAGCTGACAGAGCAACTTCTGTACGGCTAAAGATTTTTTTGCTTGGTATACATTGCCGAAGATAACAAAACGTAGGATTCTGTTCATTTAATGTCTTTATTTGGTGCAAAATTACATTTTTTTTATTAACTTTGCCACCATCATAACAAATAATTTGTAGGAAATGACAAAATTAAGTGTTAACATCAATAAAGTTGCCACAATTCGTAATGCAAGGGGTGGCAACAACCCAGACATACTGAAGGTGGCACTTGATTGCGAGCGTTTCGGAGCACAGGGAATCACTGTACATCCTCGCCCAGACGAGCGTCACATCCGCTATCAGGATGTTATCAACCTTCGCCCCAATCTTGCAACAGAATTCAATATCGAGGGCAACCCCATTCCTTCCTTTGTAGACTTGGTGCTGAAGTCAGTACCCAACCAGGTAACCATCGTTCCTGACAGTCACGACCAGATAACAAGCAATCACGGTTGGGACACGAAGACCAACATTGACTTCCTGACCGAAGTCACCGACCGCTTTCACGAGAAGGGCATCCGCGTCAGCATTTTCGTCGACGCCGACACCGAGATGGTAGAGTGGGCGGCAAGGACAGGTGCCGACCGCGTGGAACTCTACACCGAACCCTATGCTACCAACTATCCCAATGGACGCGAGGAGGCGATAGCACCCTTCGTGGCTGCCGGCGAGAAGGCAAAGACCCTCGGTCTCGGTCTCAACTGCGGACACGACCTCAGTCTGGAGAACCTTGAGTACATGCACACCCGTATGCCCTATATAGACGAGGTGAGCATAGGCCACGCCCTCATCTGCGATGCCCTCTATCTTGGTCTCGAGGAGACCATCCGTCGCTATCTGGCATGCCTTAAGTGACAGTAATAAGTAGTTAAACTTTCGCAAGCTCCAGTTAAATGGGAGTTCTTCTGCACTGCGTGCGAAGCGACAACTTCTGTTAACTTCCGTTGACTACTTGCTAATCAACTGAAAACCAATCAACGTAATATACAATTATGATTTATATTTTCTTGGCTGAAGGCTTCGAGGAGGTCGAGGCACTTGCTCCGCTGGACATTCTGCGCAGAGCGGGCATTGAGGTAGAAACAGTTTCCATTACAGACAATCAGGTGGTGGTAGGCTCGCACAACGTACCAGTGCTTGCCGACAGGATTCTTCCGGCTGTCGACTTTGACGATGCCGAGATGATTGTTCTGCCAGGCGGACTGCCAGGCTCAACCAACCTCGATGCGTGCGAGGACTTGCGCGCAGGCATCAAGGAACTCTACGATGCAGGCAAACCGCTGGCTGCCATCTGTGCCGCACCAATGGTATACGGACACATGGGCTTGCTCAAGGGTCTCAAGGCTACCTGCTATCCAGGCATGGAGAGCAACCTCGAGGGTGCCACCTACACCGGTGCCTTGGTCGAGAAGGACGGTCAGTTTATTACTGGCAAGGGTCCTGCCGCAGCCTTCGAGTTCGGTTATGCCATTGCCGAGCACTTCCTTGGCAAGGAGAAGGTGCAGCCACTGCGCGACGGCATGATTTACTCCGAACTGGCATGAATCATTTGCTGACTTTAGACAGTGACATAACATATCTGCCTGGTGTTGGCCCGTCGCGTGCCAAACTCTATGGCGAGGAGATGGGATTGCACACGGTGCAAGACCTTATCCTATATTTTCCTTTCAAGCATATCGACCGAACTCGTCTGTACTATATTCACGAGTTGTCGGTCGATATGCCTTTTGTACAGCTCAAGGGCAAGATTCTGAGTTTCGAGGAAGAGGGCGTCGGCAGAAAGAAACGCCTCGTGGCTCATTTTACCGACGGTCACGGCATACTCGACCTCGTGTGGTTCAACGGTCTGCAGTACGTCTCCAAAAACTACAAGGTAAATAAGGAGTATATTGTCTTTGGCAAACCTGGCTATTTCAACGGGCGTTTCCAGATAATGCATCCCGACATCGATGATGCGTCGTCGCTCACCCTCAGTACCATGGGCATGCAGCCTTATTACCCCATTCCCGAGAAGGCACGCAAACGCGGTGCCACGTCGCGCTTCATCGAGGGTATGACCAACACGGCGTTCAGCATGCTCAAGTACCCCATACCCGAGACGCTGCCCCAGACCATCGTTGAGCGCAACATGCTGATGAGCCGTGACGAGGCGATACGCTGCATGCACTATCCACAGTCGGCAGACGCACTGAGCCGTGCCACCTACAGGCTCAAGCTCGAGGAACTCTTCTACATCCAGCTCAATATACTAAAGTTCACTCAGGACAGGCAGAGGGAGGTGCACGGCATTCCATGCCCACGTGTCGGCGATATCTTTCTCGACTTCTTCCACAACCACCTTCCCTTTACGCTTACAGGCGCCCAGCAGCGTGTCATCAAGGAGATACAGGCTGACATGAAGAGTGGACGCCAGATGAACCGCCTTCTTCAGGGCGACGTGGGCAGCGGCAAGACTCTCGTGGCACTGATGGTCATGCTCCTTGCCATCGACAACGGACTGCAGACGTGCATCATGGCACCTACCGAGATACTTGCCGAACAGCATCTCGAGACCTTTCGAAACTTCCTCGGCGACATGCCGGTGAGGGTGGAACTGCTTACCGGTATGGTAAAGGGAAAGCGACGCAAGTCGGTGCTCGAAGGATTGGAGAATGGTGACGTGAACATCCTCGTCGGTACACATGCCGTTATCGAGGAGAATGTTATCTTCAAGAATCTCGGCTTTGTCGTCATCGACGAGCAGCACCGCTTCGGTGTTGCCCAGAGAGCGCGACTGTGGCGTAAGAACGTGGTTCCGCCGCATGTGTTGGTCATGACTGCCACACCCATACCGCGCACCCTCGCCATGACACTCTACGGTGACCTCGACGTGTCTGTCATCAACGAACTGCCGCCCGGACGCAAGCCCATCCTTACGGTCCATCATTACGACACCCATGTCAAGACACTCTACAGTGGCATCCGCCAGCAGATCGACCTTGGCCGTCAGGTTTACGTGGTCTATCCCCTCATCACCGAGAGCGAGAAGATGGACCTCAAGAACCTCGAAGATGGATACGAGCAACTATGCGAGGCGTTTCCCGACCTGAAGATAAGCCGAGTGCACGGCAAGATGAAAGCGGCAGACAAAGAGGCTGAAATGCAGCGTTTTGCCAGTGGCGAAACGCAGATACTCGTTGCCACTACGGTCATCGAGGTCGGCGTTAACGTGCCCAATGCCAGCGTCATGGTCATCGAGAATGCCGAGCGCTTCGGGCTGGCGCAGCTCCACCAGTTGCGAGGACGTGTGGGACGTGGTGCCGACCAGTCGTTCTGTATCCTCGTCACCGGCTACGAACTCAGTTCCGAGACACGCAAGCGCATTCAGATTATGACCGAGACGAACGACGGTTTCGAGATAGCCGAGGCAGACCTCAAGTTCCGTGGTCCTGGCGACATCGAGGGTACCCAGCAGAGCGGCACCGCCTTCGACCTCCGCGTGGCAAACCTTGCCCGCGACGGACAGATTGTTCAGCAGGCGCGCGACCTGGCGAGGGGTGTGATCGACAACGACCCCAACCACGACAAACCCGAATATGCCCTGTGCTGGCAGCGTCTTTCGCAACTCGGCAAGGACCAGCAGGACTGGTCTTCCATATCGTGAGAACCACCCTCCCTTTCTCCTCCCTTATCTTCCTCAAATTTGTTTCCATTTTGTCGAATCGTTAAATAGCTTTGACAATTAGGGGAGTTAAATATGTAAAAAATGCCCTTTTATATTTGATTTGTCATATTTTTGTTGTAACTTTGCACCGAAAATCTGACAATTTGTCATTATTCAACCACCGAAAACAATATTTACCATTATGGAAAGAACACTTGTATTGCTTAAGCCCGGCATCATTCAGCGTCAGTTGATGGGAGAGATTATAACCCGTTTCGAGAAGCGTGGCTTGCGTATCATCGGTATGAAGATGATGCAGTTGAACGACGAGATTCTCGACGAGCACTATTCGCACCTTAAGGAGAAGCCTTTCTTCCAGTCTCTCAAGGATTCAATGACTGCAACTCCTGTTGTCGCAATGGCAATAGAGGGCGTAGATGCTATCCGCGTCGTACGTATGATGGCAGGTACAACCAACGGACGCAACGCCGCTCCCGGCACCATCCGTGGCGACTATTGTGTCAGCAACCAGCAGAATGTGGTTCACGCCAGCGATGGCCCTCACACCGCTTACGATGAGTTGAAGCGTTTCTTCAAGGATGGTGAGATATTCGACTTCGGCGCATGCAACCTCGACCGCCTCTATGCTCCCGACGAGCATAACCGCGATTAATCCTTTGGATGCTGCGACTGACTAACTGATATTAACATACAGCAAAATCATGATATTAAAGAAGATACTTTTGACGGCAATGGTAGGCTTGATGAGCATTCCTGTGAGCGCACAGGACTTGTTGGCTCGTCAGGCACCTGTCGACAGACGTATGAGGGCCATCGATTCAATAAGTCTACATCGAATCCTGCCCGATTACAGAATGGAAACCTCAGGGATGTCCCTTTATCCAGAGTGGAACAATGAGCATGGCCGTAACTACGGCGTGAGTATGCCAAGTGAGTTCAAGATAGACCTTCGTCATTTCTGTATGCCATGCGAAAGCCGCTTGGTCACGTCTCATTATGGTTACCGTTCGTCATTCGGACGTAACCATTATGGTACCGACATCAAGGTTTATGTGGGCGACACCATCCGTGCTGCCTTCACCGGTAAGATTCGCATCGTGGCATACGACAGAAGGGGTTATGGTAACTATGTCATCATACGTCACAACAATGGTCTGGAGACCGTCTACGGACACATGTCCAAGCATCTCGTAAGGGAGAATCAGGACGTGCGTGCCGGCGAGCCTATCGGACTCGGCGGTAACACCGGTCGTTCAACGGGTTCGCACCTTCACTTCGAGACACGTTTTCTGGGCGAGTGCATCGACCCTGAGGTTCTCTTCAACTTCGAGGTACAGGATGCCTTGGCAGACTTCTACGTCTACAGATCCAACGGCAATCACACCCTCATCGGCGGTGCACACCATGCTGATGCACCAGTTCACATGGCATCTCCTGCTACTGTGACGGCAAATGCAGTGGGCGTTCTTGCAGCCAACGACAACGTGGCAGCAACAGAGGCAATGGTAATCGAGGTTCCTGCAGTCGACAAGAAGGCTCAGGCACGCGAGAAGAAGGAGACCATCCGCAAGAAGGTTCACTCTGTTAAGCAGGGCGACACACTCTCGGGCATTGCACGCAAGTACCACACCACAGTGGATAAGCTCTGCAAGCTGAACCGCATCAAGAAGACCTCGACCTTGCGTCTTGGTCAGATACTGAGATACTCGTAAGTAGTACAAAACAAGGATAAATTGGTCTGTCATTTTGTGACAGACCTTTTTTTATACCTTTTTTTTGTATTATAAATAAAAAAGGTGTACTTTTGTAATCAATTGTAGAAGGAATTACCGTTTAGCATGACTACACAGGAGCAATTTGAACAGATAATGGCAGAGTGCCGCAGCCTTTTTGCAAAGAAACTGCACGACTATGGCGCAGCGTGGCGAATAATGAGACCGAGCAGCGTCACAGACCAGATATACATCAAGGCAAACCGTATCCGCAGTCTCGAGACTAAGGGTGTGTCACTGGTTGACGAGGGCATACGCCCAGAGTTCGTCGCTATCGTAAACTATGCCATCGTCGGTCTGATACAGCTGGAACTGGGCTTTGCCGACACTGCCGACGCCATGAGTGCCGAGGACGCACTGAAGGCATACGACAAGCATGCGCAGGAGTCGCTTGCCCTGATGCTTCGCAAGAACCACGACTATGACGAGGCGTGGCGCTCCATGCGTGTAAGCAGCTATACCGACCTGATTCTGATGAAGATATTCAGGACAAAGCAGATAGAATCCCTCGACGGAGGGACATTGGTGTCGGAGGGCATCGATGCAAACTATATGGATATGATGAATTACGCCGTCTTCGGTCTGATAAAGCTTACATTCGAAGACGAGACAGAGTGACAGAGTAATGGTGACAGGTGCCGTGTGTGCAGTCTGGAGGGATTAGGAATTGTTTTGCCGTAGTTATGAAGGAGAGACTGATAGGAGTGCTGGTTAACGTCTGCCGCCTTTGCGTTGCAGTGGCATTTCTTCTGTCGGGCATAACCAAGATTATCGATCCTTCGGGAACGGCGTACAAGATTCAGGACTATGCAGCTGCCTTCCATTTTGGGGCGCTCGCTCCACACATCATCTCGATAGTGATGTCGGTGGCACTGGCTTGCATCGAGTTCAGAATAGGTTTCTGTGTGCTCTTCGGCATCTTCCGACGTGTCACCGCACGCATGGCTATGGCTTTCATGTGCGTGTTCACGCCGCTGACACTGTATCTTGCAATTGCCGACCCCGTTTCCGACTGCGGATGCTTTGGCGATGCCATCATACTGACCAACTGGCAGACATTCTTCAAGAACGTGTTCTTGCTGGCATGCTCGGCTGTGCTGGTCTTCTACCACGAGCGTCAGCCACGACTCATCAGCGAGGTACGCCAGTGGATAGTACTGATGTACTCTCAGGCGTTCGTCATCCTGCTGGCAATGTTCTGCCTGTGGAAACTCCCTGTCATCGACTTTCGTCCCTACAGGATAGGTAACAATCTTGCCGAACTGATGCAGGATCCCGAGGACCTGGAGTACGAGACAACCTTCCTGATGGAGAAGGACGGCACGCAGCAGTGGTTCACGCTCGAGGAATACCCCGACAGCACATGGACCTTTGTGGACAGCAAGACCGAGGTGGTGGGCGATGTCGAATTGCCCGTCATCGACAATCTGCAGATGTACACCCAGGATACCGGCGAGGACATCACCCAGGAGGTGCTTGGCGACCAGAACTACGTGTTCCTGCTCATAGCACCCGACCTCAGTACTGCAGACGATGGCAGCATGGATGCCTATAACAACATCTACGAGTATTCGCTCGCACAAGGGTACAGGTTTCTGTGTCTCACCAGCAGCAACGATTCCATCATCAGCCGTTGGAGGGACATGACCGGAGCGGAATACAGCTTCTGCCACACCGACGAGCTGACACTGAAGACCATGGTGCGTTCCAATCCGGGACTGATGCTGCTCAAGGGTGGGGTGGTCTACAACAAGTGGTCGCACAACGAGATGCCGGAACTGGACGAGGACAGTAAGCCGCTCGAACAAATCTCGCTGGGTTCGCTCAATCCCGACGGCGAACTGAAGGTTGTGCTCAGGCTCTTTCTCTGGTTCGTGCTGCCTCTGTTGATAGTCACATCGCTCGACCGCATCTGGCTCTTCGTGGCGTACATACTCAGAAGAAGAAATATACTCGAAAAGAAAACTCAAAGAACAATAATTGTTAAACTATTAAACAGATCAAGAAAAATGAGAAAGAAGATCGTTGCAGGTAACTGGAAGATGAACCTCAACCTGCAGGAGGGCGTAGCATTGGCTACTGAACTTAAGGAAGCTTTGGCAGCAGAGAAGCCAAATTGCGATGTTATCATCTGCACACCATTCATTCACCTTGCAACTGTTGCTGGTATCACAGAGGGTACAGTAATCGGTCTTGGTGCTGAGAACTGCGCAGACAAGGAGAAGGGTGCTTACACTGGCGAGGTTAGCGCTTCACAGGTTAAGAGCACAGGTGCACAGTATGTAATCCTCGGTCACTCAGAGCGTCGTGCATACTATGGCGAGACAGCAGAGATTCTCAAGGAGAAGGTTAACCTGGCATTGGCTAACGGCCTGAAGGTAATCTTCTGCATCGGTGAGGTTCTCGAGGAGCGCGAGGCTAACAAGCAGAACGAGGTAGTAGGCGGCCAGTTGGCAGACAGTCTCTTCGACCTTACAGAGGAGCAGCTCTCTAACGTAATCCTTGCTTACGAGCCAGTTTGGGCTATCGGTACTGGTAAGACAGCTACTGCAGAGCAGGCACAGGATATGCACGCATTCATCCGTGGCGTCATCGCTGGTCGTTTCGGTGAGAAGGCTGCCGAGGAGATTTCTATCCTCTACGGTGGTTCTTGCAAGCCAAGCAACGCTAAGGAGATCTTCTCTAAGCCAGACGTTGACGGTGGTCTTATTGGTGGTGCTGCTCTCAAGTGCGCAGACTTCAAGGGTATCATTGACGCATGGAACTAATGAGAAAAATCATATTTCTTTTCCTGATGCTGTGCCCCATCTGGGGCATGGCCCAGGGAAAGTTTACCGACAAGCTCAAGCAGAAGTCTGCTAACGGTGCTGTCGTCATTGTTCACCATGACAATGACATCGAGGAACTTGTTACCGGCGTAAAGTCTGCTTCGTCGGCAGGCACGACTGCATCTGCATCCAGGGTTAATCCTCAGGACACATTGAGCATGACGGATACTCAGCCTGTCAAGAACTCTGGTCCTCACATCCGTGTCAACGGTTACAGAATCCAGATTTACATGGCGGGAAACACAGCCAAGGACAAGGCTGCAGTAAAGGCACTGGCACGACGTTTCAAGACATACTTCCCCGATGTCAATGCCTATGTCTACTTCAACTCACCCCACTGGATATGCAGTGTCGGTGACTATAAGAACCGCGAGGATGCTGAGGCTATGCTCACTCAGGTTCGAGCTCAGTTCAACAGTTCGAGCATAGTCCGCAGTAAGATAAACTACTATTATTGATTCTGCATTGTGGCGTCCTTCTTTAGACAATCACTCGGTCGCCACATGCCTTTGCCAGTTCACTTTCTTTCACTTTTATTGCCTGAAGCTCTTCCATCAGGGCACGACACCTTGTGCGGTCCTTCAGCACCTCTGGGTCGCGCATCTGTTGCATCAGCATCTGCTTCTGGTTCTTCACCAGATTCAGCTTGTAGTCGGTCAGCACGTGTCCCACCAGGTTCATCAGTTCTTCGTAGTCCATCTCCTCACCGTTCTCGTTGCCCCTTGTGTGAAACTTGCTGAGTTGTTCGCGCTCCACGCACAGGTCGCCAGCCATACGGTTGATTTCCGGTTCGGGGTGGTTCAGGAAGAATCTCTCGGCACAGAACCCATTGTCGTGTATGTGTTCGAATCCTATCTGCAGCACCCTCTGGTATAGTGGGGTGCTCAGTATTATATTCTCTTCGGCAAGCGAGTAGTAGACGAACTCCAGTACCGTCAGTGGTCGCAGGCTTCCGTCCTCCTCCTCAATGTTGCAGATGATGGCTTCGCCGTGCTTCAGAATGGTCTGTATGATGAGTCGCTCGCGTGCCTCGTCCTGCGCATTCGTGCTCTGCATCTGCTGTATAGGTATGTCGTTTACGCTTGGAATAGCTTCCTCGATGTGGTCGGTGTATTCGTCCTGCTGTGCTCCTGCATAGCCTTCCTGCGGTGTCCCTGCATTGTCAGGCTGCGTTGTTGCGGCTCCCTGAGGTGCAGCGGTGCTGTTGTTCTTAGCCGCATATTGAGCTCTGCTTTCCTCCCTTTCCTTCTCCTTTCGCCACTGCTCCACGTTCAGCTTCACCTGTTTGTTCACCGCATCGGTTATGAGAGCCTCCTTCAACTGCATCATCTGTGCCGTTTCGCGTATGTAGAACGTACGTGTTATGTCGTCGGGTACGATGGCAATGCTCTGCACAATGTTGTTCACCAGCTTGCTCATGGCGATGGGGTCGCCCTTTGCCTCCTCCATCAGCAGGTTCGTCTTGAAGCGGATGAAGTCAATCTGGTTGCTCTTCATATACTCCTGATACTCCTCGGGCGTATGTGTACGTCCGAACTCGTCGGGGTCCTGACCGTCGGGCAGCAAGAGCAGCTTGACGTTCATACCCTCGCGCAGCAGCATGTCAATACCGCGTTGGCTCGCTTTGATGCCGGCGGCGTCGCCGTCGTATAGCACCACTATGTTGTTGGTAAGTCGGCGTATCAGTCTTATCTGCTCGTGTGTCAGTGCCGTTCCCGACGACGACACCACGTTCTCCACACCGTTCTGGTGCATAGCCATGACATCGGTGTAACCCTCCACCATGAACACGCAGTCCTGCTTCACTATTGCCTGTTTGGCCTGGAATAGACCGTATAGTTCGCTCTTCTTGTGATAGATGATGCTCTCGGGCGAGTTCTGGTACTTCACGCTCACTCCCTTGGTAGCAGCGTCCAGCACACGTCCGCCGAAGCCCACCACCTTGCCGGCTACGGTGAAGATGGGGAAGATGACACGTCCCGAGAAACGGTCGTACAATGTTCCGTTATCTCTCTTTATACTGATTCCCACGCCGTGCGCTATGCCTTCTTGGTCGGGGTCGCTGACGAGGAATTTCTCTTGGAAACCAGCCTTCAGCGCAGCTTTGGAGCAGGCATCGCGCTGACTGGGACAGTAGCCCAACTGGAACTTCTCTATTATGTCGTCGCGGAAACCACGCGAGCGGAAGTATGCCAGACCGATTGCCCTGCCGTCGGCAGTGTTGTTCATCTGGTCCATGAACCACTTGTGCACCCATTCGTTGATGATGAACAGACTCTCGCGCTCTGTCCTGCTTGCCTTCTCCTCGGCGGTCAGCTGCTTCTCCTCGATGGTGATGCCGTATTTCTTTGCCAGCCATCGCAGTGCGTCGGGGTAGGAGAGCTGTTCCTTCTCCATCAGGAAAGTGACCGGATTGCCTCCCTTGCCGCAGGCAAAGCACTTGCAGTAGTTCTTTGCGGGCGACACCATGAACGACGGTGTCCTGTCGTCGTGAAACGGACACAGTCCCTTGTAGTTCGCTCCTGCACGTTTCAGTGTGACGAAGTCACCCACAACATCCACGATGTTGGCGGCGTCCATAATCTTCTCTATCGTTATGCGGTCAATCATTCCTGAATAGTATATAGCAAATCGCTAAATAGTGAATAATTAAAGGATGTTCTGCGAATTGAAATTGATGTTTGCTCCGTCCATGCTGTAGTCGCCGTCGGGGTAGCGCATCAGTTCGAACTTGTCGAAGATGGTCCAGTCGTTGCTGACAGACGAAGTGTTCTTGATACCAATCTTCAGCGTACCGCCGTTGCCCACTCTGACGTCTATGTGGTTGTCGTAGAGTCCTGCCTTGAAGTAGAAGGCTGCCTGCTCCATGCTGTTGGGTATGTAGCCGTACTTGTTCTGCTTCACGCCGACGTTGCCCACCTTGCCGGCTTCGCTGAAGATGCTGAGCATGGGAGTGCTCTCTGTCTCCACGTCGCTCTCGGCATAGAGCACGGTGCTGATGTTCTCCTTGTCCTGCGAGTGCAGGTTGGCGGCGTTGTCATAACTGCCCTTGCGGTAGAAGCCCTGGCAGCTCAGTCGGTACACTCCGGCTGGCAGACCGCTGATGGTCTGGTTCACGTCGAACGATGTGTTGAACTTCTCGGCGGCACTGTGGTTCACCGTCGGAGCACCTGTCCATCCCATTGTTCCCTCGTCAAAGTTGGGGTTGACGATGCTGGGTGTGTAGTCTGTCTCTGTGCGGCTTATGGTGTGAGTCTCCACAATATCATACTTTATGCTTCCTGCCTCCACATAAACCTTGGCTGTCTTTCCTTTCGAGATGCCGATGGTTTCGGTCAGAGCCTTGCCTTCCGAGATGACGGCCACCTCTGCCTTGCTGTCCTTGGTGGCTGTAAGATAGGCAGCCTCCTTGTCGCCTTCCACCTGTATGGCAGTTCCGGTGAGGTTCTTCACGAACACCTTGACGGTGCTCACTGCCGAGTGGTTCTGCATAGCCTTGACGGTGGTGCTTGCCTTGCCGTCCTTGCTGATGGCTGTCTCGGTGGCAAACACCGGAGCACCAAGTTTGCAAGCCACGTCGGCGATGGTGGCTGTGTTCTCCTTACCTCTGAAGTTTGATGCCAGCAGATAAATCGTTCCGTCGGGGTCGGCAGCCATCACGGCGTTCCATCCCTCGGGCACTGCGGGTTTCTGCATCTCGGCTTGCAGCATCCTTGTCTGCTCGGCACTTACATTGCTGTAGTACACCAGGTTGCGTGCGTCGACCGTTGCTCCGCCCTTCACCTTGCGTGCATCGTTGGCGAAGGCTGGGTAGAGCTTGCTGGTGTAGATGGAGTTGTTGGCTCCACGGTCGCCGAACGCCATCTTCTTGCCGTTGCCAGTCGATGCTATGCCAATCTGGTTGTCTATGTTTATCCATTCAGAGTTGAATGTTACCATCGAACTGCCGTCTGTCTGTGCGTGGACAGTCTTGTCTCCCTTGTCGTAGTAGAGGGTGCGGTAGAGTTTGGTCAGCTCGTCGGTGCTGATGGCAAGCAAGCCGCCCTTCTCGGCGCTGATGGTGGCGTCGGTGTTGGCATTCACGCAGTCCAGGTAGATGAGTGCGTTGCCCGGTGTCGAGTAGATGGCAAAGCGGTTGTTCAGCGTGTTGTCGTTGGTGTTCATCTCGCCGTTCATGACGTATGCGTTGCCGTCGAGCTGGTATATGCCGCTCACCACGGGCGATGCGTTGGTGCCCTTTCCGCTCACCTCGTACCACCCGGTTATGTTGCCGGTGTTGTTGGCACGGTAGGGGACGACAATCTTGTTGTTGTCGGCATTGTCCTGTGCGAAGTAGCCGGTGTAGCTCTTCAGTCCGGTAGACCACGAGAAGGTGGTGAATCGGTCCTTGGTGTATGCGCGCACCACATTCTGGTATGGCAGAATCTTAGCCTCGCTGTGTGCGTTGCGGAAGTCCTCCCAGTCGGTGGGCTTGAGGTCGTCAGTCGAGAGCATGTCGTGCATCAGGTAGGTCATCATCACGCGGTGAGCCTCCACGCCCATGCGTCGTGCGCTCACGTCGGGGCGCAGCAGCCAGCTGCCGTCCTTGGTGGTGGTCTGTCGTGCCTTTATCTGCTTGTATGCCAGGTTCTCCAGTGTCAGTGCGTTGGCATCGCGCTGGAAGCATGCCTGTGTCGTGTAGCTTGTTATCTGGTCGTAGAGGAAGAGGCTCCAGTCGTTGCCGTTGGGCATTGCCAGTTCGCCGTCGGCAAGAGCCAGCCAGTTCATGACGCTGTCCATCACCTCCTGGTTGTTGTGCATCAGTGCGTTGGTCTTCCACTTCTCGGTGCCGGTGGTGCCCAGCTGGAACATCTTCAGTGCCAGTACAGCCTCGCCCAGCTCCTGCATCACCACGTTCTGGTATGATGTGTGGAACAGGTTGTGGTTCTGCAGGGTGTAGTCGCCGTAGAGGTTGTTGCCCTTGTATAGGTCAGCCACGGTTGTGTTGTCGTATTCGGGGTCGATGATGGCTGTGTTGGTGGCGTCGCTGTGGTGCGAGTAGCTGTTCACGGCAAACTCGCGCAGACGTGCAAACCACTTCGGTGCCAGCTCGTCATTGGGGAAGAGTCCCAGTGTCGCTGCCAGCACGTCAGCCTCCCATCCGTTCTCCTCTGCCTTGGTGTCGCCGCTGTATCCGGTTGGTATCGAGCGGTTCAGTTCGTAGTTGCACTCTGCCTTCAGCATTGCATAGATGTATCCCTTCTGCGTGTCGCTCAGCTTGTTCCACTGGAAGAAGGCGCTGTATGCCACGCTCATTGCCCACAGGCTCGACTCCCACACAGCGTCGCTTGTGCTCACCGAACCCCAGTATGCGTTGTTGCTCGTTATCTTCAGCTTGTTTGCCTTGTGTGTGGAGTATGCGAACACCAGCGACTTCATGGCTATCTCCTCGATGCGCTCCCATGTCACCTTGGCGGGCAGCTTCACGCCGGCTGGCTTGCCGTATTTCACAAGGAATGCGCATATCATGCTCAGGTCGGCATTGGTGCGAACGCCTGCCTCGTTGTTGGCACCCGACGACTCTCCGTTGAAGTAGCCGCACTGCTCACTAACACTGTTGGGGTACTGGCAGTCAAAGAAGTCGTTCACCATATACTCTGAGAAGTTTGCCAGCATCTGCAGCAGGTCTGCCTTCATCGCTTTCTCGCTCACGAACGTGTTGTCTATCACTCCCTCGGTGGGCGACGGTACCGACTCCTCGGTTGGTGGTTCTGGTTCTACGTACGAACTCATGTCATAGAGACGGAAGTTGTCAATCAGTATCGAACCGCCGCTGCCGCTGCCGAAGTTTATTGTCAGACCCATGCTGACGGTTGCCTCGGCTGTCAGTTCGAAGTCCACGTTCGTGGTGTTCCACGCCGTTGGCATCGATGTGCTCCAGGGCAGGTTGGTGCCCTCCTTCTGAGCCACTACCTTCACCGTGTGACTGCTTCCGCTCACGCACTTGCTGTCCACGCTCAGTCGGTACTTGCCCTTGGGCAGCTTTACGCTCTGTGTCAGGTTGGCTGTTGCCGTCTGCCACGAGTGGCGTATGTAGTACATCTGCTTTCCGTCGCTTGGTGTGCCCGGTCTGCCGAAGTTGTTGTCGGTGGCAGTGGCGTCTGCCGTCATGATGTCGCTCACGCCGTAGCCTCCGGTCAGCGACCATCCCTTCAGAGTCGTTGCCGTGTATGCGCCACGAGTGGCGTCCACTGCCATCGTGCTGGTGTCATCATCCTCGAACGATGGGTTAGTCAGGTATGTACTTGTGATGTCTGTCTGTGCATTGGCGCAGAGTGTGCCGAGCGACAGTGCCAGCACGGCAATCTTCTTCTTGATAGTAGACATATTTAGGCAGTTTTTATTGGTCGGTAAATTTAAGTCTAATTGGTGGCAAAAATACAAAAAAAAGTTCATTTCACAAACAACTCGCTTGTTTTCTTGTTTGTGTCAGAGTAAAGTCGTAAATTTGTCATACGAAACAAATTTGATAATCCATGAACAAAGAGTTAGTTGACCGTTTCCTAAAGTATGTCAGCTTTGACACACAGTCGAGCGAGGAGAATGAAGCAGAGTGCCCCAGCACGCAGAAGCAGTTTGAATTGGCAAAGTACCTGAAGCAGGAGCTTGAGGGACTGGGTCTTGAGGATGTCGAGATGGACGAGCATGCCTACGTCTATGCCACACTGCCCTCGAACCTCGATGCCCAGCAGGCAGCCAAGGTGCCCACCATCGGTTTCATTGCCCACATGGACACGTCGCCCGACTGCAGTGGTGCCGACATACGTCCGCGCATCATCGAGAACTACGACGGGGAGGATGTTATTTTGAATAAGGAGAAGAACATCGTCACCAGCGTCAAGCTTTTCCCCGAGCTGAAAAATCACGTGGGCGAGGACCTCATCGTCACCGACGGAAACACTCTGCTTGGTGCCGACGACAAGGCGGGCATTGCCGAGATAGTTACTGCCATGACATACCTGCAGTCTCACCCCGAGATTAAGCACGGCAAGATACGCGTCGGTTTCAACCCCGACGAGGAGATAGGTGCCGGAGCGCATCTCTTCGATGTCGAGAAGTTTGGTTGTCAGTGGGCATACACCATGGACGGAGGCGAGGTAGGCGAACTGGAGTACGAGAACTTCAATGCTGCCGGAGCCAAGGTCACCATCAACGGCTGCAACGTCCATCCGGGCTATGCCAAGGGAAAGATGGTGAATGCGTGCATCGTGGCAAGCGAGTTTGCACAGATGATGCCCGAGAACGAGCGTCCCGAGAAGACCGACGGCTACGAAGGCTTCTTCCATCTCACCTCGATGCAGGCTACCGTAGAGGGTGCCACACTCAGCTACATCATACGCGACCACAACCGTGGCATGTTCGAGATGCGCAAGCAGGTGCTGCTCGACATGGCTGAGCGCCTCAACGACCGTTACGGTCAGGGCACCGTCATCGTCAGCATCAAGGACCAGTACTACAACATGCTGAGCCAGCTCGAGGACAAACCACACATCACCGACATTGCCAAGAGGGCAATCGAGGAGGCATGCGGTTTCTGCACCGTAGTGCCCATCCGTGGTGGCACCGACGGCGCGCAGCTCTCGTTCAGGGGACTGCCTTGTCCCAACATCTTTGCCGGTGGCTTGAACTTCCACGGCCGTCATGAGTTCGTGCCCATCCAGAACATGGAGAAGGCGATGATGACCGTCGTCAACATCTGCCGCCTCACTGCCGAATAGAGAAAAAGTAAGGAGTGTCAACGCTGACACTCCTTACTTTTTGAATAAATCACTATGTGAGCCTGTTCTGACAAGGCGAACAAGTCGGATGGAATCTGTGATGTCGTACATCAGTAACCAATCGGGAGCAATGTGGCATTCCCAGATACCTGCGAATTTGCCTTTGAGAACGTGAGGAAGATATGAAGCCGGAACTTGACCGTCTCGCTGAAGATAGTCAAGAACAGTGCGCATATCTTCAATGTTCAGACCTCGCTTGACCATCAGTTTAAGGTCTTTCTTGAACTGTCTGGAAAATTCAAGTTCGTACATATTACGAAAGGCATTGGTTCAACAGATCGTCAACGGAAGAAGCCTTAAAAGTCTTACCAGCCCTGACATCTTCGATGGCTTTGATAGTCGTGGCATTAAGTTCTCTCGTCTTTGTCGGGTTGGCAACTCTAACAGCAGCGACACCCTTGATCATCTTCAAGGCTTTCTTAATGTCTGAGATTACAGCGTTCTCTTCAAGTGTAATTTCAAGATACTGTACAGGTATTGATGCTGTATTCATATTTTTGGTTATTTATAAAAGTGATGTTATGTTCTAATATCTTAATCGACAGCAGTGCGACAAGTGTGATAGCCGACTTGCGTCGGCAAAGTTACACATTTTTCAGAAATAAGAAGCATGTTTCTCCAACTTTAACATTTTTCCGTGCCGGGATTCTTTGACATGGCATGTGTGATTATTCTGTTGTCTCCTTCAGAACCTAACCGCGATAAGCTTACTTCAATTATCCCCGAAAGGGTATAGTACGGCGTTCTTTCTGCTGTATTATACCCTTTCGGTGCGTTTTGTTTGGAAGTTTGGCGGAAAAAGTGCTACTTTTGTACCCGAAAGGGACGTTTCTAAGTTTTCCATAAATTAATTAATAGACATTGTGTTGAGATTATAATTTTCGTTAATTCACGGTCAATTCACGAACATTTACGTATAAAATATAAATGCTCGATTTGCGCGAATAATGTAGGCAAAACGTTGAAGGGGTAACTTTTTGCTTAATCTGTAGTTGTTTCTGTTTGTAGCAGACACTGCTTTTAGAAAAAGCTGCTGCTGCTTCCAGAAAATGCAGTAGCAGCTTTTCCTGGAAGCAGTAGCAGCTTTTCTTGGAAGCAGTAGCAGCTTTTCTTGGAAGCAGTAGCAGCTTCATTTTAGTTCATCTGCTTATTCCCATTTGAACTTCAGGTTGCAGCTGGCGGTGAAGACTTCCTCTGTATATCTGAGTGTCGCATCTTCTCCGTTTGCCTTCGCTTTTAGATATTCGTTTGTGTGTTCCTTGAGTATGGGCATTGTCACGAAGATTCTCATCTCGTCATACTTTTCGGATGGAATATCGTTGAATATAAGAGAATAACTTGTAGTTAACCATGAATCCTTTACGAAATAGTCATCCACGGCGGTTGGCATCTGGTCATTGTATCCATACAACAGATATGGATGCTCAATGCCAACTGCCATACAACTTTTACCGTTTACCTTAAAGTGTTTATTAAGAACTGTACCTGGGGCCTCGCCAAACAGTACCTTGTCACAAGTTATTTTTACCTGTCCATTGATAAATGCGGTAAATGGATTTGGCCAGCTCTTCTCCTTCTTATACCATTCAGCACCGTCAAGATACTGCATGTAGGGTTCAAGGATGAAGGATGTTCTTTCCTTAGCATATTTGTTATCTTCAATCTCTTTTAAGTTATAACCACCTACGTATACCGCTATATGTAAAGCCGAATAACTTTTGTAGTGGATTACGTGGTTTTCATTGATGTATACTCCATCGTAAGACGTTGAATTGCCTTCTATACTAATTCCATTAATGTCTCCACCATCGTAAACATCGGTCAAAAGAGGACCCGGGTATGGTGGAACAAGACCATTATCCTCTTCTTCCTCAGAACATGATAGAATACACAATGCAGATAATACAGCAAATAGCAGATAATAATACTTTCTCATAATAGTGACATGTTAATTTCAGAGTAACTTTACTTTCTTAATCTTATATAGCTTGGAATCCATGAATCATGCGTCTGTTGATGTTCCAATTTTTATGTTATATTCTTGGAGGCGGGGTGTGTAGTCACCTCTTCCAGAAGTTGATGCCGGTATAGAACTTGCAGGTGATGAAGGTGTCGTTGGACGTGAGGTCGTGCTGTCGGCAGTTGAAGGTGTGGGCTACGAGAGAGATACCGACATAGTTGCGTGTGTTGTTCCACACCATGCCGATGCGGGCAGTCATGTCTGCGTTGAAGTTGCCACGGTAATAGAGTCCCTTCTTGAAGGGGGACGTGCCTTCGGGCATGGCGGTGTCGGACCATACTGAACGGTCGGCGCGGCGGTAACCGACAGATGGCGCGAGGTCGAAGCTGAGAAGCCAGCCCTGGCGCGGTACCCAGTTGTAGGCATAGCCGCCACTAAGTCCGAAGTCCATGTATTTTATTCTTTCTGCCTGAATGTCGGTGGCTCCTGGCACCTGAGTGCTCAGTTTGTCGTGGTCGATGTGTATGTCGTGCTTGGTAATGCTGATGCCGTATTTCCAGGTGCCGGCACTGCGCCTCTGCCTGGTCAGGAGACGGTGGGCGGCAGGCAGCGAGAAGTGTCGGTGGTTGGCGATGAAGTAGAGGTTGAGCCCGATGAGGCTGGATTGGATGGCGTCGGTGCGGGTGCCTTCGAAGGGATCGAGTGCATGCGCATAGCCGCGCGAGGAACGCAGCGAGAAGTCGTTGCCGGTCTTGCGATAGAAGAAATCGGCACCGAAGCGGTTGGTGTAGATGGATACCTCCATCTCCTTCTTCTTGACCTTCTCCTTGCCTAAATTGAGAACGTCGACGTTGTAGCCGAGCAGAAGGAAGTGCCAGCCGACGTGTGGACCAACCCTGAGGGATGGATGCGAGGCGAAGGTGAGCGACTGGTGGCTGCTCTTGTTGCGTAGTGTGAACCACTCGCTGCCCTCGATGGTGTGGAGCATAGCCGTCATGTGGTAGCGGTCGGGCTCGATGTAGGTGGTGTCGTAGTTGTTGTAGATGCGTGCCCAGTGACGGAACCAGTCGATAACGGCATGCGACTTCCCTCCCTCTGTCTGCGTAAAGGCAGGCAGTGAGCAGCATGCAAGCAACAACAATATGAGTGACTTCTTGCTCAAGATGACTTGCTTTTTTGTCAGAGTTTGCCGAGGATGCGGTCCATCACCCAGTTGACGGCAGTGCCGCTGATGCTGTCGCAGGTGCAGACGGTCTTGCCCTGCAGGTGCTCGACGATGTTCTGGATGAGCGGCATCTGTACGTGTGGTGGATTCTCAATCTTTATCTCCTGTCTGCCAGCCTCTGTGTGGAGGGCGATGGGGTCGTAGGTGAAGACGGAGAAGCATATCTGGCCCTTGTCGCCGATGAGTTCGATGCGGTCGGTCTTGGCACTCTCGTGAGCGACGAAGCACCACGAACCCGAACCGGGCAGTCCGTTGGCAAAGAGGAAGGATGCGCTGACAGTGTCCTCGGTCTCGTAGAGGTGACCGCGGTTGGTGCTGTAGCCGTTGACGCGCGTGATGGGCCCGAAGAACATCTGCAGAAGGTCGAGCTGGTGAGGAGCCAGATCGTAGAAATAGCCACCTCCGGCAATGTCGCGCTGAACACGCCATGGCAGGTTCTGCTCGTTGTAGTCGAGGTCGCGCGGTGGCACGGCAAAGCGTATCTGCACGTTGATGACGTTGCCGATGGCACCACTGTCCACCAGTTCCTTCACCTTAAGAAAATAGGGAAGGTAGCGGCGGTAGTATGCTACGAAACACTTCACGCCTGTCTGCTGGGATATATGGTTGACGCGCTGACAGTCGGCATAGGTGGCAGCAAGCGGTTTCTCGACATAGACCGTCTTGCCCGCCTTCATCGCCATGATGGCATAGGTGGCGTGCGACGACGGCGGAGTGGCAATGTAGACAGCGTTGACGTCGGGGTCCTGGATGAGCTGCCATGCGTCGCTGTACCATCGTGGTATGTTGTGACGCTCGGCATACGACTGCGCCTTGCTGGGGTTGCGGCTCATAACGGCTACGACCCTTGAACCAGGCACCAGATTGAATGCCGGACCACTTTTCTTCTCGGTAACCTCTCCGCAACCGATGAATCCCCATTTAATTTCTGTTACGTTTGCCATGACAAATATAAATTTTGTTATCGATTTGCAAATATACGACTTTTTATTGTTAATTTTGCATCCGATAAAAACTTATTTGAGGAACGAAGAGTATTAGTCGAACTTTTCGCAAACTTCCGATAACTCATTAAATGTAAGCAAGTGCATACTTGCTAAACTTGAATAATAATAGACGATGGAACAAGAAATAAAGAATGAACCTTTGATAAAGAGTCGCGGATATGTGAGCAGTATCGGTTCTGGCATGCGTCTGCCGCTGCGCCATCCACTGGGATTCCTGCGCCAGGTGTGGCCAGTCGTGCTGACTGCCTTTGTAGTTACTGCGTTGGTTGGAAACATGATGGCTGACGACTGCTGGCTGTTCTTCAATATGGGTTTTGCTGACGGACTTACCACGCACGACCTGCTGAGCCTGCCACTGCTGAAGGTGATGGGATGGTTAGGACTCAACGGACTGATGATGTGCGTGCTGACTGGTGTGGTGGCATACCAGATGAAGCGCTATGCCGAACTGAACTATCTGCCTTCCGTCCAGCCATGGAAGGTGGCAGGATTGATGCTGCCAACGTTGAGGCGCTCTGCCGTTCTGTTCGTTGTGGGTTACGCGGTGCTGGCTGTGCTTGCGGTGCTCTCGCTTTTTCTGTTGCCTCACCGTGCGTGGGCTTTGGCTGTTTTTACATTTATTTCGTTGATTCTCTCGTTCGTGCTAAGCATTGGCGGCATGCGTTATCTGATGTCGGATAACAGCAGACTGTCGTCGCTGGCATGGCCTATAGTTCACATAACCAGGACGGGTGGCGCATTTGCAACGTGGATAGTCTGCGGAATGGTCTTCGTACTGGTTACGATGGTTGGTTTCATACCGGCACTGTGCTGCACCTACGTTGGCGGCATGTCCGACATGGCTGTGCTGATAGGCGACGGAACGGACCTGCCCGGCAGTTTCGTGTACGTCCGTGCCCTGGCATTCGGTCTCGGCACCATCACCGAGTCGATAGCATTGCTCTTCTTCATTGTGCCCCTCGCCTTCAGCTGGGGAGCACAGACTGCGATAGAAAACGAGGGAGAGAACGGAACACAGGAGTAAGTGACAGTGCTCCGTCAAGGCATGAAATTCCTGCGTTCTATCCAACGCTGGAGAAAAAGGTCGTAGAGGTAATATCGACCACCCTCTTCTGTGATATATGCTTTTTTCATGAGTGTGCGTAAGCCTGACTGTACACTGCTGGCAGAGGTCAGTTTGTAACGTTTGATGAAAGCTGAACTTTGTGCTTTGGCTACCTTGCCTTCTCGCGCGATAGCTAAAAGTAAAGCCTTCTGGCGTGAGGAAAGCAAGCGCAGGAGGTCTGTGTAGGTGTGTTCGTACGTGTCGAGTATGTTGCCGAGGGCAATTGGTAAATAGTCTGCTGAACAGGTGCTTCCGACAGGTGTCAGAGAGTACACCTCGACTCATTGATGTCGCCCACCTGTATGTTGAGCGATGCTTCTCCCATTGGGTCGAAGCTGATACCGGCACGGAGTGACATAACCACATCCCAGAATCGCTGCAGGGCTTTCTTGCCTTTGGACTTCAGTTTGTCAGCAATCTCCGTTCCTAACATTGCAACGAAGTCCGCAAGATTGCTGGTGCTGTAAATGTCCACGTAGAAGATCTTGTAGTCCTTGAGTTCAGCCTGTGCGAAACAATGGTGTATCAGACTGGATTTGCCTATACGACGCGGAGCCTCCAATACTACATCGTTGCCGTTTCGCAGGAGGCGAAGCAGTTCGCGTGTCTCCGCTTCACGGTCGCAAAAGTGCTCTTTGTCAAGGTATCCTCTTATCAGAAATGGGTTAATATCAGCCAGTTTCATATCATTATTTTTTAATCATTGAAAAAAGGTGATGTAAAGTTACTGATATTTTTTTCATCCGTCAAAGGATTATTGAAGGAATATTTACCGATTGTTGTCAGTTGAAGAAGTTCCAGCTGACGCCCCAGTGTATGGTCATCGGATTGATGGGGTAGTGCGGTGCGAGGAACATCCTGCCCGAACCGGCATTGACGTGGTTGATGCTGACGTAGATGCGGCAGCGCTTGATGTGCAGGTTGGCGAAGGCGTTGATGATGGGGTAGTTGCCTATCTTGACGCGTGGGTTGCCTGTGTCCTGCACGGCAAACTGGCCGAGCGAGGTGGAATAGTCGGGAGCATAGTAATTGCTGAAATAACGGATGTCGCCGCCGAGTTCTATGCGCAGCACCTTGGCGTAGAGGAACGTGAGGCACAGTCGGCTGTAGGCGTTGAACTTAGGCAGTGGTAGGATGTCGGCGTCGGACGTAGTCTGGTAGCTCAGTTCGTTGTCCCACGTCAGGGGACCGAGCTTGAAGTCCTGCTTGAGGGTGGCGCTGAACACCTGTATGTTGCCGCCTGCCTGTCTAACCTGTACGGCGTGGGAATAGTCTGCCGGCACGGTGCTGAGAGGATCAGCGCCGGTGTGCAGCGTGTTGCTCATTGCAAGGTAAGAATAGTTGGTGAGGTTCTCCGTTCCGACGGTGATGCTGGTCTTTGTGCGCTTGTTGCTGAGCGTTCCCTCGATGCGAATCCTCTTCTCCATGTTGAGGTCGTTGTCCCACCACGCATACTGCGAGTGGTAGTGCTCGAAGTAGAAGTCGGGCGTAACATTCTTGATGAAGGCGTGTGCGGCAATCTGTACCGTGTCCTTCTTGAACATAGGTATGTTGAGGTCGGCGCGTCCGTCGACGTCGAACTCGCCGATGTTCGTTCCCACAAGATTAACGTCGCCCACGGCACGATAGTGTATCAGCGAACCGAGAGCCTTGTTTATCTCGCCTCCAACGCTGAGGTTGTTTCGGGTGTAGCTGTACAGACCGCCTGCCTTGTCGGCTCCCTCGAGATAGGGCAGGGCAATGCGCTCGAACTTATGGCTGACGAATGCCGTCAGTCCCATCTTGACCCACTTCTTGAATCCCTCGTTCAGCGACAGCCCGACGGTGTTCTTTATCTTGAGAGCCTTCGTCTTGTCGTAGGCATAGCCGAGACCGCCGTAGTAGAGGTTTGTATAGAAGTCCTCGGGCGTGTTGTAGCTGTAGTGGGTGTGGTTGAGATGGTCAATCTGCAGTGTGTGGATGATGTTGCTGACGGGTACGAACTCCTGTGGAGTGACGATGCTGTTGGTCCACTGCGTGCGTAGCGAATCGAGCACGTTGGCGAGTCGCAGCGTGTCGGCTTTCAGCACCTCTCGTATGCTGTCGTTCAACTGTTTCAGGAGTTCCTTGTCCTCGGGCATCTTGGGCTGCAGCGAGTCGGGTAGTACCACGTCCTTGTAGTAGCCCAGCTTGTAGTTGTGGGTGAGGTAGTACTTCTGGTAGTCGTTGCGGTTGTAGGCGTCGGCAAGCATGGTGGGGATGTCCTTCGAACCGTAGCTCTGCTGGAAACTCTGGGGGTCGAGGATGTACCTGTCGTCTTCGATGCCTCCGTTCTCGGCGTTCTTCTGGTGTCCCATCTGCAGGTAGGCGTGCATGTTGTAGCGCTCGCCGAGATAGTAGCCGAAGAGGTTGCCGTCGAAGATGGAGTTCTGCGACGAGTTGTAGTAACCGCGACCATAGAGGTAGTCGAGCTTGAAGCCTATTCCGCTGATCTTGTTGATGTTGGATGCAAAGTAGGCACGCACGCGGTCTTCGCCTGTCTGCTTGTTGCCACACGAGTGGTAGGAGAGGTTGGTGACGGGACTGAGCGTGTTGGTGAACCTGAGGTCGGCAACGTTGCCTATGCCGAAGTCGAAGGGGTTGAGGAAGAGGAACGGCTGCGTGGTGCGACGGTTGAGGAAGATGCGCGACAGTCGCGGCGAGGCGATGTTGCCCAGATAGCTGTATTCGCCGTTGTAACCGTCGGTGTTGTTGAAATGGCTGTAGTGGGCGGCGACGGTGTCGTTGTTCTCGGCGGGAACGATGGTGCCAAGACGAGGCTCGATGACCCACTGGAAGAGTCCGATGGGTATCTCCTTGTCCTTCTTGGTGGTGTCCCTGCCCCAGGTGGTGCGCTGGCCGTTCTCGTCGCTTTCGTAGTTCTGCACGAAATCGGTGCCGTCCATGCCCGACTGGCTGCTTGTATGATTGCGGTTGATACTGTGACCATTGCCAGCTGAACGCAATGTCTTTTGCGCGTACGTGCAAGTCGCGCACATGCATAATAAGACAACGGTGTGCAGTAGTTTTCTAATCATACAGTGGTGTTGTGGTTGAGAACCGTCTTTAGTTTAGTTTTATTCTTCTTGTTCCCCTTCGTGGGATTCATGATGGGGCTATTTCTTCTCGAGTATCTGCATGCCCTTTCTCAGCGCCTCCTCGTTCATCGGAATGAGGTGGTGGTGGCGCTCGGGCAGTGTCTTGCGCAGTCCCTTCAGCACGTTGTCAACCTTCACCATAGGCACGGCCTGGATGAGTCCGCCCAGCACGAGCATGTTGTAGGCCTTGCTGTTGTGCATCTCGATGGCTGCCTCGGTGGCTGCAATGCTGTAGATGCTGACGTCGGTGCGTGTGGGTGGCTCCATGATGGCGTTGGGGTCGTAGATGATGACTCCGCCCGGCTTCACAAGTTTCTGGAAGCGCCACAGCGACGCCTGGTTGAGCACCACTGCAATGTCGAAGGTGTTGAGAATGGGTGAGGAGATGTATTCGTCGCTGACAATGACAGTGACGTTGGCAGTTCCGCCTCGCTGCTCGGGACCATAAGCAGGCATCCATGTAACCTCCTTGCCCTCGACGAGCGCTGCGTATGCCAGCATCTTTCCCATCGACAGCACACCCTGTCCGCCGTATCCTGCTATGATTATTTCGTGTTTCATTATTTTCTTCTTCGTTGCTCTTCCTCGTTTGCCGGGGCAGAGGCTTGATGTTGATTCTATTCGTTCTTGAGGTCGCCCAAGGGGTAGTTCTTGAACATGTTCTCCTCCATCCACTGGTTTGCCTTGTCGGGAGTCATCTTCCAACCGGCGCTGCAGGTGCTGACAATCTCCACGAAGGATGCTCCCTTGTGGTTCATGCTGTTCTCGAATGCCTTGCGTATGGCCTTCTTTGCCTTGCTGATGTTGGCAACGGTGTGGACAGACTGACGGGTGACGTAGCATGTGCCGGGCAGTGTGGCTGCGATGTCGGTAATCTGGAGTGGATAGCCGTGCAGGTCGGCCTGTCTGCCGTAGGGGCAGGTGCTGGTCTTCATGCCCATCAGCGTGGTGGGAGCCATCTGTCCGCCAGTCATTCCGTAGATGGCATTGTTGATGAAGATGACGGTGATGTTCTCGCCTCGGTTCAGTGCGTGGATGGTTTCGCCGGTGCCTATGCAGGCAAGGTCGCCGTCGCCCTGGTAGGTGAAGACGAGGTGGTCGGGCCACATGCGCTTGACGGCGCTTGCCAGTGCCGGAGCTCTGCCGTGGGCAGCCTCGAGCCAGTCGATGTCAATGTAGCGGTAGGCAAACACGGCACATCCCACTGGGCAGATGCCGATGGTGTCGCCCTCTATGTTCATCTCCTCTATGATCTCTGCCACGAGCTTGTGCACCAGACTGTGGCTGCAGCCGGGGCAGTAGTGCATGGTGGTGTCGTTGAGAAGACGTGGCTTCTTGTATACTAAATTCTCAGATTGTATGAGTTCTTCCTTTGTCATTGTAGTCTCGCATTTGGTTTTGCGATTCAATAAAGATGTTCTTATGCCGTGAAGCGCAGGACAAATTCTAATATCTTGAAGAGCATGGATGCGCCAATCACGTAGAGGGCTGGCATCCTCTCTCCTGGTTCGTAATAGAAGAAATAAAGGGATAGTCCGACGGTGGCGCCGACGAGGAACAGCACGTTGAGCACCTTTCTGAGCTTCTCTCTGTCCATTCCCTTCTTTTTCTTCTCGCGTATTCTTTGAACCTCTGCCTCGAGTTCTTCCAGTTCTGTCATTTATCTTGCGTTTTGTTTTATTACTTCTGCTATTTCTTCGGGTGTTGGCACCATGCCTCCCATTCTGCCATACTGCACCACGGGCTTGCTGCACTTGATGGCAAGTCTTATGTCGTCTACCATCTGACCAGCGTTTATCTCGATGCAGATGAAGCCCTTGACGTGCTGCGAGAGTTCGAGCAACTCCTTCTCGGGGAAGGGCCAGAGGGTGATGGGGCGGAAGAGTCCCACCTTCAGTCCTTCCTCCCTGAGTGTCTCTATCGCCTTGGTGCTGATGCGTGCCGCACTGCCGAATGCCACTACCACGTAGTCGGCATCGTCGCAGTACTTCTGCTCGTATCTCACCTCGTTTTCCTTGATGGTGCTGTACTTCTGCTGCAGGTCCTTGTTGTGGTCCTCCATCACCTGAGGGTCGAGGTCGAGCGAGGTGAAGATGCGTGGCGACTGACCGGGCTTGCGCTTGCCGGTGGCTGCCCAGGGGTACTTCTCTTCTATCTCGTCGCGTGTGAGGCGTGCCTTGAAGGGGGGCAGTTTTACCTTCTCCATCATCTGGCCGATGACTCCGTCGCTGAGCATCATCACCGGTGTGCGGTACTTGAAGGCGAGCTCGAAACTTAGGTCAACGAAATCTGCCATCTCCTGGACCGTGGCTGGTGCCAGGACGATGGTGTTGTAGTCGCCGTTGCCTCCACCGCGGGTTGCCTGTATGTAGTCGCTCTGGCTCGGCTGTATGGTGCCCAAACCAGGACCGCCACGCTGCACGTTGACGATAAGGCCGGGTATCTCGGCTCCTGCCATGTAGGTTATTCCCTCCTGCATCAGTGCCACACCGGGACTGCTTGACGAGGTCATCACTCTCTTGCCGGTGGCGCCTCCACCGTATACCATGTTGATGCTGGCAAGCTCGCTCTCGGCTTGGAGCACTACCATGCCTGTTGTCTCCCAGGGTTTCTCCAACGCCAGAGTCTCGATAATCTCGCTCTGGGGGGTGATGGGGTAGCCGAAGAATCCGTCACATCCGCAGCGTATGGCGGCATGTGCGATGGCTTCGTTTCCCTTCAGAAGTATATATTCCTGTTCTTCCATTTCATGATTGTTTGTGTGCAAGTGCAAACCGCAATGGGGCGCGGCTTGCGTGCGCTTAGGTTATTCCTCGGTTTTCTTGCGGTAGACTGTTATGCACCCATCGGGGCACACAATGGCGCACGACGTGCAACCGTTGCATTCCTCCCAGTTGGTCTGCTGTACGTAGGGATAGCCTTTTCTGTTAACCTTCTTGCTCGTCAGGTCCAGCAGTCCGAGCTTGCATGCCGGGATGCACAGCCTGCATCCCTTGCAGCGTTCCTCGTCGACCACTATGACGCCTCTCATTCTACCCATGATAATTCTATACGTTGTATCTTTCTTTGTCGTAAAACTGTATAATGTCCATCAGCATGCGTCTGGCTTCGGCTGCTTCGAGGTTGCCAAGCTCTTCAGCCTCGGCATAGCTTTCGAGAGCCTCCTTCCACTCGCCTCGTTTGTGGTGGATGTTGCCTTTCCAGTAGTATGCTTCGTCGTCGCAGGGGCTATTCCGGATTTCTTCAGCCACCAATCTCTCGGCTTCGGACACGCTGCCCTGGCTCAAAAGTTCCTTGATGTGTTGCACCTTATGCGATTTCATTCTGCAAATATACAACTTATTTATTTATTTAGAAAGGCTATTTTGGTAAAAATGATACAAATTTAAGGAGTTTTTGCATTACCGTTTTTTCTTTAACCATTTCCTCATTCTTCTCGGTAGCCTTCCCTCGCTCTTCCCTTCGCCCTTTTCTCGCTCTTCTCTTCACCCTTCCCTCGCTCTTTCCTGTCCCTTCCCTCGCTCTTTCCTGTCCCTTTCCTCTCTCTTCTCTTCGCCCTTTTCTCTCTCTTCTCTTCGCCCTTTTCTCTCTCTTCTCTTCGCCCTTTTCTCTCTCTT
>CAMAFX010000002.1 GCA_945833925.1 uncultured Prevotellaceae bacterium
AAAAATAAAAGAGAAGTTATTCTTATATTAAAGATGTTATATATATTAGGTTTCCGTAACTCTTTATAAATCAGTACCTCATCCATACTTTTTTGAGAAGTTAGTAATCTTAAGTTGTACTTAAAGTAACTTTTTAATGCGAAGATAGTAACCTATTGTTGCAAAGAAAGTTATCTTTATGCCTGTTTTTGAGAAGAATGTAACCTTCCACTTCTCAGTTTTTCTATTTGAGAGATTTTTCCTGCAGATTTTTATCAACCACTAATCGGCATCCCTATTTTCTTATTTTACTGAAAATCAGTTTTATATATAATTATACAATCAAAATTTTACCGTTATTTGCGAAGAAAGTAACCTCATTTCCTTGGCTTATTTGCTTTCACCCGTACATCTGTTCGCGTTTGACGCACGCATTTCAAACAAAAGGTTACTTTCTTCTCAAATTATCCACCCCTTTTGCTATGTATTCTTGTTATTACAACCCGTTTTTCGAACTAATCATGAATACGTTAGGATCCTTATAACAAAAAAAGTTGAGGAGAAAGTTACTTTGTACTTTTCCCCTCAACAAAAAATAAACTAACTAAATTTTATTTGATCTTTTATATCGTTTCTATTATAAACCTGCCTGTAATTTCTGCAGATACTTTTCTACTTCGGTTACACCTTCACTGTTCAGACCCATTCCGTTTGGCATCTGATATTTTTCCAGGAACAGATTGACTGCTGTTCGGATGATGTCCTGCTTGTCTATTCCGTTGAGAGCCTTGATGAGTGCTATACTCTGGATGTGCTGATCCTCGAGATAGTATGTGCAACCATTGGTACGAGGGATGACAGCATTCTTAAGAGTTGTCATAATTCGGCGAGGTGCTTCTACACCCATGGCAGCGAATACCTGTTGCTGAACTGCATTCAGTCTGTTCACTGGTTCCTGTGTCGGAATGTTTTGCTGAACATCCATTGTTGGTACATTCACATAACCTTGTTGTTGTGTTGCAGCGTTACTTGGTTGTTGTGCATAGTATGGAGACTGCACAGGAGCATTACCAGTCTGTTGTGCATAGTTTGGCATTTGCGTTGCTGCGTTGTTCGGTTGCTGTATGTTGTTCGGTTGCTGTACGTAGTTTGCTGCTTGCGTTGCTGCATGCGTTACTGCGTTACCATACATCGCGGGGTTACTCGCAACTTGCGTTTCTGCGTTACTGAATTGCTGAGTATTGTTTGCAACTTGCGTTTCTGCGTTGCTTGGCTTCTCATTGTTATTCTTTCTGCCCCCCTTCTCAGCTGCATTTTTCTTCTGTGGTGTTGCGACTATAGATTCAACCTCGTCAAAATCCACGTTAAAGTTTTTTCTTACTGCCATATCTTATGCTTCTTTTTGCTGATTTTCTATAAATTTATTATAAGCGCTCATCGCTTTGGTGCTCCATTTAGATGGATCCCAGGTAATCTTACGAGTTACCTGTCGGCAACCGGCTGCCAGATACTCTGCCAGACGCATATAATCATCGGCTGCAGTTGAGTTTGCATCGTGTTCGTAGATGCTCATCTGACTGCCCGGTGCTTTGTTGACAGCTTCACATTTCCTCACTTCCATCGGGAAAAGTGGCATTGCCGGGTCTTCTTTTGCCTTAGTCTTGAAGTACTCCTTGACGTTGCGTGCCATCTCGGTTCTTTTGTCGAATTGTGTGAGCAAAACACCTGCAACACGCAGCAGTTCGCTGTCTGGTTTGCCGGAAAGCATCTGAAGTTCGCGTATTTCGTCGATTTTGTCCATCAGGATGCCACGGCCCGCAACTGAATAAAGGTCGGTTCTAACGGGAATTATGACCTCGTCAGACGCCTCGAGAGCGTTCATGTTGACCAATGTCTTGCCACCAGGTGCACAGTCTATCAAAATATAGTCGTATGCACGCGAAATTGCCTTCAACAAGAGGTCAAGATAGCGGTCGGAACCAGCCTTTCCCTTTATCTCCTCCTCCAGTTGTCCCAACTCCCTGGACCCCGGAATATAGTCGAATCCATCGTATCTTGTGTACACAGGGACCTCACTTTTGCGGTCCAGCATCCAAGTGTATAGGTTGCATGTGGTCTGCATGGCTGTTTTGTCCAGCGTCAGCGTCAGGTTAGACTGTGGATCGTTGTCGACCAGCAGCACCTTTTTTCCAAGGAGCCAGAGCGCTGTTCCTAAGTTCATTACAGTGGTTGTCTTTGACACTCCACCCTTATCATTGATGATCGAAATGATTTTCGCCATATTGTTCAGTAGTAATTTTCTGTTTCTCTGCACAAAATTAAGAAAATTCTGCGTAATACGCAACAAAATTACGCAAATACATACGTATTTTCATCGATAAATTTTTTAATCGCTTCGTTTTTAAATTATTTACTCTCTTTATTGTCATGTTTCAAATCACTTTAGTTTCTTCATCATTACATCATAAGACTTTTTTGTTATTTCATCTTTACATTTCCAAATTATTTAATCATTGTGTTTTCAACTACAAAGCAATACGCATAGACAAATCTATACATCATTGCATCAACAACTATACAACAACATAATAACGCATTGTCGCTTTCTATTTAATAACGTAGCGATGCAAGATGCAAAGACACGCAGTAACGCAAGTAACATAGCAACGCAAACTACAAAATGATGCAGCAACGCAAAGTTGTTGACAACGCAGTAACGCAAGTTGCTCGTCTTGTTTCGGACGCACTTTTCTTAATTTTATTATTAGATAATGTGGTATGGTAGATTAGATATTAGGTTATGTACAGAAGGGGCAGAGAATGTCCAATTCACACAGTATCTGTCCAAAGAAGCACAATATAGAGAAGAGCAATGATCATGCCGTTTCTGTTTAACATTCGTGATAAGGTAAGACCTCTGAACCAGCTCACCGACGAACAGTTGATGCAGCGAGTGGCGGCAAAGGACGATGATAGGGCTTTTGATGAACTCTATCATCGTCATGCCCGTCGTGTGATGGGGTTCTTCTATCGACAGATGAATCGTGACGAAGAGCGTGCTTCCGACCTGATGCAGGACACCCTGATGCGTGTGTGGACCGCTCGTCAGCGGTGGAATGTAGACACGGAGTTCCTGCCATGGCTTTTTACCATAGCCTTTAACATTTGTAAGAACGAGTATAGGCATAACGGATACAAGGCTGACTATGAGCAACACGTGCTCCATACGCAAGACGAGGATTGTGCCGACGATGCAGAACTGGAGATAGACGCCAAGTTCTTCGACAAAGCACTGCAATCGGTGCTTGACTCCATGCCGCCCGAGATGCGTACGCTCTTCTCCTTACGATTCGAGGAGGAACTTTCCGTTCCACAAATCTCCGTCGTCATGGGCATTCCGCAGGGAACGGTAAAGTCGCGCATACATTCACTAACAAGAACTCTCAAAGAAAAACTGAAAGAATATGGCAACATTTGAAGAACAGATCAGCAAATCAGCTCAGCGCATAAAACACCAGGACAACAGGCAACTACGTGTCCCACAGAACCAGATTACCGGAAAACGAACGTATTGGGGATGGGTAGCCACACCGGCTGCAGCTGTCATAGGCATCATCTTTGGAATGAGCCTTCCTATGTTCGTTAATGATGCAGATGAGTCAGTACAGCTTGTTCATGTACATGACACCATACGTGTGCAACACCATACGCAAGACACCATCTACCTGACCAAAGTGGAAGAGCGCGAGCGCATTGTATGGCGCGACCGAGAAGCGAAAAAAGGGGGCGGAAACGTCGTTGGCAGCGGTAATGACGCTGCTGCCCAAAGCCAGCCACAATGCACCTCCGTAGCATGCGATGGCATAGACTATGCAATGTTTGTGTCGAGGTAAGAGCGGATGCGTTGGATACAAATGTGTTTGTGTCGGCTCTGAAAACCAAGAATTCAGAGTCAGCAACAAGACTTGTCTATGACTTTATAGATACAGGATTAACAACAGATGGCGTCATTTTCCGTTCGTCTGTATTTGAATATTCAGCGAAAAATGAGTAAATTTGCAGCGTGGAAATAGCCCCCTAAGCCCCGAGGGGGAATAAGTGGGGAAGGAGTGGGGTGGAAATAAAAGTTGTGCAGGAGCGAAGTCAAACCTTCACACTAAGAACCTTGATATGAAGAATTGGATAAGCATTGTGATGGGTTGCTGCATAGTGGCAATCGGATTTGTGATATTCATTAACCCTTATGGGATGGTGCCAGGCGGTGTGTACGGCAGCAGCATCGTGCTGCACAGTGTGTGGCCCGCCTTGCAGGTCGGAACGTACAGTTATTTTCTGCAGATTCCATTGATGCTGCTCTCTGTGCTGCTGCTTGGCAAGAAACTGGGAGCCAGAACACTGTTCGTCGTGCTGTTCACACCTCTTGTGATGAATGCGCTCAGTTACCTGTGCTATCCCACAGCAGAGGCATTGCAGTCGCTCTCGCCAAAGGAACTTTTAGGCGGCAGTATGGACCTCAGCGACCACTTGATACTGGCTGCGTTGTTCGGCGGTCTGTGCGTGGGCGGTGGCAGCGGACTCATCATCAGGAGCCAGGCAGGCACAGGTGGCACCGACCTCGTCGCCATGATGCTTCAGAAGTATGCCCACATACGCTTTTCGCGTGCCATCCTTGTCATCGACGGACTGATAATCCTTTGCGGCATGCTGGTCAGCGGGTCCGGTCTGATGGCGCTGTACTCGCTCGTTGCCATCTTCGCCCTCAATTTCGCCCTCAACTTCACGCTCAACGGACAGCGCGACTCCAAGATCATATACATCATCTGCAAGGAAGGTGCCTCGGATGCAGGGGACAGGACGAAGAAGGTGTACGACTATATTCTGCACGAGTTGGACTACACCGCCACCTGCATCCCCTGTCGCGGACTCTACAGCAACAGCAGCAAGGAGATGCTCATGATGGTTGTTCACGACAAGATGGTGCCCAGCATAACGCAGAGCATCACCAGGTATGAGCCAGAAGCTTTCCTCATAGTGGCAGATGCCTACAACACCTATGGTCTGCGCTGGTCGAAGTTCCCCACCAAGGATGACCTGATGCTGGGGTAGAAGCCCCACCCCCTGGAATTAACTATTAATTAAAAAACATCAGTCTATTGCTGGTTGGATGCCTGCCATTCGGCGGGTGTCATTCCCACGAACTTGCGGAAGTTGCGGTAGAACGACTGTTCGCTGGCATAGCCCGAGTCTTCGGCAATCTGCGACAGTTTGGTGCCCTTTTGTGCCGACAGCATCAGATTCTTGGCATGCTCGATGCGCAGGTTGTTCATATAGTCCGAGAACGAGCAGTGGTAGGTGGAGTTGATGTAGTTGGATACGTAGGTGCGGTTCGAGCCAATCTCCATCACTAGGTCGCTTATCTTGAGGTCGTGCTTCAGGAAGTAGTGCTGCTCCACCATCAGCGTCTCGATTTTCTGTCCTATCATCTCTGTGTCCTCGTGAGCATCCTCGGCTATGGTCTCCGTCTCGTCGCACCCGGTTTCCGCGATGGCTTCCTCCATCACCTCCTCGTTCAGTTGGTCGATGGTGAAGTTGCGGCAGAAGCAGATGTAGCTCAGTGCGAATAGCATCGAAGAGAATGCCGTCGAGATGGTTGCAAGCAGCACGATGCTTGTTCCGAAGTATCCCTTGCCGATGGTGTTGGCAAGTCCCGACAGGATGCTTACCAGCAGAATGGCTCCCAGCAGATGGTGCACGGCGGTGGTGTCGCGTCCCTCTGTGTCGGCGTAGACAGCCTGCAGTTTCTTGTCGAAGTCGTTCAGTTTGCGCATTCCGAAATAACAGACGCACAGAATCTGCACCGCGAAGAGTGTCAGTCGCAGTTTGTCTATCTCGTAGTCTGGCATCAGGTATTTAGCCAGTGCAACAATCGCTCCGGGCACCAGCCACGGCAGCAGTTTGCGCAGAGTGTAATCGCTCGACGTCAGTCGGCAGAGGTATCCGTAGAAGATGGGGTAGACCGACAGCGATGCAAATGTCCAGACACACTCGAGCGGGTAGGGTAGTCCGACGGTGAAGAAGAGGGCATGGCAGAGGTAGAGCACGACGCACGTCACGAGAAATGCCGTCATGTATCGCTTCGGTGTGTCGCTCTTTCGTATCTGCACAAGGTAGCAGATGCTCCAGAAGAGACAAACCACAAACGGAAGAAAACTGAACATGGTTCTTAGTATCTGTTCGCCTGTCATGCCTTGTCTTTGCTGATTTGTTAGTGTGTTGTGGTTGCAAAGTTACAAAAATTTGCATTACACGCACGCATTGCAGCCAAGCATTATGTGTTTTATATATTGCTGAAATACAGTCGTTCGTACGATATGATAGTCTTTTCTTACAATTTATTAGTTGTAAAGGAATAACAAGTACGTCGACGTGGTGGTGGAGGAGGGGTGGATTGTCAGTCTTTTAGAAGCAAACCGAGAAAGCCCCGCCGACGGTCCATTGGTTGAATGTAGCCCTGTTCTGTGCCGAGCCAAGGGTGGGGGATGTCAGGGTGAAATTCTTGCGCGACGAGTCGAGATCGGCAAAGACCTTCCAGGCGCAGTTCTCCTTGTATCGCCACGTGCAGTTCAGTCCCACCACATAGTTCATCGTGTTGTCGGCATCCAGTCTTGCAGTCGCTTTGGTGGATGCTCCAGCCTCGCCTGGCAACGACGATGCTCCAGCCTCGCCTGGCATGGTGGTTGTGCTCGCCTCGCTTTCGCGAACGTTGGCACTGCCGCTCAGTCGTACACCGGCAAGCGCCTTTGCCCCGATGGAGAGACGTTTGCATAGAGGCAGGTTCAGGTAGAGCCCTGCGTCGAGCGAGGCGTCGAGCATGTTTTCGCCGTCGATGGGTGTCGAGATGATGCGCGCCATGCCTCCCGTTCCTACATATTTATTATAGAAATATGCAGCCTCGATGCTGGCGGTGGTGCGTGTGCCGAGCGTCACCGATTCTGCCGTCGTCGTGCCGGCAGGGTAGAAGCAGAGCGTGGTGCGGTTTGCGCCCACACCCATCTCCACGTCCACGAACGAGGGGTGTTCTGGGTTTGTCATGTCGTCCATCTCCCCCTTCTCTATGCCCTTGTCGCGGAATATGAGGTCGCCCAGCCAGTAGCCCAGTTCGGTGGAGAGTATGCCTATGGCGGCGCCGGCCATCACGTCGCCCGCCCAGTGCTGGTTGTGAGCCACGCGCAGCATGCCCGTTCCGGTGGCAATGGCATATCCGCCTGCCGAAATCCATGGCGACAGTGTCAGTCCGTATTCCCTGTGCAGCACCGTGGCGGCTGCAAAGGCGGTGGCAGTATGTCCCGAGGGGAAAGAGTGTCGGTCCGAGTTGTCGGGTCGCGTCTCGCTGACGGCATGCTTCAGTGCATACGTGCTGCCCGCCATGATGACATTTGCCATGGCAGTCGATGCCGTCATGCGTCCCCAGCTGTAGCGTCCCTTCACGCCAGCCAGTTTCAGTCCGCCCACCACGGCGTAGGGTGCAAATCGCGTGTAGTTCTCCGCCTCCCTCCAGCTATGGCGCAGCGAGTCCTGCCTTCCGTATGCAGCCGAAGGCAGCACCAGTGCCACAAGCAGTATGTAGAGTATACGTTTCACCGTGTTGTGTTGTTTGCTTTTTGCAAAGTTAAGGAAAAATTTAAAACCATTTGACCTTTTTGGGACAATTATTATGCGAAAAAGCACCAGCCTTCTTGTCTCTTTCAACATTATTTGCTACTTTTGCCTTTGTCGTAAACAGAAGAAAAAGTGTCAAACTTTTACTTTTTTTAAAAACAAGAAACGCTTATGAAGTGGACGTACAAGGAAGGAAACAGAATGGTGTGTCGCGGACACATCGTCGACGTGGTGGCACGCAGGATAGTTGATGGCGAGTTGATTGTCGAAGACGGCAGGATTGCCGACATTGTGGCAACCGACGAGGTGCCTGCCGAGGCTCCCTACTACATGCCGGGCTTCGTCGACAGCCATGTGCACATTGAGAGTTCCATGATGGTGCCAGCCGAGTTTGCGCGCATCGCCGTGCAGTATGGCACCACCGGCGTGGTTACCGACCCCCACGAGATAGCCAACGTGCTTGGCATCGAGGGCATCGAGTTCATGCTGCGTTCGGCACGCCTCGCCAAGATGCACCTGGCATTCGGCGCTCCCTCGTGCGTACCGTCCATGAGCGACAGTTTCGAGACCTCTGGCGCGCGTCTCGACAGTCACGACATAGCCAGTCTGATGGCACGCGACGAGATTCACCACCTTGCCGAGATGATGAACTATCCCGGCGTGCTCGGTGGCGACCCCGAGGTGATGGCCAAGATAGAGGCGGCACATGCCGTGGGCAAACCCGTCGACGGGCACGCCCCCGGTGTTGTCGGCGAGGCAAGAAGGCAGTATGCGGCGGCAGGCATATCCACCGACCACGAGTGCTCCACCCTCGAGGAGGGACGCGCCTGCATCGAGGCAGGCATGATGGTGCAGATACGCGAGGGTTCGGCTGCCAAGAACCTGCAGATGCTCATGCCTCTCGTTTCCGAGGCTCCCGACATGGTCATGCTCTGCACCGACGACTGCCACCCCACCGACCTCATACGCGGACATATCGACGTCCTCGTGCGTCGCCTGTTGCGCGAGGGCTACGACGTGTGGGACGTCCTGCAGGTGGCGTGCCTCAATGCCGTGCGCCATTACCGTCTCGACTGGGGTCTGCTCCAGAAGGGCGATGCCGCCGACTTCATCACCGTCGACCGTCTCGACAGCCGTATGCGTGTGCTCAAGACCTACATTGCCGGCGAGAAGGTATACTCGGCGTCCAACTACCTCACCACCATCAACTCCCTCTCCTCCAGCGTCCACTCCCAGTTGTCTATGCTCCACAGTTATCCCAACAACTTCGTGGCTCAGCCCATCACCGTCGACGACATAGCGCGCGAGCCAAAGCCGGGCGACGTGGTGAAGGTTATCCGTGCTTACGACGGTTCGCTGCTCACCGACTGCGAGACCATCGCCGTCACGGGCAATCCACTGCGCGACGCACAGCACTCTTGGAGCGAGATACAGAAGATTGTCGTCTACAACCGATACAAAGAGGGCGCCAAGCCTGTTGTCGGCTTTGTCCGTGGTTTCAACCTCAAGGACGGAGCCATAGCGGCAAGCATAGCCCACGACTGCCACAACATAGTTGCCATCGGAGCCACCGACGAGCAGATAGTGCAGGCAATCAATCGCATTGTCGACCTTCGCGGAGGCATCGTAGCCATTGCCGGCGACAACTCTGTCGACCTGCCGCTTCCCATCGCCGGACTCATCAGTCCGCTCTCGGGTCACGAGATAGCCTTCCGTGGCACCCTTCTCGAGGAGATGGCAGTGCGTGCCGGATGCACGTTCCATTCGCCCTTCATCACCATGGCTTTCATGGCACTGCCGGTCATCCCTGCCATCAAGATAACAGACAAGGGAGTGCTCGACAGCGTCCACTTCCGCTTCATCTGAGAGCGGGTCACCCGTCGTATAGACCCCGTTATCTTGCACCTAAACACACGGAATCGCACTTTTTGCACGCACTTGTTGCAGAAAGTGCGATTTTACTGTAAACCGAAGATGATATCGTAAAAAGTACGAATTGTAACGTGTTGAGCAAAAATAGATAAAAAGAGAAGAAAAATACGTATTATTGTTTGTAGGATAATGGTTTTTTTATTAGTTTTGCGGTGAAAGTCGGGGCATGGAGGCGTGTGCTTGTTGCCGTTGCCCGAGAAAACGGCTTTCGCTGACCGTATGAAAAAACACTATCTCTTAGGTTATGACATAGGAACGAGCAGCGTGAAGGCTTCGCTCGTGGACGCTGCAAGTGGCAGGATCGTGGCAAGCGCACAGTATCCCGACGGCGAGGCACCCATCAGTGCACCGCAACCGGGATGGGCTGAGCAGGACCCGGCAATGTGGTGGGACGAACTGAAGGAAGCCACACGCAGGGTGACTGCACAGGTGGACTGGAAGGGCGGCGAGAAAGCGACGCTGGCCGATGCGGCAAGCCTCGAGGATGTGAGCCTGAGCATAGGCATCTCCTACCAGATGCACGGACTGGTGTGTGTGGACAGTGAGTTGCGCGTGCTTCGTCCAAGCATCATCTGGTGCGACTCGCGTGCCAGCAAGTATGGCGGTACGCGCTATGGCAACTTCACCGCAGCCAAGCTGGCATGGGTGAAGAACGAGGAGCCATATATATATAATAAGGTGTACAAGATAATGCTGCCTGGCGACTACATTGCCATGCGACTGAGCGGTGGGGTGGTCAACACCACTGCCAGCGGATTGTCGGAGGGTATGTTCTGGGACTTGCAGAACGACCGCCTGGACAGCGCCACGATGCAGCATTTCGGTTTCCCGGAAACGCTTATTCCCGACGTGGTACCTACGTTCGGAGTGCAGAGTCGTGTGTGTGCTGACGTGGCACGCGAACTTGGCATCCCCGAAGGTACGCCCATCTGCTACCGTGCCGGCGACCAACCCAACAACGCCCTTTCGCTCAATGTTGTCCGCGACGGCGAGATAGCTGCCACGGGCGGCACGAGCGGTGTGGTCTACGGTGTGGCGTCGCACTTCCAGCCCGATGCGCAGAATCGCGTCAACGTCTTCAAGCATGTCGAGCACAACGGCATACTGCTCTGCATCAACGGCACCGGCATCCTGAATGCGTGGATGCGTCGCACGGTGGCTCCAGAGGGCATGGGCTATGCCGAGATGAACACCCTGGCGGCAAGCGTGCCTGCAGGAGCCGAGGGACTGAGCATCATCCCCTTCGGCAACGGAGCCGAGCGAGTGCTTTGCAACGAGGATCGCGGTGCCAGCATCCACGGCATCAACTTCAACATACACACCAAGGCGCACCTGTTGCGTGCCGCCCAGGAAGGCATCGCCTTCAGTTTCATGTACGGCATGGAGATAATGAAGGACATGGGCGTGGACGTACGCACCATCAAGGCAGGCAATGCCAACCTCTTCCTCTCGCCATTGTTCCGACAGACGCTTGCCAACGTCAGCGGAGCCACCATCGAACTCTATGACACCGACGGAGCGGCTGGTGCGGCACGCGGAGCAGGCATTGGTGCCGGCATCTACGCCGACTACGATGAGGCTTTCGGCACCCTCCAGAAGATGGCTGTCGTGACTCCCGACGACGAGACGCCGGCATGCAAGGAGGCGTACGAGAGATGGAGGGCAGCGCTTCGATAAATCTTAACACTTTAACTAAAACTATATTGTCTATGAAAGAGTATTTCCCAGAGATTGGCAAGATTCCTTTTGAAGGAAAAGAGAGTAAGAATCCTATGGCGTTCCACTATTACGACGCCGAGAAGGTGGTGATGGGCAAGACGATGAAGGAGTGGCTGCGCTTTTCCATGGCATGGTGGCACACGCTGTGCGCCGAGGGCAGCGACCAGTTCGGTCCGGGCACCAAGACATTCCCATGGAACGAGGGCAGCGATCCGCTGACCGTTGCCAAGCAGAAGGCTGACGCTGGTTTCGAGATCATGCAGAAGCTGGGCATTCCTTACTTCTGCTTCCACGATGTGGACCTCATCAGCGAGGGCAGCAGCATCGAGGAGTATGAGGCAAACCTCAACGCCATAACCGACTATCTGAAGGAGAAGATGGAGCAGACGGGCATCAAGCTTCTGTGGTCGACAGCCAATGTGTTCGGACACGCACGCTACATGAACGGAGCGTCGACAAACCCCGACTTCGACGTCGTGGCACGTGCCATCGTCCAGATTAAGAACGCCATGGATGCCGGCATCAAGCTGGGTGCCGAGAACTACGTGTTCTGGGGCGGACGCGAGGGCTACATGAGTCTGCTCAACACCGACCAGAAGCGCGAGAAGGAGCACATGGCAATGATGCTCGGCATGGCTCGCGACTATGCTCGCAGCCGTGGTTTCAAGGGTACCTTCCTCATCGAACCAAAGCCTATGGAACCCACCAAGCATCAGTACGACGTGGACACGGAGACCGTCATCGGATTCCTGAAGGCTCACGGACTGGACAAGGACTTCAAGGTGAACATCGAGGTGAACCACGCCACACTGGCAGGCCACACCTTCGAGCACGAGCTGGCTTGCGCCGTTGACGCCGGCATGCTGGGCAGCATCGATGCCAACCGCGGCGACATGCAGAACGGATGGGACACCGACCAGTTCCCCATCGACCACTACGAACTGACACAGGCATGGATGGAGATAATCCGCAATGGCGGTTTCGGCACTGGCGGTACCAACTTCGACGCCAAGACTCGTCGCAACAGCACCGACCTCGAGGACATCTTCATTGCCCACATCAGCGGTATGGATGCCATGGCACACGCCCTCGAGAGTGCTGCCGAACTGCTCGAGAAGAGCCCCATCCCACAGATGAAGGCAGAGCGTTATGCCAGCTTCGACAGCGGCATTGGCAAGGACTTCGAAGACGGCAAGCTGACACTGGAGCAGGTGTACGAGTACGGCAAGACCGTAGGCGAGCCAAAACAGACCAGCGGCAAGCAGGAACTCTACGAAGCCATCGTGGCGATGTATTGATTTTTTTAAAGGAGTTAACCCCGGTTAACTCCTTTTTTTTACTCCTGCTAATTCCTGCTAACTCCTTTTTATACTCCTGCTAATTCCTGCTAACTCCCCAACAGATAATTGAACACCACTCCGCACACGCCACATGCCATGAGCGTCTTGATGGGGTTAGCCTTGTACTGCCTTACGGCTACGAAGGCAGAGGCGAGGATGGCAATGCTGAAGCAGAAGCGTGCCCTTTCGGCATGGAACGAGCCGAAGTTGTCCTCGGTCATCAGCATCAGAGTGGCGGCGGCGATGAGGCCCACGATGGTGGGTCGCAGTACCTTGAACATATTCTTCACCGCCAGCGAGTCCTTGTTCTTGATGAGGTAGCGGCTGATGCATATCATCAGTATGAAGGGCAGCCAGATGATGGAGAGCGAGGCAATGACGGCACCAACAATGGCAAGCCACTCGTTGTAGCCTGCATTTATCACCGACGTGTAGCCCACGTAGGTGGCGGTGTTGATGCCGATGGGTCCGGGCGTGCTCTGGCTGATAGCCACTATCTCGGTAAACTCGGCATTGGTGAGCCAGTGGTTCTTCATCACCACCTCGTTCTGTATGAGCGACAGCATGGCATATCCACCTCCGAAGTTGAATATGCCTATCTTAGAGAATACAAGAAACAATTTCAGGAAAATCATATTTTAAATTGAACTTGAAACATGAAACTTGAAACATGAAACATGAAACTTGAAACATGAAACTTGAAACATCCATTAAGTAACTTAGACTTTTCAATTTTCACTTCGGTATTTGCCTAAGCAAAAACCGATACCGCATGCAGCTGCGATAATCCATATCGGCGAGATGCCGAGCAGCCAGATGAGCATGCAGCTGGCGACGGGAATCCAGCATGTGCGCCACGTTATGTGCGCCGTCTTTGCCATGCTGAAGCAGGGTGCGGCGATGAGAGCCACCACGGCGGGACGCACCCCGTCGAAGAACCACTGCACCAGTGTGTACTGGCGGAAGTTGCGGAAGAACATGGCTATCACCGTGATGGCAACGATGGACGGCAGCGCAATGCCCATGGCACCGGCTATGCCTCCCCACACTCCCCTCATCTTGTAGCCGATGTGGCTTGCCATGTCTATGGCGAAGATGCCCGGTGTGGTCTGCGCCACAATAAGGATGTCCATAAACTCCTCCTTGTCCAGCCACTTGTTTTTGTCTACAAACTCCTTCTCCATGACCGGTATCATGGCATATCCGCCGCCCAACGTGAAGGCACCTATCTTGCAGCACGACATAAAGAATTTTATCAGCATTTTCTCTTTCTTTTCCAATTGCGCTGCAAAGGTACTCAATAATATCCTCGTATGCACGCAAAGCAGCACTTTTTTGCTCTTAACGCGTCCAGTATCGTCTTTTTTGCCTCCGAAAGTGGGTCTTTTCCCTTATTTATGCAAAAAAAAACATACCCCACGGTGTGGCTAACGCTCTGCTGCTGCCCACCATCATGGAGTTCAACGCTCCGGTGTGCCGCGAGAAGTATATCGACGCACTGGCAGACCAGGCCATCGCCGACGTCTGCACACCGGGCAACCCGCGCAAGGTGACACGCGACGACATCGTTGCTCTCTACCGCAAGGTTCTCTGACAGAGGTGATGATAAAATGGAAGTGAGGGACACGCAACCGTGCGTGTCCCTCACTTCTTGTTTCAGCAGTAGGTCAGCCTTGTTTCAGCAGTAGGTCAGCCTTGTTTCATCGTGAGGCAACGAACTGTCGTATCTCGTCCATACGCGCGACGGTCATGTTGTAACCTTTGGCGTGGGTGCTGCGCATCTTCTTCTCGTTGAGTTCGGTGCGTCCTATGCCGAGCGGTTCGTCGGGAGCGATGACAAGCGTGTTGCCCTTTAGCTCCTCTTCTTTAAGGAAACGCAGCTGCTCGTTGTACATGTCGTGACGGCGAGCCATACATTCGTACACCTTGGGATACTTGCGGCAGAAGGTGCGGAATGCCCACAGAATCCTGGAGCGCGTCTTGAAGTAGCCCTTTGGCTGGGTAAGCACGACGACGTTGCGCCCATAGCCCATCTTCTGGAACTGGCGCAGCGGAATAGAGTCGGTGACACCGCCGTCAAGCAGTGTCAGTCCGTCCAGCTCGACCGGATGAGACACCACGGGCATGGATGCCGATGCACGCATCCAGTCCAGTTCGTGGTGGGTGAACTCGTGCATCTGGTGGTAGACGGGTTCACCCTTCACGATGTCGGTACACACCATCCAGAACTCGGTGGGGTCGTTGCGGAAAGTCTCTGTGTCGAACACGTCCAGTTCGAAAGGCACCACGTGATAGGCAAAGTCGGCACCCACGATGTTGCCGGTCCTGAAGAGCGAACGCAGTCCCATGTAGCGTGGTTCATCCTTCAGCATACAGTTATATCGCAGTGCGCGTCCCTTCTGGTGCGACTTGTAGTTGCAGCCGAAGAGTGCTCCTGCCGACACGCCGATGATGCCGTCGTAGCGTATGCCGTTCTCCATCATGGCATCCATAGCCCCTGCGCTGAACATGCCACGCAATCCTCCTCCCTCAAGTACTAATCCTGTCTTCATGTGTTGTCGATACGTTTGTGTTGGAAACCGCTGCTTCAGATTATTGAAGCATCGGCATTACCCTTTTGCAAATTTACTCATCTTTTGCGAGAAAAGCACCGGTATTGCAAACTTTTCGTCGTTAAGAGAACAATATTCCGATAAAGTTCATTATATTTGCAATTATTATGCCTTCAAAAGCAACCACAATAAACTATACTTATGAAAAAACATATCCTGCTTATAATATCTGCTGTAGTGATGGCGGTGAGCCAGACGAGAGCCGACTACACAATCTACCCAGTGCCTCATTCCATGACGATGGACACCGGCTCGTGTACACTGACGGAGACGGTCAACATACGTTGCGACGCAACCATCGATGCTGCCACCCTGCAGCGTGCAAGAGGAGTGCTGGAGACTGCCGGCCTTGCTGTAACGAACGACGACGACGAGCGTGAGGGGGTGACTCAGTTACTGCTCTCTACCTATGCGTCGACCGGCAAGGTGGCAGATGCAATAGCGAGTGGCTTCGCATCGGAACTGACGCGCATGATGAAGGACGAGAAGTACGACCGCCACGTGCTGATGGCTGGCGACAAGGGCATTGCCATTGTGGGCGAGCATACCAACGCAGTGTTTTTTGCACTGGCTTCGCTGGAACAGATGCTCGAACAGAGGAATGTTGACGGCAGTCTGCCAGCCGTGACCATCTACGACTATGCCGACCAGAAGAACCGCGGACTGGTGGAGGGCTACTACGGCTACCCGTACAGCGTGAGCGTGAAGAAGGACCTGATGCGCTTTATGATGCGCTGCAAGATGAACACGTACCTGTATGGTGCGAAGAGCGACCCCTACCACAGTCAGTACTGGCAGCAGCCCTATCCGACAGGCATCACCGAGGAACAGGAGAAGAACGGATGGCTGAGTCAGGATATGGTGAAAGACCTCGCGAAGACAAGTGCCGAGACCAAGGTGAACTTCATCTGGGCTATTCATCCTGGCAATAACTTCCTGGGCAGCGCAACGGTCATCAACGACATAATGAGGAAGTTCACCGACATGCACAGTCTTGGTGTGAGGCAGTTTGCCGTCTTCGTCGACGACGTAGGCATACCATCGAGCCAGGCGGACATGGCACTCAACGCCACACGCATTACCAATCTGCAGAAAGCCATCGAGGAAAAGTGGAACGCACCCTCGGCCGAGGCTGCCGACACGGTGCGCCCTCTGCACTTCGTGCCACAGATATACTGCTCCAGTTTTGCGAGCAGTGCCGAGCAGCGGCAGAACTTCATGGCGGCACTGGGCAAGACACCTTCGTACATCACCATCTACACTACGGGTCAGGGTGTGTGGACAGTGCCCAACAGCGGACATATGCAGAACATGCACAACGAACTGGGCAGAGACATGGCGTGGTGGTGGAACTACCCCTGCAACGACAATGCCGACGCACAGATATACCCGATGGACATGTACAGCAACTTCCGAGACATGCCTGCCGTTGACGGAAATGCCACCATGCCGGCATCGCTGAAAAACACCGTCGGACTGGTGGCAAACCCTATGCAGCAGGGCGAGGTGGCAAAGACGGCGCTGTTCTCGGTGGCTGACTATGCGTGGAACAACTCTGCATTCAATAACCAGAAGAGTTGGGAGGCATCGTTCAGACACCTCATCGCTGACAGCGAGACGAGAGAGGCATACCGTTTCATAACACAATATCTGCGATGGAACGAACCGTCGTCGGTCAAGACTGTAATAGACTCTTACAAGAGCAGTCTCAATGCCAGGAAACCCAATGGAGCCAGTCTGCGCAGCCTGATGGGCGACATCGTGGACAAATGCACCGTGGTGGAGCGGCTGCAGACAAGCAGCAGTGAGAGCGACCGCCTGCTCTACGCCGACCTGCGCCCGTGGCTGCTGAAACTGAAGAAGGACTGCCAGACCATAATGCTGCTGCTGGACGTGGCAGAGGAGGGAGACCAGCCCGAGAAGCAATGGGAGGACTATCTCGAAGCACTGCAGGGCATCAGCGACCTTGCCGGCAGTACCGACTATACAGCCTATGCTCTCGAGGGTATGGGAAACGGCATCTCTGTAAGCCAGCGCCAGGCACTGGTGTCGCAGCTCTACATCGAACCCTTCATCGAATATATGAAGACGAATGCCATGAAGGGATGCTTCCCCAACCAGACTCCAGCTACGAAAGCTACATACATCACCAACCAGGAGACGCTGAAACCTACCGTCAGCTCGTCCGATAATGTCGTTACCGTCTCGGCATCGCAGCGACTCTACGCCAGGGGACAGTTTGCCGGCATAGAACTGCCTCAGGCTACACGTCTCGACTCTGTCTTCGTGGGCGACACGCTCTTTGCCAACCATACGCTGCTCTACAGCAGTAACGGCAAGGAATGGAAGCAGCTGACGTCTGCCAGCGAGGTGCCCGATGTTCCGGTGCGCTACTTTGTCGTGGCTAACGAGAAGGAAACGCCCATCTCGTTCCGCCTCTACAAGAACGAGATAAAGCTCTTCATGCCAAAGCCGACAACCATCGCCGACGTAACGATACCTACCGACAGGGAGGTGTGGCAGGGACATACGAAAGACCTCATCGTGGACGGCAACTACTCGACATTCTGCACACTGAACCGCAACCAGCAGGCAGGCGATGAATATACCTTAGACCTGGGCAGAGTGCAGACCATACACGACGTGCGTATCTGCATGGGTACTGTCAATGGAGACTATATGACGGAGGGACGAGTGAAGGTGAGCGAGGATGGCAACAAGTGGTTTGCGTTGCGTGCCAAGGGTGTCACCGACCATTTCCGCTACACCATGGACATGCCTCAGAATGTGAAGTACAGCGACGAGATGACGTACTGCGACTTTGACGGACGCGAGTTGCAGGCGCGCTATGTGAGTCTCTCGCTCCGCACACCTAACACATCCAAGTGGTTGCGACTCTACGAGATAGAGGTCAACAAGAGATATTACGAGAAGAGCATGCGCCAGCTGTGTACCGACGGGGATGGAATCAACCAGCCGTCTGCCATCGACGGCAACGCATCAACCTTCGTCGAGCCTCTGGCATATGCACCGCTGACCTATTACCTGGAGTCGATATGGCATGCAGAAAGTGTCACCATCTACAGTAACCCGGCAACGCTTGGCGGAAGCCGCATCGAGGTAGAGGCTGTCAGCGCCGACGGCACGGTCACGGGTCTTGGCACACTGGGTCAGGGCATACAGACCTTCAGTCTCGCAGACATTCCCGATGCTGTGGCACTGCACATCAACTTTGACGGTGCGGCACCAGCCATACACGAGATAGTACCTGCCTTTGACGAGAATCCCTACTCTGTTCTCACCTCCATCAGCGAGGTGCGTACCGATGCACATCCGTCATCATCCCTCAACCCAGACATCATTTACGACATGCAGGGACGACGGCTCAGCCAAAAGCCAAGCCACGGCATCTACATACGCGGCAACAGGAAGGTGCTGCGCTGAGAGAGAGTGGGGTCATTTCATGCCTTTCTTCAGGACGAAAAGTAAAATCCCCCATAGGGAATAGACGAGCAGCCGTTCCTTCAGCAGACGGCTGAGGATATAACGTAACATAAAGCACAGTTCTCTTATGTTGTCTGGTCTCTTCCGCATAATGATGTGAACAACCTTTAGCACGGACTCCTTGGCAAGTTTGACGAGTGAGTCAATAGGGGCATGTCGCTCTATCTCATTGAGGATGGCAATGCGTGCGTCAAGATTGGTCAGGTACTTGCGGTTGTATCTGCGTGAAGCTGCCATCATGGCACTGCCCTCGCGTATCTTGTAAAGATATATGACATCGGTGATGAAAGGAACGTCTTTCTTGCTGTAAAGCAGATACTACACCAGGAAGAGTCCGTCCTCCTTGTAATAGATGTCTTCGCGGAAGCGAAGATGATTGTCACGGACAACTGAGGCTTTCATTATGCGGTTGGCGAGATAACCCTGAAACCTTCCGCGAGGATAGACGAAAAAGAGTGTCAGCACGTCCTCTAAGCTCATAGTGCGTGGGGTGGGGTATGTGTTGGAATGTATATCGTCTCCCTTACTCCGGACACTCACATAGTTGCCCATTGACATGTCGCTTCCGCTATTCATGGCTGCCGTAAGCAGGTTCTGCATGGCAGATGCCAGAATCTCATCGTCGGAGTCGAGAAACATCAGCCATTCGCCATTCATGTTTTCCAGGGCCTTGTTGCGTGCGCTGCTCACACCGCCATTCTCTTTGTGAAAAACACGGAACCGGGCATCACTGGCGGCATATCTGTCGCATATGATACCTGAACGGTCGGTACTGCCGTCATCAACCAGCAGACATTCCCAGTTTGTATAGGTTGAGCCTAAAATGCTGTCCAGGCATGAAGGCAGGTATTGTTCTACATTGTATACCGGTACAATAACGGAGATGAGAGGGTTACTCATACAATAGTTCGTTTAGTTGTGATTCAGGAAAAGAACGGAATCTTTTCGAGACTTATACCTATGATTATCTTTCGTTTCGATGCAAAGTTAATAAATTATTGTTCATACGTCGCATTTTTTGTTTTTTTTCTTACCTTTGCATAAAGGGAAGTTGAGAAAAACGTTTTATAGATATCAAACAACAAATAATTGAAGACTTATGAAAAAGATTTTAGTTTTGGGTCTGGTGGTTGCAATTGCCATTGCTGCCGTAGTAACTTGTCCCGACAAGAAGGCACATGTTGACGCTGTCAGCAACACGCTGACAAGCATGGTAGACGAGAAGTTGAACGAGAGCATGCCTGCTGCTGGCAAGGCGTGGTCGTCTGTCGGAACGATGTTTGCCGGAACGATCATCGACAAGGTGCTCGAGCAGAAGGTTGAGGTAGACAACTACTTTGTCTACAGCGTGGGCAGGATAACCTTCCGCGGCGAGACAAAAACGGTGTCGGTAGGCGTGTTCAACCATGTCTTCACCTTCGACAAGGAGGACTTGAAGAATGACATCACCGAATGATGGTAATGTAGAATCATCGGTCGGCAACCATTCATCGGTCGGCAACCATTCATCAGTAAAGAGTCTGCATATAAACATCAAAAGTTACGTCAAGAAACGGAGCAACATACATAGAAGGAGTGGGGTGGAGATGCGAGACAGACACCTCACAGCATCACAGAGAGAACATCTGGGACTATAAGGGTCGTGCTATCTATCATATAACCCTTGCAACGGAAGGTCGTGCACCCATCTTCGGTTCGCTGACTGGTGGAAGTGAAGAGGACGCTTATATAGCATACACCAGTTTGGGTGAATACGCAGACGCCACCTTCCGAGGCCTCCCCGATTATTATGAGGATAAGGGCATACACATCAGGGTCCTTGCGGTAAGAGTGATGCCCGACCATATGCATGGCATCATCCACGTGTTGGAACCAATGCCCAAAAGCATAGGCGAGATAGTTCGCAGCTTCAAGAGCGCCTGCACCTCCTGGTTCAAGCGCCATTGCTATACCCCTACAGTTAGCACCCAGCGAGAAGCCACTCATGGTGCTGTGGCTAACGCCCAGCGAGAAGCCACTACCAGTGCTGTGGTTAGCACCCAGCGAGAACCGTCGCTTATGCAGTTCTGTCGCATTTTTGCGACACGCGGCAGCATCTGGGAATATATGTCGGCCGGTTACCATGAGCGCATCCTGCATTGCGATGGGCAGCTCGACAGGATGATACGCTATGTGAAGGACAACCCGCGACGCCTTTGGCTGAAGCATCACAATGCCGGGCTCTTCAGGTTGCGGGACAACCTATGCTGGACGTTCGTGGACGATAAGGGTGTGCGACACGACTGGCGTTTCCGGGCTATGGGTAATATGTTCCTGCTTGATTTCCCAAATAAGCAGCATATACAGTGCTCGCGTACCATTGCCCAGGACGAACTGCAGAGACGCTATCAGCAGTGGATGAACAATGCACTGCAGGGTGTGGTGAGCATCAGTTCTGCCATCAGTGAGGGAGAAAAGAAGGTGACGAGACTGTTGCGTGAGGCAGGGATGCCACTGGTGGTGATGTTACGCGATGGGTTTCCACCCGTTGGTTCGCCACACGAACGGTACTACAAGCCGGGTGGCGTGTATTTTGATGCCTGTGCATCAGGACGCCTGCTGCTGGTGGAGCCATACGAGGAGGTGCTCGACGACCCGCTGGTTGTTGAGGCGGTGTACAGGAGAAGCCCCATCGCTACCCGACAGTCGAAACGATACCAGTTCCTTGCCTTGAACAGGATAGGGGAGGCGATGGTGAACTTCGGCAATAATGCCGAAGAGGTGCATAAGCATTGGTGACAGCAGGTGCCTGTTGGTACAGTGACTGCATGCATAAGCATTGGTGACAGCAGGTTTCAGTTGGTACATTGACTGCATGCATAAGCATTGGTGACAGCAGGTGCTCGTTGGTACATTGACTGCATGCATAAGCATTGGTGACGGCAGGTGATTGTTGGTACAGTGACTGCATGCATAAGCATTGGTGACAGCAGGTGATTGTTGCAGGCAAATTTTCATGTCTGTGGTGCATAATTCAGGAAAAGCGAAAAAACATTGAAAAATAATTGCTAACTTTGCCTGCAGAAGCTCTCCCTAACCATCGAGGAGGGAGCGAGAACGAAAAACAAAACGTAGATATATGAAAAGAATCCTTATCACCCTTCTCTCTTCCCTGATGCTTGCATCGACTGCATGCGGTCAGGAGTTTGTCAATCTGACACCACGACCGGCAAGCGCCAGTGCACCGGCAAGCGGCATGCTGACACTGCCCGGGTCGTTCGCCATCGGGGTCGATGCCTCGCTGGGGGTCGATGCCAGGAAGGTGGCACGACAGCTGGCAGACGACCTGCACACCTCGACAGGCGCTGAGGTGGAGCTGCGCACAGGTAACAGGAACGCGCTGATTCGTTTCACCACCTACAGGGGCAAGGATGCCGCCGTGCTGGCGAGCAAGGAGGGATACACGCTTGACATCAGCAGCGAGGGTGTCGACATATCGGCATGCCACGCCGTGGGATTCCTGCGCGCCGTGCAGAGCCTGAAGAAGATAATGCCAGCCAACGTTACGCTCGGCAAGCCGGGCAAGCCCGGCACGACATACACGCTGCCGCTGACCAGCATCACCGACTACCCGCGCTTTGAGTACCGCGGATATATGCTCGACTGCTCGCGCCACTTCTTCAGCGTGAAGGAGATAAAGAAGATACTCGACATCATGGCGGTGTACAAACTGAACGTGTTCCACTGGCATTTCACCGACGACCAGGGATGGCGTGCCGAGGTGAAGCGATACCCACGGCTGACAACGGTCGGCGCGGTGCGCTACGGAGGTCTCTTCAACGACTTCTTCAAGGAGGACAACTGGTGGACGACACGCGAATACCGCAACACGGAGCAGTACGGTCCCTTCTTCTACACCCAGGACGAGATGAGGGAGGTGGTGGCTTACGCTGCCGCACGCGGCATCGAGGTGATGCCCGAGATTGAGATGCTCGGTCACTCGGTGGCTGCGCTGGTGGCTTACCCCGAGATTAGTTGCGACCCCGAGGCACAGCGCTCGATACCGCTGGACGGCGGCGTGTTCAGCGACGTGATGAACCCTGCCAGCGACAAGATGATTGAGTTCTGCAAGAACGTCATCGACGAGATGTGCGATATCTTCCATTGCCAGTATTTCCACATCGGAGGCGACGAGTGTCCCGACAACATGTGGAAGACGAATGCCATCTGCCAGGCTAAGTACAAGGAACTGGGACTGAAGGACTTCCGTGAACTGCAGAGTTGGTTCACGCGCGAGATATCGGGCTACCTGAAGAGCAAGGGAAAGCGTACGGTGGTGTGGAACGAGAGCATCACCGCTGCCAACTCGAAGTGCGAGTGGGTGGCTCAGAACAATCCTATCATAATGTGCTGGATGCCATGTCAGGCTGGTGCGCTGAAGGCTGCCGGATTGGGTCTGGACGCCATCATCACGGAGTATAACAGCGGTGCGTCATCGTACTATATAAACCGACAGATTTCGCAGGATTATCACGAACCAAAGGGCAACGGCGACGGCGACGACAGTGTGGAGGGAACGTACGTCTACAAACCTGTGCCCGACAACGTTACCGACCCGGCTCTGCTGGCACACTACATCGGTGTGCAGGGAACGTTCTGGAGCGAGCGCGTCAGCACGGACGGACATCTGGAGTACCTGACTCTGCCTCGACTGCAGGCTGTTGCCGAGGCTGGATGGACGAAGCAGGAACTGAAGAACTGGAAGGACGGCAAGGAGGCATTCCAGCCTCGCATGATGCGCGACGTGCCTCTCATGGACATGGGCGGCTATGTCTACTCGCAGCACTGGATGGACGGCTACGTGCCCCACGTCTACACTAACCCCATCGCCATCGGCAACGTGGTGACATTCAGCAACTACTCGAACGACAGGGGAGCGAAGATGCAGGACAACGCAGGCTCGCTCGACGCACAAGGCTCTGCCTCGACGGAGTGGATTCTGCTGTCGACGGGCACTGACTCTGAGTTCTACATCAAGAGCCGTGTCAGCGGCAGGTATCTCTTCGCCCCGAAGGCAAGTGCCGGCGAGGAGGTGACTCTCTCGGAACAACCCATCACGAAATGGACCTTCGACGAGGCTACCATACCAAGCTACGTGGCTATCTGTCCGGTGGAGAACCGCGACCTGGCTGTCAACAACAACACTGGCAACGACACGCACGCCAAACTGGCACTTCACGCCAAGGGAAACACCTCCTCGTTCTGGATGACAGAGAAGAGGGGAGTGGCTGACGTGAACGAGGTTGTGGGGAACGCCACCACCGCCATACACGAGTGCACAGCCAGCACAGGCCACTACTACACCCTGCAGTGTGGAGCTTGGCTGAGCGAGGAGGACGGCAACGTCAACGGCAGGGCGGCAGAGCCATCGTACTTCGTCTTCGAGCGAGGCACAGCCGACGGTCAGTACTACATACGCAGCACGAAGAGCGGCAGGTTCGTGGTGGCAAGCGGCACTGCCAACAAGTCTGCTGTCAGTCTCTCCGACACTCCATTCTTCTGGACATTCGAGACGGACGGCGAAACGGTTCTCATTCATCCAAATATGGAGAGCACCACCAGTCTCAGCAACAAGAAAAAACTCAGCATAAGTAAGGATAAGAAGGAGGGCGCACACTGGAAACTCGTCGACCACGTCTTCGCCAAGTAGTAGCCGTCGGCTCACAGACATTCCGTCTCTTTATCAGAAACAGTAATCTCATCAGAAAATAAAATGACAATAGCAGTTATCATAGCAGGCGGTTCGGGTCAGCGCATGGGCCAGGACATTCCGAAGCAATTCATCAACGTGTGCGACAAGCCAGTACTGATATACACTCTCGAGGGATTCCAGCGACACCCGATGATTGACGCCATAGAGGTGGTGTGCATCGACGGATGGGAGCACGTGGTGTCGGCATACGCCAAGCAGTTCGGCATCGACAAACTGAAGTGGATAATCAAGGGAGGCAACACCTGTCAGGAGTCAATACGCAACGGAGTGTACAACCTGCAGGGCGAGGCTAAGCCCGACGATGTGATCATCATACACGACGGTATACGACCGCTTATCGAACCGTTCGTGCTGACCGACGTCATCAAGACTGCACAGAAACTGGGCAACGCCGTCACCTCGATGCCTTACAACGAACAGATATTCGTGGTGAGCAAGGACGACGAGAACACCACCACACAGTACATCCCACGCGAGACACTGAGACGCGTGGCAACACCACAGGGCTACCACTACGGGCTCCTGCTGGAGAAGTACCAGGAGGCATTCGAGAAGAAGATAGGTATCTACGGCTCAAGCTACACGAACACGATGATGGTGGAACTGGGTGTCCGCCTCAACTTCGCCGCTGGAAGCGACAAGAACATCAAACTCACCACCAAGGACGACCTCGAACTCTTCAAGGGCTATCTTACAAAAGAGAAAGAAACACTTCTTAAATAAGCAGCGACGCATCGGTGCTTCGTTGTCTCGGGCTTCGATAACTCGTTGCCTCGAAGCCTCGACTCCTCGCCAATCCAAGCACATTCACTTCACCATGATTCTCAACAAGCAACACGTCCTCTATCAGGAAGACATCCGCAACATTCTCAGCGTAAAGAACATCGAGCAACTCCACGGCAAGAGTTTCCTCATAACCGGAGCCACGGGTATGGTGGGCGTGATGCTCATCGACAGCCTGATGGCATTGGGCGACGTCAGGGTCTATGCCGTGGGACGCAGCAGGGAGAAGGCGCAGTCGCGTCTTGGCGAGTACTTCGGCAAGACGATGTTCGAGTTTATAGAGCAGGACGCGCGCGAACCGTTCGACGCAAATCTCAAGGTGGACTACATCATACCTGCCGCCAGCAACACCCACCCGCTGGCTTATTCGCAGTTCCCCATCGAGACCATCATGATAAACATCAAGGGCGCAGAGCATGCACTCGAACTGGCGGACCGCTGCGGGGCTACGGTCATCTACCCATCAACCATCGAGGTGTACGGCAATGCGAGGGGCAACGAGGACTTCACCGAGGACTACACAGGCAGGCTGAACCTCTCGAACGCCCGCTCGTGCTACAACGAGTCGAAGCGTGTCTGCGAAGCCATGTGCCAGTCGTACATCGAGGAGCGCGGCGTGAAGGTCAAGATAGCACGTCTGTGCCGTATCTTCGGTCCCACCATGCTTGAGTCGGACAGCAAGGCATCGTCACAATTCATCAAGAAAGCGCTGGCAGGCGAGGACATCGTCCTCAAGAGCGAGGGCAATCAGTTCTTCTCGTACACCTACGTTGCCGATGCCGTGGCTGGACTGATCCATGTCCTGCTGAATGGCGAGGCAGGCGTCCCATACAACATCAGCAGCGAGAAGACCAACGTCCTCCTGAAAGACTTTGCCAAGATGTGTGCAAACTGCAATGGCAAGGACGTCGTCTTCGACCTCCCTTCAGAAACGGAGCGCAAGGGATTCAGCATCGCGCAGAAAGCCGTTCTCGACAACACACGCCTCAAAAACACCGGCTTCACTCCCCTCTATACCATGCAGGAAGCCATCACCCGAACCGTCTCCATCCTCAGCTAAAGTGCCGGGACGAGGAGGTGGCCAATTTCCAAGCACGAGGTGGTGTAAGCCAAAGTGCTAAGCACGAGGTGGTGGTCAAGTGTCAGCACAAGGAGGTGGCTAAGTGCAAGGAGAGCGAGGCTGCCGAGCAGCCCCGAACCGAACCCCATCCCTCTTCCCAATAACGCTTTCCCCTCCACTCCCCCCAACCTACGCGAAATCACTTCCTATTCACGGCAACCTACGCGAAATTACTTCCTATTCACGGCACATACAAAATCGATAATGACAGACAAGAAGGCAAAATACATAGAGAACGTAGGGTGGCGCTACGAAACGGAGCACTCCATGACACGACGCATGGTAGCCCATGACTACCAGAAGCGCAGCATCTATATGCTCACCCTAACACTTGCCGACAGAAGGCATCCCCTCCTCGGTCAGTTAAGGTGGGCACCCTGTGCACCAGGTGTCTCAAATATAGGTATCATGCCCAGCGGCATAGCCCAAGGTATCATGCCCAGCGACATGGCCCAAGGCAGCGTGCCCGGTGGCATAGCTCAAGGCAGCGTGCCCGGTGGTTTGGTTCGATGCTGCTCGGCAGCATCGTTTACCCCTTCCCCTCTTGGCGCCAAGGTGATGGAAGAGTGGAGGCGGCTATGCAGAGACTACCCCCAGCTGCAGATTATCCGCCTGCAGTTGATGCCAGAGCACCTGCATGTGGTGGTGTTTGTGCGCGAACGCCTTCCCTTGCACCTTAGCAAACTGATTGGCATGCTCAAGAACCGCTCGAACAAGCATTACTGGAAGATGCTGAGTGCACAGGGCTTGCTTGGTCCAAAGGGGACGCAGACTCCTCCGCCGCTCTTCGATGAAAACTTTCAAGACACTATCCTCACTCACGATGGGCAGCTCGATACGATGGTGAAGTACGTCGAGCAGAACCCGTTCCGTGCTCTTGTCAAGAGAGAGAATCCAGACCTCTTCAAGGTTGTGGCGGAAGTGGAAGCTGGCGGCGTGCGTTGCCAAGCCATCGGCAACAGGTGGCTGCTTGATCGCGCCGTGAAGATGCAGGTGCGCTGCCATAACAACATCACGCCGCAGAACCTTCGGCTGATAGCACAGCAGAAGGAGTATTTCCTTTGTCGGGGACGCAAAGGAGGGGTAGTGGTTAGCCCATGCATCTCTGCTGGCGAGAAGGAGATAGCACGCGCCGTGCTGGATGCCGGTCAGCCGTTGGTGGTGATACTGGAGAATGGTTTTCCTCCGCTATACAAGCCGCCAGGCAAGTACTTCGAGGCGTGCGCCAGAGGCTTGCTGCTTATGCTTGCCCCTTGGCCTTACCACATGGAGAAGAGAAAGATATCGCGAAGCCAGTGCCTTCAACTGAACAGCATGGCACACGACATCAGCGACGAGCCGTGGACACTGGAAATGGAAGCCCAGATGCTCAGCACTCCAGGCTGGGCATGAGCATGATGGCATGTATCTGACGCTTCTCGACGGGGGGAATGTCCATGTAGTTGCGGAAGAGGTCGGAGAGGTAGGCGTGGGTGTCGTGCGGCGCCGAGAACGTCTTGCCCTCAAACTCGATGGTAGAGAGGGGATAGATGGAGTCGCGGCGGTGTGAGATGCCGTAGCCGTTGTTGATGGGGATGTTAGCCATGAACGTGTCGCAGTTCATGGTCTTGGTGAGTATTTTCCATGCAGACATGAAGGTGAGGTACTTGGCTCCGAAGATGAAGAGTTCGGCAGCGGCACGCAGGCTGTAGTAATGCTGCTTGGTGAGTATGCTGTAGGACTTGGAGATGCCTTTCGTGATGGTCTTGAGCGTCTGCTTGGGAAGGTCGGGACATGGCACGAAGGGGAAGATGTCGAGGTATACGCCTTTCTTGTATGGTACGTTGAAGGTGTCGGCTCCCTCTATGTAGAGAGAGTTGAGGTCGCGTACCTTGACTATGGGTTCCTTGACGGTGGGGTCGGTGACGGGTGTCTGGAGGAAGAGGTGGTCGGGCAGTTCGTTCTGCGCAATCTGGCAGAAGCGGTCGAGACCCTCCTGGCTCATGGCTATGTCGATGTCGTCGTCCCAGGGTATGAAACCGCCGTGTCGTACGGCACCGAGCAGCGTGCCTCCGTCCAGCCAGTATTCTATGTTGTGACGTCGGCATATATCATCAACAACTTCGAGTATGCCAAGTTGTTTTAACTGGCATGCTCGAAGGTTGCGTTCAACGTATTTCTTCAGATTGTCTTTATTGTCCATTTGCTTCCCTCGTTTTGTCTGTTGCTTTCGTTGTTTTTGCTTCCCTCGTTTTGTATTGCGTGGCAAAGTTACAAGAATTATGCCGAGAAAGCAAATTATCAGCCATCAAAACAAGACTTCAGGACAATGCTGCCAGACAAGCGACGTTGTCGGCACGTGGCTTTCTGGCTGTGCAATCAGTTCAGGGCTTTCAGACGGTGCATCGCCTCGATACAGTTCTCGCGTGTGCCGAAGGCAGTGAGGCGGAAGTATCCCTCGCCCGACGGACCGAAGCCGACACCGGGTGTTCCGACGATGTGAGGACCGTGCAGCAGGTAGTCGAAGAACTCCCAGCTGCTCATGCCCTTGGGGCATCGAAGCCAGATGTATGGCGCATTGACACCGCCGTAGACCTCGTAGCCCATCTCGGTGAGTGCGTCGCGCATGATGCGTGCATTCTCCATGTAGTAGGAGATGGTTTCGCGTATCTGCTTGCGACCCTCCTCGCTGTAGATAGCCTCGGCGGCACGGTGCTGGATGTAACTTGTGCCGTTGAACTTAGTACACTGGCGACGGTTCCACAGAGCGTTGAGAGCCACGCGGCTGCCATCGCTGGCACGTGCGGTGAGTTCGAGAGGTACGATGGTGTAGCCGCATCGCACTCCGGTGAAGCCGGCTGTCTTGCTGTAGCTGCGGAACTCGATGGCGCAGCGCTTTGCACCCTCTATCTCGTAGATGGAGTGGGGGATGTCCTCCTCCTGGATGTATGCCTCGTAGGCGGCATCGTACATGATGATGCTGTCGTGCTGAAGAGCGTAGTCAACCCATTTCTTCAGTTCGGCGCGAGTGATGACTGTTCCGGTTGGGTTGTTTGGGAAGCAGAGGTAGATGATGTCTGCCACGCGTGACGTTGGCAGTGTCGGGGTGAAGCCATTCTCGGCGTTGCAGGGGCAGTAGGTGATGTTGCTCCAGCCGTCGGGAGTGAGTTCGCCGGCGCGTCCGCACATGGCGTTGCTGTCAACGTAGACAGGGTAGATGGGGTCGGTCATGCAGAGCGAGTTGTCGAGTCCAAGGATGTCTCCGATGTTGCCCGTGTCGCTCTTGGCACCGTCGTTGATGAACACCTCGTCCATCTCGAGTTTGATGCCTCGTGGCAGGTAGTCGTTCTCGATGATTGCCTTCTGCAGGAAGTCGTAGCCGTGCTCGGGTCCGTATCCACGGAAAGTTTCGCTGCAAGCCATCTCGTCGACAGCCTTGTGCATAGCCTCTATGACGGCAGGTGCCAGAGGGCGTGTCACATCGCCGATGCCCAGGCGTATGATGCTGGCATCGGGATTCTCCTCGCGATACTTAGCCACCTTCCGTGCGATGTCAGAAAACAAGTAACTGACAGGTAGTTTCAGAAAATTATTGTTGATTGTTGCCATTGTTGATTGTTGTTATTATCCGGCGGCGAGAGCCTGCTCGTGGACATCCACGGCACGTCCGCTGGGATCGTTCATATTCTTCCACTTCTCGTCCCACTCCAGAGCGATGGCTGTAGAGCAAGCCACCGATGCCTCGTGAGGCACGCTCAGTGCGGCGCTCTTGCTTGGGAAGTGCTCCTCGAAGATGCTGCGGTAGTAATACTCCTCCTTGCACATTGGGGTGTTGATGGGGAAGCGCTCTGCGGCGTGCTCCATCTGCTCGTCGCTGACTGCCTCGCTTGTTATCTTCTTGAGAGTGTCTATCCAACTGTAGCCCACGCCGTCAGAGAACTGCTCCTTCTGTCGCCATGCCACGCTCTCGGGCAACATGTCCTGGAATGCCTCGCGTACGATGCGCTTCTCCATCTCCTTGCCGGGGCACATCTTAGCCTCGGGGTTGAGACGCATGGCGATGTCCAGGAACTCCTTGTCGAGGAACGGCACGCGACCTTCGACACCCCATGCGCTGAGGCTCTTGTTGGCGCGCAGACAGTCGTACTGGTAGAGTTTTGCCAGCTTGCGGACAGTCTCCTTGTGGAACTCCTCTGCCGACGGTGCCTTGTGGAAGTAGAGGTATCCACCGAAGATCTCGTCGGCACCCTCGCCGCTGAGCACCATCTTGATACCCATGCTCTTGATGACACGTGCCAGCAGATACATAGGAGTAGATGCACGTACGGTGGTAACGTCGTATGTCTCGATGAAGTAGATGACGTCGCGAATGGCGTCGATTCCCTCCTGTATGGTATAGTTCACCTCGTGATGAACGGTGCCGATAAAGTCGGCAACCTCGCGTGCCTTGGCAAGGTCGGGCGCACCCTTCAGCCCAACGGCAAAGGAGTGCAGCTGTGGCCACCATGCGTCGTGCTGGTCATCGGTCTCGATACGCTTCTTGGCAAACTTCATTGCGATGGCACTGGTGACACTGCTGTCCAGACCACCGCTGAGCAGTACGCCATAGGGCACGTCGCTCATCAACTGACGCTTGACAGAAGCCTCGAGACCCAGGCGAACGTCCTCGACCTCGGCACCATTGTCCTTCACTGCGTCATACTCCATCCAGTCGCGTGTGTAGTAGCGCCTGAGTGTGTACGGACGGTCCTCGGACGGTCCGTCGGCTCCGTGCACGTAGCAACCGGGAAGGAAGGGTTCGTACTGTTCGCAGAAACCCTCGAGAGCCTTCAGTTCGCTTGCCACGTAGATGGTGCCGTCGCTGTCGTGGCCGATGTAGAGAGGTATGACTCCAATGGGATCGCGTGCGATGAGAAAGTCGTTCTTTTCCTCGTCATAGAGGGCGAAGGCAAAGATGCCGTTCAGGTCCTCGAGGAAGTCGATGCCCTTGTCGCGGTATAGGGCGAGGATGCTCTCGCAGTCGCTTCCAGTCTTGAAGGCATAGTCCGTGCGGCGGCGTATCTCCTTGTGGTTGTATATTTCACCATTAACACAGAGAATATGCTTGCCGTCGGGCGAGATGAGAGGCTGACCGCCACTCAGTGGGTCGACGATGCTGAGACGCTCGTGACACAGGATGGCAGTCTTGCCTGCATAGATTCCGCTCCAGTCGGGTCCGCGATGGCGCAGTTTCTGCGACATCTTGAGCGCCTTGGTGCGCAGTTCCGTGGTCTGTTCCTTTATGTTGAAGATTGCTACGATTCCGCACATAGTGTTATTTCTTTAGGAAGTTATCAATTTGTTCGGCTGTCTTGCGTCCGCTTGCAATAGCTCTCACAACGAGACTTGCACCTGAGGCAGCGTCGCCGCACACGAATACGTTTTCGGGATATTCGGGATGAGTGGGCTTGAGGAAACCCATAGCCAGGAAGACGATGTCTGCCTTGATAATCTCCTCTTCGCCAGCAGGCACCATGATGGGGCGACCGCCCTCTGGATTAGGCTTCCAGTCGATAGGCTGTACGCGTACGCCGGTAAGCTTGCCCTTCTCGCCGATGAACTCCAGAGTGTTGATGTTCCAGCGTCGTGTGCAACCCTCCTCGTGGCTTGATGTGGTCTTGAGTATGACTGGCCAGTTGGGCCAAGGTGTGGCATCGTTGTGTCCGACAGGTGGCTGAGGCATGATCTCAATCTGAGTGACGCTCTTGCAACCCTGACGGTGGCTCGTTCCGATACAGTCGCTGCCCGTGTCGCCACCACCGATGACTAAAACATTCTTACCCTGGGCAGTAACATGCTCGTCCTTGCCGAACTCCTGTCCGTCGAGCACGCGGTTCTGCTGGCTGAGCAGTTCGAGTGCCAGGTGAACGCCCTTGAGTTCGCGGCCCGGGATGTTGATGTCGCGAGCCTGCGGAGTACCTGTAGAGATGACGTATGCGTCGTAGCCCTCGGGCAGAGCGTTGGTGTCGATGTTCTGGTTGTAGAGGAACTTGACTCCCTCCTGCTCCATGACATTGATGCGACGGTCGATGATGTGCTTGTGCAGCTTGAAGTTAGGGATGCCATAGCGAAGGAGTCCGCCGGCAGCCTCGTTCTTGTCGTAGACGGTAACCTCGTAGCCGCGGTAGTTGAGCTGGTTGGCAGCAGCCAGTCCGGCAGGTCCGGCACCGATGACAGCCACCTTCTTGCCGTTGCGCTCGGGGTGCTCGATGGTGACGTAGCCCTCAAGGAAGGCACGCTCGGCAATCGAGCATTCGTTCTCGCGGTTAGTCACTGCTTCGCCCATGCTGTGATAGAGCACGCATGCCTTCTCGCACAGTGCAGGGCAGATGCGTCCTGTAAACTCGGGGAAGTCGTTGGTCTTCTTCAGTATCTTGTATGCAGCCTCCCAGTCGCCGCGGTAGAGTGCGTCGTTCCATTCTGGGTTGCGGTTGCCCAGCGGGCATGCCCAGTGGCAGAAAGGTACGCCGCAGTCCATGCATCGGCTTGCCTGCTCCTGACGGTCGCGCGAGTTCAGAGTCTGCTCCACCTCGCCAAAGTCATGAATTCTCTCGTATATTGGTCTGTAACCTGCCTCTTTTCTGGGCACGGTCAGAAATGCTTTAGGATTTCCCATCGTTGATGTCTGTTTAATAGTCTCTTTGCATGTCTGCAATCTTCTGCTGCAGTTTCTTCACCTTCTCCTCTTCCAGTACTCGCTTGTACTCGATAGGTACAACCTGGATGAACTCCTCGACGTAGCGGTTCCAGTCGTCGAGCATACGGCCTGCCAGTGCAGAACCGGTGTAGAGATAATGCTTGCGCACGAGTTCCTTGAGTTCCTTGCGGTAGCTTGTCTCCTCGACGAGATTGATTTCCACCATGTCCATGTTACAGAAGTAGTCGAAGTTGTGGTTCTTGTCCCAGACGTAAGCCACACCGCCGCTCATACCGGCAGCGAAGTTGCGTCCAGTCTCGCCAAGTACCACCACGCGTCCGCCTGTCATATACTCGCAGCAGTGGTCGCCGGCACCCTCGATGACGGCAATGGCACCCGAGTTACGCACGGCGAAGCGCTCGCCTACGCGTCCGTTGACATAGAGCTCACCGGTTGTGGCTCCGTAGAGACCCGTGTTTCCGGCGATGATGTTGTCCTCGGCAACGAAGTCGGCATCGGTGCGTGTAGGAGGCATGATCATGATGCGTCCGCCACTCAGTCCCTTGCCGAAGTAGTCGTTCGTCTCGCCCTCCAGTTTCAGGCTCACGCCCTTCACGGCGAAGGCTCCGAAGCTCTGACCTGCCGAACCCTTGAACTTGATGTTGATGGTGCCGTCGGGCAGTCCCTTCTCGCCATACTTCTTGGCGATGACACCGCTCAGCATAGTGCCGATAGCACGGTCGGTGTTCTTGACAGCGTAGTCGAGATTAACCTCGTCGCCATTCTCGATGGCAGGCTCGCATGCCTTGATGATATCTTCGTCCTTGACGGTTGCCACCTTGCTGAACTCGCTTCCGTCCCAGCAGAGTGAAGAGTCGCTCTCGCCAGTCTTCTGGAGCAGACGGCTGAAGTCGATGGTGCTGTGCTTCGTGCCTGGGGTGGTGGCTGCTGTCTCGATGTATTCTGTGTGTCCGATGATGTCGGAGAGACTCTTCACGCCGATCTCGCTCAGGTACTCTCTAACCTGCTGTGCAAGGAAGGTGAAGTAGTTGACAACATACTCGGCGCGTCCCATGAAGTGCTTGCGCAGGCGTTCGTCCTGAGTAGCCACACCCACGGGGCAGGTGTTGGTGTTGCACTTACGCATCATCACACAGCCAAGCACGATGAGTGGCAGCGTACCGAAACTGAACTCGTCGGCACCGAGCATAGCCATGATGATGACGTCCTTGGCAGTCTTCAACTGACCGTCGGTCTGCAGGCGCACCTTCTGGCGCAGTCCGTTGAGTACCAGGGTCTGCTGAGTCTCGGCAAGTCCGATCTCGGGACTGATGCCGGCAAAGCGCATTGAACTGGCAGGGCTGGCACCGGTACCACCTTCGGCACCACTGATGACGATGAGGTCTGCCTTAGCCTTGGCAACACCGGCGGCAACGGTTCCGACACCGCTCTCGGCAACGAGTTTCACGCTCACTGCGGCTGTTGGGTTGATATTCTTCAGGTCGAAGATGAGCTGTGCAAGGTCCTCGATACTGTAGATGTCGTGATGAGGTGGAGGAGAGATGAGCGAGATGCCAGGGATGGCGTTACGTGTCTTGGCAATGACCTCGTTGACCTTGAAGCCAGGCAACTGTCCACCTTCACCGGGTTTCGCACCCTGTGCCACCTTAATCTGTATCTCCTCGGCGTTGACAAGGTATTCTGCAGTCACACCAAAGCGTCCGCTGGCAATCTGCTTTGTCTTGCTCGACAGCGATACGCCGTCCACCTCGGTATGGTAGCGTGCGTTGTCCTCGCCGCCCTCGCCGGTGTTGCTTCGTGCTCCGAGCTTGTTCATGGCAAGAGCCAGTGCCTCGTGAGCCTCGATGCTCAGTGCACCGAACGACATGGCACCAGTAACGAAGTGCTTTACGATGCTTTCTACAGGCTCTACCTCCTCCAGAGGAGTTGGTGTGGCAGCCTTCTTGAAGCTGAAGAAGTCGCGGATGAAGATAGGCTTCTCCTTCTGGTCGACGATGCGCTCCCAGTCCTGGTATTTCTTGTAAGAGCCGACACGTGTAGCAATTTGGAGCTGCGAGATAGTCTCGGGGTTCCATGCGTGCAGGATGCCATCCTTGCGGAAGTTGAACTGTCCGTTGTTGGGCAGGAACTCGTTAATCTCCTGTGGCTTGAATGCCTCGTGGTGCAACTTGATGGCGTCGTCGGCAATCTCGCGAAGTCCGATACCACCGATGGTAGACACCTCTGTGCCGAAGTAGCGGCGCAGCAGGTCCTCGCTCAGACCGATGCTCTCGAATATCTTGGCACCGCGGTAAGAGCGGATGGTGCTGATACCCATCTTCGACATAATCTTCTTCAAACCCTTGTCGACAGCCTTGATGTAGTTCTTCTCTGCTGTAGCATATTCCTCCTGAATCTTGTGCTTCTTTACGAGGTCGTCCAGAACGGCAAATGTCATGTAAGGACAGATGGCGCTGGCTCCGTAGCCAAGAAGCAGTGCAGCGTGCATCACCTCGCGAATCTCGCCACTCTCGACGATGAGGGCGGTCTGGACGCGCTTCTGAACCTGGATGAGGTAGTGGTGGACGGCGCTTACTGCCAGCAGCGATGGGATGGCTGCATGCTTGTCGTCAATGTCGCGGTCGCTCAGGATGATGTAGTTCACTCCCTCGTCGACGCTCTGCTCTGCCTTCTTGCAGAGGTCCTCGATAGCCTGGCGCATGCCGCTCGCACCCTTCTCGACGTCGAACACGATAGGCAGCTTGATGGTGCTGAATCCCTTGTAGCGGATGTTGCAGAGGATGTCGAGCTGAGTGTTGGTAAGTATAGGCTGTGGCAGACGTACCATCTTGCAGTTGCTCTCGTCGGGTGTCAGGATGCCGCTGCCCACACGACCGATGTACTCGGTGAGCGACATGACAAGTTCCTCTCGGATTGGGTCGATGGCAGGGTTGGTGACCTGCGCAAACTGCTGACGGAAGTAGTTGAAGAAAATCTGTGGCTTGTCGCTGATTACTGCCAGAGGAGTGTCGTTACCCATGGCTGCCACTGGCTCCTGACCGGTGGTACACATCGGTACGACAGTCTTGTCGATGTCCTCCTGACCGAAACCGAAACTGCGCAACTTACGCTCGTAGTTGCTGACGCTGTTCTCCACCTTGCGGCCGCTGTGCAGTTTCTCCAACTCGATACGGTTGGTGCTCAGCCACTCGCGGTATGGGTGCTGGCTGCTCAACTGCTTCTTTATCTCGCCGTCATAGTATATCTTGCCTTCCTGGGTGTCGATAAGCAGAATCTTACCGGGCTGCAGACGACCCTTGCTGACAATATCCTGAGGGTCGAAGTCCATGACACCGACCTCACTTGCCACTACCATCATGCCGCTCTTGGTGATGGTGTAGCGCGATGGACGCAGACCGTTACGGTCGAGCATACCACCGGCAAAGCGGCCGTCGCTGAACATCAGCGCAGCAGGACCGTCCCATGGCTCCATCAGGATGGAATAGTATTCGTAGAATGCCTTCAGGTCTTCGCTGATGGGATTCTTGTCGTTGAAACTCTCGGGAACGAGGATCGCCATAGCCTGAGGCAGCGACATGCCGCTCATAACCAGAAACTCGAACACATTGTCGAGGCTGGCAGAGTCGCTCATCTCGTTCTGCAGGATGGGGCGTATGTCCCTGATGTCGCCAAGGGCTGGCGACGAGAGTACGCTCTCGCGTGCCTGCATCCAGCCACGGTTACCGCGCACGGTGTTTATCTCACCGTTGTGGCAGAGGTAGCGGAAAGGCTGTGCCAGTTTCCACTTGGGGAAGGTGTTGGTGCTGAAACGTGAGTGCACCAGTGCCAGACCGCTGGTCAGGTAGTTGTTTGTCAGGTCGGGGAAGTAGCGGCGCAACTGTCCGCTGGTGAGCATACCTTTATATATAATAGACTTGCTGGACAGGGAACAGATGTAGAAGTCCTCGTCCTCAATGCGGTTCTCAATCTTCTTGCGCACCTTGTAGAGCACGGTCTCGAGATTCTCGACCTGTGCAGGCGCAGTGACAAAGAGTTGGCGAATGTCGGGCTCAACATCGCGAGCGGCACCTCCGAGCACCTCGGGGCATGTCGGTACGACGCGCATGTGCATAAGGTTGAGTCCCTCGCGCTCAATCTCTTCTATCATTATAGACAATATGCTCTTCTGGCGCTTCTCGTCCTTGGGGAGGAACACCAGACCGGTACCGTATCTGCCCTTCTCGGGTACGGGGATACCTTGAAGCAAAATAAACTCGTGTGGGATTTGTAGTAAGATACCTGCACCGTCGCCAGTCTTGTCGGGTGTCTCGGCACCACGATGCTCCATGTTCTCGAGCACGCGCAGAGCGTTGTCGACCAGGTCGTGACTCTTTCCACCATGAATATTAACCACCATACCTACACCGCAGGCATCGTGCTCGTTTGTGGCATTGTACAGGCCAATTCTTTTGGGTTGTTTCATAACTTTCCGTATTATAGTCCAAACTTCTTCTCTCTTCTCCCGATGGTGGAAGATGAGAGGAGAAGAAGTTTGGTCTGTTATGTTTGTGGGCGCCGGCGCTGCTCTCTCGCAGCCTGCCGGCTCCCATTGTTAAAATCAAATGTTTTCTTATCTGATGAATAGCATCTCACGATACTTTGGCAATGGCCACATCTCGTCGTCAACGATCAACTCGAGTTTGTCAACGTGGTAGCGAATCTCCTCGAGGAGAGGTGCCACGGTGTCGTGGTATGCAACTGCCTTCTCGCGCTCGCTGCCGAGTGCGTTGGCAGACTTGCGTGCCTGGCGCATCTTCTCGACGTTCTCGGTGATGAAGGTGCTGTGCTCCGAAATCTGCTCGATGAGCTTCAGGTTGTTGGCGTTCAGCTTGGCAGCGGTGTCCTCGGGGAATGTCTCCTTAACCTTGAACACGTTGTCGATGAGCGAACTCTGGTAGCGTGTGGCAACCGGGATGATGTGGTTGAGGCAGAGGTCGCCGAAGATGCGTGCCTCAATCTGTATCTTCTTTGTATATGTCTCGAGCTTGATCTCGTTGCGAGCGTGAAGTTCTGCCTCGGTCAGCACGTTCATCTTGGCGAACATCTCCTTTGTTGCAGGAGCAAGGTACTGGTCGAGCATGATTGGTGCGCTACTTTCTACGTCCAGACCGCGTGCTGCAGCCTCTCTCTTCCACTCGTCGCTGTAGCCGTTGCCGTCGAAGTGGATTGGCTTGCAGGTCTTGATGTCCTCGCGAACGGTCTTGAGGATAGCCTTCATCTTGTCCATACCGCCCTCGATGAGTGCGTCTACGCGAACCTTGAAGTCTGACAATGCCTCTGCAACGGCTGTGTTCAGCACAATCATGGCTGCAGCGCAGTTTGCCTGGCTACCCACGGCGCGGAACTCGAAGCGGTTGCCGGTGAAGGCGAACGGAGAGGTACGGTTACGGTCGGTATTGTCGAGCAACAACTCAGGAATCTGAGGAATGTCGAGGCTGAGGGCTTGCTTGCCGACGATGTTGAAGAGTTCGTCGTCGTCGCTCTCCTCGAGCTTCTCCAGAAGGTCGTTCAACTGAGTACCGAGGAAACTTGAGATGATTGCTGGCGGTGCCTCGTTGGCACCAAGACGGTGAGCGTTGGTGGCACTGATGATAGATGCCTTGAGCAGACCGTTGTGGCGGTAGACACCCATGAGGGTCTCAACGATGAAGGTAACGAAGCGCAGGTTGTCGAGTGGCGTCTTGCCGGGACCGTGAAGGAGCACGCCTGTGTTGGTAGAGAGACTCCAGTTGTTGTGCTTGCCCGAACCGTTGACGCCGGCGAATGGCTTCTCGTGCAAGAGACAACGGAAACCGTGCTTGCGTGCAATGTTCTTCATCAGACCCATAATGAGCATGTTATGGTCGACAGCCAGGTTGGTCTCCTCGAAGATAGGAGCCAGCTCGAACTGGTTGGGTGCTACCTCGTTGTGACGTGTCTTGCAGGGGATGCCAAGTTCGAGGGCCTGTATCTCGAGGTCCTTCATGAACATAGCCACACGCATTGGGATAGAACCGAAGTAGTGGTCGTCCATCTGCTGGTTCTTTGCCGAGTCGTGACCCATCAGGGTGCGGCCCGTCATCAGAAGGTCGGGACGTGCAGCATAGAGGCTCTCGTCTACGAGGAAATACTCCTGCTCCCAGCCGAGGTTGCTGACAACCTTTGTCACGTCGGGATAGAAATACTGGCACACCGCTGTTGCTGCCCTGTCGACAGCCTTCAAGGCTTTCTTCAGAGGAGCCTTGTAGTCGAGTGCCTCGCCAGTGTATGATATGAATACGGTTGGGATGTGAAGTGTGTCACCGATGACGAAGACAGGGCTTGCAGGATCCCATGCAGAGTAGCCGCGTGCCTCGAAGGTAGAGCGGATACCGCCACTCGGGAACGAACTGGCATCTGGCTCCTGCTGAACGAGCTGTTTGCCGGTGAACTCCTCAACCATGCCACCCTTCCAGTCGTGCTCAACAAAGCCGTCGTGCTTCTCGGCAGTACCCTCAGTAAGAGGCTGGAACCAGTGTGTGCAGTGTGTAGCACCGAGTTCCATAGCCCACTTCTTCATACCCTCAGCCACTGCATCAGCAGTTGCAAGGTCGAGCTTGGTACCATTGTCGATGACGTCGCACATCTTGGCATAAACCTTCGAAGGAAGGTACTTGAACATCTTCTGGCGATTGAAGACATATTTAGCAAAATACTCACTTGGTCGTGCTTCATGGTTTGGAATCTCTACGGGCTTCTTCTTGAAAGCCTCGCCTACAACTTGAAATCGTAACGATGCTGACATAATGCTTTTGATTAAAAGATGTGAATGAATATAAGATTTATTGTTCTATTTCAACTTCGCCCTCGAAGGCAGTCTCTGCCGGACCGGTCATCATAACCGGACCGTCGCCTTCCTTCCACTCGATGTGAAGCGTGCCGCCGTCCATCTCGATGTTGCTGCTTCTGCCACGTCGGCCTGTGTATGCCGCCGCCACTGCCGTTGCACATGCTCCGGTGCCGCATGCCAGGGTGATGCCGCTGCCACGCTCCCATACTCTCATTCTGATGGTGCCGTCGGGCATTACGGTGGCAAACTCGATGTTGCATCGGTTGGGGAACGCTTCGTCAAACTCCAGTGCCTTGCCCTCTGTAGCCACGTCGATGCTCATCACGTCGGGCACGAAGATGACAAAGTGGGGGTTTCCCATGCTGACGTATGTTCCGTCCCATCCGGCAACGGTGCGGTTCTCGATGTCTCTCGGAGCACCCATGTTGACCGTGGCACCTGTGCACTTGCCGTCCTCCAGTTTCAGGTCAATCTGTTTGATTCCTGACAAAGTGTCAATTGCAACACGTGTCTTGGTGGTCAGTTTGTGGTCCCACACGTATTTGGCAACACAACGTATTCCGTTGCCGCACATCAGTGCCTCGCTGCCGTCGTTGTTGAAGATATGCATCTGAAAATCAGCCACGTCGCTCTTACTGATGAGTATCAGACCATCGCTTCCGATAGCAAAATGTGGTCGGCTCAGCTTGATGCTGACTGCCGAAGGGTCTGCTATCATATTGTCGGGAGTATACACGTAAATGTAGTCGTTACCCGCGCCGTGCATCTTTGTAAAGTGTACTTTTGTCATCTATTTTACCTCAATCGCTATCAATATGATACTTTTTGTGCTGCAAAAGTACGTTAAAAGATTTATCCGTGCAAGAAAAAAGTAGAAAAAAGTAACCAAAAGATAAAAAATAAGTGATTATTTGTTATTATATAAGAAATATGTTGTACTTTTGTAAAGCAAAAACGAAAAAAGATAAGAAATGGAAAAATTATCGCACGAATGTGGCATAGCCATGATACGCTTGCTCAAGCCTCTCGAATATTACCAGGCCAAGTACGGTAGCGAGAGATGGGCGATGAACAAGTTGTATCTGATGATGGAGAAACAGCACAATCGTGGCCAGGAGGGCGCCGGCATCGCGTGTGTCAAACTGGCAAGCGAGGCAGGACATGAGTATATGTTCCGCGAAAAGGCTGAAGGCAAGGACGCAATCACCACCATCTTCCAGAAGGCTGTGAGTCACATGACAACCCCCGACAAGGATGACCCCGAGGGTTCGAAACCTTTTCTTGGCGAACTTTATATGGGCCATCTGCGCTACAGTACCACAAGCCGTTCGGGTTTGAAATATGTTCACCCTTTCCTTCGCCGAAATAACTGGAGAGCAAAGAACCTCTGTCTATGCGGCAATTTCAATATGACCAACATAGACGATGTCTTTACCTATCTGACGTCGCTCGGACAGTATCCTCGCGTGTACGCGGATACATATATAATGTTGGAAATTATGGGCCACAGGCTCGACCGCGAGGTGGAGCGCCTCTACCGGATGGCAGTGCAGCAGGGGCTTCAGGGAATGGACATCACCGATTTTATAGACCGTCATGTGGACGTGGGCAATGTGTTGCAGACAACAATGTCACGGTTCGATGGCGGTTATGTTGTGTGTGGACTGACGGGTAGCGGCGAAATGTTCTCGATGCGCGACCCTTCGGGCATACGTCCGGCATTTTACTATCAGGACGACGAGGTGGTGGCGATAGCCAGCGAGCGCCCGGTGCTGCAGACCACCTTTGCCGTGGAGTACGAGGACATTCACGAACTGGGTGCGGGCGAGGCAATCATCGTGCATCAGGATGCCTCCGTCGAGAAGCGACAGATTCTTCCTCGCGTCAAGAACTCGGCATGCTCGTTCGAGCGTATCTACTTCAGTCGCGGAAACGACAAGGACATCTATCTCGAGCGCAAGCGTCTTGGTGCGCTTCTGTGCGACCGAATCCTGGATGCCGTGGACCACGACGTTCAGAACACCGTCGTTTCGTATATCCCCAACACTGCCGAGATTGCTTACTGCGGAATGGTTGAGGAACTGAACCGCCGTTTCGGCAGGGTGCGCAGCGACAAGGTGGTCAGCAAGGACATCAAGTTGCGAACATTCATCACCGAGGACTCGTCGCGCAACGACCTCGCCGCTCATGTCTACGACATCACCTATGGTTCTATCGTTCCTTATCAGGACAACCTGGTGGTCATTGACGACAGCATAGTGCGAGGCACGACACTGCGCGAGAGCATCATCAAGATACTTGCCCGACTGCATCCGCGTAAGATTGTGGTGGTCAGTTCGGCACCACAGATACGCTATCCCGACTTCTATGGCATCGACATGCGCCGGATAGGCGACTTCATAGCGTTCCAGGCATGCATCGCCCTGCTTCGTAATGACGGACGCGAGGAGATGCTGCGCCAGGTATACGACGAGTGCAAGGCGCTCTCCCAAATGCCACTCGACAGTCTCGACCCTGCCAAGGTTGCAAACCCTGTACGTCAGCTTTACGACCTGTACACGCCACTGCAGATAGAAGCCAAGATGGCAGAGATGCTTCGTCCCGACGGGGTGGACATACCCATCAGTTTTGTCTTTCAGAGCATCGAGGGACTCCATGCTGCCATCCCCAATCATCCGGGCGACTGGTATTTCACCGGCAACTATCCCACGCCGGGCGGTCTGCGCCTGATGCTCAGGTCGTATTGCGAGTATTTCGAAAGTCTTATTTCATAATAAAACCAACCAAACTATGACACGTTATATCTTTGTTACCGGAGGTGTTGTTTCTTCACTGGGAAAGGGCATCATTTCGTCAAGCATCGGCAAGTTGCTGCAGTCGCGGGGCTACAGCATAACAATACAGAAGTTCGACCCATACATCAACATCGACCCCGGAACACTCAACCCCTACGAGCATGGCGAGTGCTACGTCACCGTCGACGGAATGGAGACAGACCTCGACCTCGGTCACTACGAGCGTTTCACTGGCATACGCACCACGCGCCAGAACTCCATCACCACAGGTCGCATCTACCAGACTGTAATCGACCGCGAGCGCCGTGGCGACTATCTGGGCAAGACCATACAGGTGGTCCCACACATCACCGACGAGATAAAGGCTCGCATGACGGCACCCGAGGGTACTGTCGACTTTGTCATCACTGAGGTGGGCGGTACCATCGGTGACATCGAGAGTGCTCCCTTCATGGAGGCTATGCGTCAGTTGAAGTGGGAACTGAGCGGACGTGCCATCAGTGTGCACCTCACCTACGTGCCTTACCTGCGTGCTGCTGGCGAACTCAAGACCAAGCCTACACAGCATTCGGTAAAGGAACTTCAGGGAATGGGTATCCAGCCCGACATTCTCATTCTGCGCACCGAGCAGCATCTCTCGGACGGCGTGCGCCAGAAGGTGGCGTCGTTCTGTAATGTCGACCTGGAGTGTGTGGTTCAGAGCGAGGACATGCCGAGCATCTACGAGGTGCCTGTCAGCATGCAGCGCCAGGGACTGGATTCTGCCATTCTGCGCAAACTTGGCATACCTGTGGGCGAGACTCCCGAACTGGGTCCATGGCGCCGCTTCCTTGAGTTGCAGCGTACGTCGACACGTGAGGTACACATCGGACTGGTTGGCAAGTACGACCTTCAGGACGCCTACAAGAGCATCCGCGAGAGCCTCTACCTGGCAGGTGTGTACAACGAGGTGCGCGTTAAACTGCATTTCATCAACAGCGAGAACATAACCAAGCAGAACATAGCAAAGGAGGTAGAGGGTATGGCAGGTATACTCATCTGTCCGGGCTTCGGAAGCCGTGGCATCGAGGGTAAGATTATAGCCGCCCAGTACTGCCGCGAGCACGACGTGCCTGCCTTCGGTATATGCCTCGGTATGCAGATGATGGTCATCGAGTTTGCCCGCAACGTGCTGGGCTATTGTGATGCCAACAGCGCCGAGATGGATGACAAGACTCCACACAATGTCATCGACATCATGGAGAGCCAGAAGAACATCGAGAAGATGGGAGGAACAATGCGACTGGGTGCCTACGCCTGTGAGTTGCGCGACGATTCGCGTGTGCGCGACATCTATGGCTGCAAAACCATCGAGGAGCGCCACCGCCACCGTTACGAGTTCAACAACAACTACATTGACGAGTACGAGAAGGCAGGCATGCAGTGCGTGGGACGCAACCCGGAAAGCAGTCTGGTGGAGATAGTCGAGGTGCCCGGGTGCAGGTGGTACGTCGGAACACAGTTCCACCCCGAGTACCAGAGCACCGTTCTGCATCCACATCCACTCTTCATGGACTTCGTCAGGACCTGCAAGGGCTAACTCCGGCAAATTCAAGCCACTCCGGCTATTTCCGGTTCATTCCAATAATAAAACAATAACAAAAGAATAAAACATCAACAGAGAAGAGATATGAAAAAGGCGATATTGCGATTAGAAGACGGCACAGAGTTCGTAGGTCAGAGTTTTGGCTACGAGGGAGCCGTTTCGGGCGAGGTTGTGTTCAACACCGCCATGACCGGTTATGTGGAGAGTCTTACCGATCCGTCCTATGCCGGACAGATAATGGTGATGACCTTCCCGCTGGTGGGCAACTATGGTGTGCCAGCGTTCGATATGGAGAAGAACGGACTGCCTGTGTTCATGGAGAGCGACCGCATCTATGCTCGCGCCATCGTGTGCCAGGACTACAGTACTGAGTACAGTCACTGGAATGCAGGCGAGAGTCTGGCGGAGTGGCTCAAGCGCGAGCACATACCCGGCATTACCGGCATCGACACGCGTGCTCTGACTCAGGTGCTTCGCGAGAAGGGTAGCATGCTGGGAAGCATCAGCATCGAGGACGTGCCCGAATGTGGCGATTTCGGCAAGTACGCCGGTGTCAACTTCGTGGACGAGGTGAGTTGCAAGGAGGTGGTGGTGTACAGTCCTGCCGACTACAGCGAACCAGTGAACCGCCTGCCCGAAGACGCTTTCGACATAGTACGCACATCGTCGACCAAGCGTGTCGTGCTGGTGGACTGCGGTGTCAAGGCTAACATCATCCGCTGCCTGCTGAACCGCGGCATCGAGGTGGTGCGTGTGCCCTGGAACTACGACTTCAACCAGTTGGACACCGAGGACGGAAAGGGATTCGACGGACTCTTCCTTGCCAACGGACCCGGCGACCCCGACACTTGTGTTGACGCTGTGAACAACATTCGCCGTTTCATGGAGAAGGAGCAGACACGCCAGAGCGTGCGCCCCATCATGGGTATCTGCATGGGTAACCAGTTGCTCGGCAAGGCAGCAGGTGCCACCATATATAAGTTGAAATACGGTCACCGCAGCCACAACCAGCCGGTGCAGATGGTTGGCAGCACCAAGTGTTTCATCACCACGCAGAACCACGGTTATGCTGTCGACACCACCACTCTCGGTGCCGACTGGGAACCTTTGTTCGTCAATATGAACGACGGCAGTAACGAGGGTATCCGTCACAAGAATTTCCCCTGGTATTCCGCTCAGTTCCATCCCGAGGCTTGCGCCGGACCCGTTGACACAGAGTTCCTCTTCGACTGGTTTGTCAAGGCTCTCGAGGGCGACACAAGCATGTTCGCCGACATGAAGAAGGGTGACATGCCTACCGGCAAGGACGACGTGAAGAAGGTGCTGCTGCTCGGTTCGGGTGCGCTGAAGATTGGTGAGGCTGGCGAGTTCGACTACAGCGGTTCGCAGGCTCTCAAGGCATTGCGCGAAGAAGGCATCAAGACCATACTTATCAATCCTAACATTGCAACCGTGCAGACCAGCGAGGGTGTGGCTGACGAGATATACTTCCTTCCCGTAACACCATACTTCGTGGAGCGTGTCATCGATAAGGAGCGCCCCGACGGCATCCTCCTCTCGTTCGGTGGCCAGACGGCACTGAACTGTGGTGTCGAACTCTACAAGAGTGGTGTGCTGGAGCGCTACGGCGTGAAGGTGCTCGGTACTCCGGTACAGGCTATCATAGACACTGAGGACCGTGAACTCTTCGTTCAGAAGTTGGACGAGATTGGCGTGAAGACCATCAAGTCGCAGGCTTGCGAGACCATCGATGAGGCTCGACGCGCCGCTGCCCAACTGGGCTATCCTGTCATCATACGTGCCGCCTATGCATTGGGCGGTCTTGGCAGTGGCTTCTGCGATAACGAGCAGGAGTTGAACCGTCTTGCCGAGAAGGCGTTCTCGTTCTCGCCACAGGTGCTCGTCGAGAAGTCTCTCAAGGGATGGAAGGAGATTGAGTACGAGGTGGTGCGCGACCGTTTCGACAACTGCATCACGGTTTGTAACATGGAGAACTTCGATCCTCTGGGCATACATACCGGAGAGAGTATCGTCATCGCACCGAGCCAGACGCTCACCAACTCCGAGTATCACAAGTTGCGTGCACTTGCCATCCGCATCATACGCCACATCGGCATCGTGGGCGAGTGTAACGTGCAGTATGCCTTCGACCCCTCCAGCGAGGACTACCGTGTCATCGAGGTCAATGCGCGTCTGAGCCGTTCTTCTGCCCTTGCATCAAAGGCAACCGGTTATCCTCTGGCATTCGTCGCTGCAAAGTTGGGTCTGGGCTACGGTCTGTTCGACCTGAAGAACTCGGTGACAAAGGTCACAAGTGCATTCTTCGAGCCTGCGCTCGACTATGTTGTATGCAAGATTCCTCGTTGGGATCTCGGCAAGTTCCGCGGCGTGGACCGTGAGTTGGGCAGCAGCATGAAGTCTGTTGGCGAGGTGATGGCTATCGGACGTACGTTCGAGGAGTCTGTACAGAAGGGTCTGCGAATGATTGGTCAGGGCATGCACGGATTCGTGGGCAACAAGGAATTGCAGATCGAAGACATAGATGCGGCTCTGAAGGCTCCAACCGACAAGCGTATCTTCGTCATCGAGAAGGCGTTCTTCGCAGGCTACACCGTCGGTCAGATTCACGACCTTACAAAGATTGACAACTGGTTCCTCAACAAACTTCTCAATATCTACGACATAAACAACGAGTTGCGCCAGTTGCGCGACGGCAAGCAGGAGTTGACTCCGGCACTGATGCTCAAGGCAAAGGTGTATGGTTTCACCGACTTCCAGATTGCACGCGCCATCGGTCTGGAGCGCGACATTGACATCGAGGAAGGTGTGCTGAAGGTCCGCGCCATGCGCAAGGAGATGGGCATCACGCCATGCGTCAAGCAGATTGATACACTGGCAGCCGAGTATCCTGCACAGACCAACTACCTCTACCTCACCTATGCCGGCCTCGACAGCAAGCCTCTGGAGAAGGACGATGTTCCTTCGGTAGTGGTTCTGGGTAGCGGTGCCTACCGCATCGGTTCGTCTGTTGAGTTCGACTGGTGTGGCGTGCAGGCTCTCAACACCATCCGCCAGCAGGGTCTGCGCTCGGTAATGATAAACTATAACCCAGAGACTGTCAGCACCGACTATGATATGTGCGACCGTCTGTACTTTGACGAACTGACCTTCGAGCGTGTCATGGATATTATCGAGATAGAGAGCCCACGCGGTGTCATCGTCTCGACGGGTGGTCAGATACCTAACAACCTTGCCATGAAACTCGATGCTCAGAGGGTGCCCATCCTCGGTACTCAGGCTTGCTATATCGACAATGCCGAGGACCGCGACAAGTTCAGTGCCATGCTCGACCGCATCGGTGTTGACCAGCCAGAGTGGAGCGCGTTGACCAGCATGGACGACGTCAACGCCTTCATCGAGCGTGTCGGTTTCCCTGTTCTGGTACGTCCTTCGTATGTGCTCAGTGGTGCTGCCATGAATGTATGCTCTAACCAGGAGGAGTTGGAGCGTTTCCTCACGTTGGCTGCCAACGTCAGCAAGAAGCACCCTGTCGTTATCAGCAAGTTCATGCTCAACACGAAGGAGGTGGAGATGGACGCAGTGGCACGCGACGGCGAGATAATGGCTTATGCCATCAGCGAACATATCGAGTATGCCGGTGTCCACAGTGGCGACGCCACCATTCAGTTCCCCGCTCAGAAACTCTACGTCGAGACTGTTAGACGCATCAAGAAGATAAGTGCGCAGATTGCACGCGAGTTGCACATCTCGGGTCCGTTCAACATACAGTTCCTGGCTCGCGACAACGAAATCAAGGTTATCGAGTGTAACCTGCGTGCCAGCCGTTCGTTCCCATTCGTCAGCAAGGTGCTCAAGGTTAACCTCATCGAACTGGCTACTCGCATCATGCTCGGTCTCCCTGCCGAGAAGTTGAACAAGAACTTCTTCGACTTCGACTATGTCGGAATCAAGGCAAGTCAGTTCTCGTTCAACCGTCTGCAGAAGGCTGACCCCGTGCTCGGAGTCGACATGAGTTCAACCGGTGAGGTGGGATGTCTGGGCGACGATACCAACTGCGCTCTGCTCAAGAGTATGCTCTCTGTCGGTCACCGCATTCCTCAGCGAGGCATCCTGCTCTCTACAGGTGGCATCAAGGAGAAGGCTTCGATGCTCGATGCTGCACGCACGCTGTATCGTCGTGGCTACGCGCTCTATGCAACAGGCGGCACCAGCCGTTTCCTCACCGACAACGGTGTGCCCAACACTCTGGTGCTGTGGCCAAGCGAGGAGGGCGACCATCCAAAGGCTCTCGACCTTATGCACGAGCGTCAGATTGACATGGTTGTCAACATTCCCAAGGACCTCACGGCAGGCGAGCTGACCAACGGTTACCGCATCCGTCGTGCTGCGGTGGACCTCAACATTCCGCTGATAACCAATGCGCGTCTTGCCACTGGTTTCATCAACGCCTTCTGCACCATCTCGCTCGATGATCTTGCCATCAAGTCATGGCGTGAGTATAAGTAGCTCCATAAAATCACGGTGCGTGAGTCGGTCAACTCACGCACCGTGATTTTTTATTTCACGCACCGTGATTTTTGAAATCATGCTGCGTGATTTTTTCTGCTCTCCGAGCAGGCAGGTGTGATGCTTGCGCGGTGTGTCAATTCAAACGGAAGGTGATGGGCAGGGTGACGGTGCTTTTCACCTTCTTGCCATCCTTCTCGGCAGGAATGAACTTGGGCATCGCCTTTATGGTTCGCTCTGTCTCCTTTATGAAGGCTTCCTTGGCTTTCTCTGCTGCCTTCTGCATGTCGTCAGCCTCGGCATTGTCCATCTTTATAGAATTTACTGTAACTCCGCCTTCCGACTTGGGTGCGTTGGTTACGTTACATTCGGTCGATATGTTGGCTATGCTGCCGTCCTCGTTGATGGTCAAAGTGGCGATGCAACGTGCCATGAAGCCGTAGTACTGTGCCTCTTTCGGGTAACGGATGTTTCTGGCGATGAACTGGTACATAGCTGCTTCGTCGCCGTCGTAGTGTGCCTCCTTGTCGGGTTTTTCCTCCACTGCCGGTGTTACCTTGATGGTGATGCCTTCCTGTTTGCTGTCGTTGTCATTGGTGTTGATGATGATGATGTCGCCCTTCACCTTCATCCCATTCAGCATTTCGCGGCTTATCTTCTGCTTGCTTTCTTCGTTTTTTATTACGATCATGTTGACAATCTTGGGCGTTGCCAGTTTCTCAATCTCCTCACGCTTGGCAAGTCGGCCGTTGAGGATGAAGGTTGCGTCCTTGAACAAACTGTCATTCTTCAAGGCGTCGTCGGTGCCTTCGTTGTCGAGGTCCAGCAGGCGGTCCTGCAGTTTTGTGGGTTCAACTGCGGTTGTGTTCTCCGATTTGTTGTTGCCAGTCATAATGTCAACTCTCTGCTTCAGCATACTCTTCATGTCGGGCATCTGCTCGGGTGTGGCGAATGCGAAGATGGCAAAACCCATCGTCGGTATGACGAACAATGCCTTGAGCATCATCCATCGGTTTGATTTCTTTTGGTACATCATAACGATACGTTGTTTAAGTGAACCTCGTCTGAGGTTGTTGGCAAATGGCTGCAGACGATTGCCGACTGCCTTCAGTACGAGAAGTTGTTGATATTGTTTTGCATCGATGCCTTTGTTGATTACAGCCTCGTCGGCTTCATATTCGTGTATGGTTCTGAGGTCGTTGCCCATGAACCAGACGAAGGGGTTGAACCACTGCATCACTCGCATTGCCTCAAGCAACAGGAGGTCCAGGGTGTGATGCAGGCGTATGTGTTCCTGCTCGTGTATGAGTATGCTCTGGCGATGGTTCTCGTAGTCGTCGACGTCCATTACTATCGTCCTGAGGATGCTGAAGGGCGAAGCCACTCCGTTCTTCAGTATTATGGTGTTGCCGTGTTCGTCGGTGTGGCGCAGTCCGCCACTCATCAGCCGCTTCATCTTCACTATCTGCACAGCCATTACGAGCACCATCACGGTAACGCCTGCCAGGTAGATGACGGTCAGCAGTCCTTCCCACGTCAGCGGTGCGTGCGCACTCTCCTTATATATTATAATAGGTGTGTCGCTAAGGAATGCGGTCGACGAGTAAACAACGTCGTTGATGGCAGTCGGTCTGCTGACTGTGACGTGTACCAATGGCAGCACCAGCGAGGCGAGCATTATCATGATGAGGCACGCACGGTTGAAACGGTGGAATGTCTCTCGGCTCAGGAATGCGAAGAACAGGCTGTACAGCAGTCCTAACGAAAGTGCGGATTTCAGTATGTATTCTATCATTGCTCTGTCTGTTTTTGTTGTGTTTTTCTATCAGGTTTGCACTTACTGCTTTTCAATCATATTGAGAATGTCGCGCAGGTCCTCTTCGGTCAGTTCCTCCTCCTCGGCAAAGAACGAGATGAGCGACTTGAGCGAACCGCCGAACAGACTGTTCTTCACCTCTTTCATATACTTGCGCGTATATTCCACGCGTGACATCAGTGGGTAGAAATAGAACGTCTTGCCTTCTTCACTCTTACGGTAACTCACGAACTCCTTCGTGGTGAGTATCTTCAAGAACGTGGCGATGGTGCTGTACGCTGGTCGTGGCTCGGGATATTTCTCGATGATGGAGTGCGTGCTCAGTGCCTTGCCCTCATCCCACAGTATGTTCATTATCTCCATCTCCGCCTTTGTCAGAGTGTGGTCGTCTTTCTTTCGTCTCATATATTCTTGACTTCTTGTCGTTCTACTTCTTTCTCTCAGTTCTCAATATCCTTTCAGTTGGATATCGATTTTCTTCCTCTTAGCTATTCTTTTAGCGTTCTCCCTTTATTCTGTCACTCTTCTCTTGCCATTCTCTAAACTTTTAGATTTAGCACTGCAAATGTAATCTAAAGAATTAGATAAAGCGCTTCCAAACGACGAGAAACTTCCCTCTATCCCTTTCTTTTAACATTTATTGTTAGATATTCCTCTGCTTATTATTAGATATTAAGAGTTCTCACGTCTACTGGTTATTGTTCTCTTGAACCTTCCCAAAATAACATAAAGAACTAATTACCATGAATGACGTAGGTTAGGGACATTCCTGTAGTAGCAAACAAACTTCACTACTAACGACAGTTGCTTCCTTTTTGCAACTCCGCAGGTAACATTTCACAACAAGATGGTTGTATATCGTAAACTTGTGTTTTGCCACGCGCACTCTGCTTGACTAAACCTTCATGCCGAGAAGGACGGCGAGGAGACCGAGAATGATGCTAAGTGCGGTGTAGGTGGCGTAGAGACCGTAATGGTTAGCGTTGAGCATGGCAAGTCCTTCGTTGGAGAAGGTGCTGAAGGTGGTGAAACCACCGCACAGACCTACGGTGAGCATGAGGCGTGTGTCGGCTGTCCATCCGAAGCGGGCGGAGAGCGCGTTGAACAAGCCTATAAGGAAACATCCGCAGACGTTGCAGATGAGAGTGCCGATGGGGAACGGAGTTGTGCTCGAGAGTTGACCGGCAATGTGATTAAAGATAGAAGAATTGCCGACGAAGGGTATATTCTTCAGGAAAGCAAAATGGCAGGTACCTGTGTTGATACCTGCCGTTATTGTGCTTATGAGGTAGCGCAGCACGCTGCCGCAGCCGCCTCCGATGAATACAAGAATGAGAGTGGAGAAATTCATTTTCTCTCGATGGTCTGTGCGCGGTCTGGACCTACGCTGACAATGGTGATAGGAGTTTCGAGTTCTGTTTCAAGATACTTGATGTAGCTTGCGAATGCCTCGGGGAAGTCCTCCTGGCGGGTGATGCCTGTAAGGTCGGTCTTCCAACCGGGAATCTCCTTGTAGACAGCCTTCCAGCCTTCGGTGTCGTAAGGCATATCGGTGGTCTGGACGCCGTCCTTCTCGTATGCAACACATGCCTTGATGGTGTCGAAGCTGTCGAGCACGTCGCCCTTCATCATGATGAGCTGTGTCACGCCGTTAATCATAATTGCATACTTGAGAGCCACGAGGTCCACCCATCCGCAACGGCGGTTGCGACCTGTCACTGCTCCGTACTCGTGACCAATCTCGCGAATCTTGTCGCCAACCTCGTCGAACAGTTCAACAGGGAACGGACCGGCGCCAACGCGTGTGCTGTATGCCTTGAAGATACCGAACACCTCGCCGATGCTGTTGGGAGCCACGCCGAGACCGGTGCAGACGCCACCGCAGACGGTGCTGCTTGAGCTGACGAATGGATAGGTGCCGTGGTCGATGTCGAGCATGGTGCCCTGAGCGCCCTCAGCAAGAACGTTCTTGCCTTCGCGGAGATACTTGTTGATTTCTATTTCTGTGTCGGTGAGAGGGAAGGTGCGCATATACTCGATGCCCTCCATCCACTTCTTCTCCTCCTCGGTGATGTCGTAGTCGGTGAAGTTGAGGTCGCGCAGAATCTGCTCGTGACGTGCCTTCAGCGCAGCGTACTTTGCAGGGAAGTTCTCGAGGATATCACCCACGCGCAGACTGGTGCGGCTTGCCTTCTCGCTGTAGGTAGGACCGATGCCCTTGCCTGTTGTGCCGACCTTGCTCTTGCCCTTGGCAGCCTCGTAGGCACGGTCGAGAACGCGGTGTGTTGGCAGGATGAGATGAGCGCGCTTGCTGATGTGCAGGCGGCTGCGCAGGTCGTAGCCTGCAGTCTCGAGTTCCTGTGCTTCAGCCATGAAGAGGTCTGGAGCGATGACACAACCATTACCGATGATATTGAGTTTGCCTTCGTCGAAGATGCCCGAAGGTATGCTGCGAAGCACGAACTTCTTGCCTTCGAAGATGATGGTATGACCGGCATTAGGACCACCGGCAAAACGTGCAACTACGTCATACTTGGGAGTGAACACGTCAACTACCTTTCCTTTACCTTCGTCTCCGAACACGATGCCAAGAAGTGCATCAACTTTTCCTTTTTCCATTGTCTGTTATTTGTTTACTGCACAAAGTTACACAAATAATTGATATGTGCTAAAAAAATACTGCGAAAATTGAGCGTTGAAAGTCAAAAATTGAGATTTATTGCCATGATTGCCTTGCGCAGTGCAAGTGGTGCGTCTGGTGCGACCGCCAGCATCTGGTCCTTCAGTTCGGCGGTGGTTCGCTCGTTGAACTCTGCTCCGTCGCGCAGCAGACGTGCAATGATGAGATAACCACACAGTTGTGTGAGTTCGTCGTCGCGCGCTATCCATTCGAACGCCTTTGTCGGAGCATAGGGCAGGCGCGAGAAGAGATTCATCACAGCCATCTGCGCTATCTCCGTGTTGCCTACCTGGCTCACCCATATGTCGGCCACCTCGGGGTAGAAGCGGTCTATTGGCATGAGCATTGTGGCAAGTATCTTGCTCTCGCGTACGTTCTCGTGCCACAGTTGCTGTGCCACCTCGTGGCTCGGCTCGAACTCGGATGCGATGTAGCGCAGTCGTGGCAGTTCGATGCCGAAGTTGATGTGGTAGGCGAGTCCGTTCTCGCGCATGTACTGCGAGGCGATGCCGTTCATGTTGGCTCGCAGTTCCTTCTTTATGTTCTTTATTGTTTCTTCGGTTGTCATAGATGGATTAACAGGAGTTATCGGGAGTTGTCAGGAGTTATCAAAAGTTCTTCTGCACTTCGTGCGAAGCGTCACCGCAAGCGGATGCCGAGCGAGCATGAATAGTCGCGGCCGTAGCGCAGCATCTGCTGGGCGAATGTCTCGTCGTAGTGTGGTGTTACCCTGGTGATGTTGCCCTGGGCGTCGCGTTCCACCTCGTAGCGAGGGTTGATGAATCCCTTGTATGGAGCCAGGTTGAGAGCCTTGTAGCGTTGCAGCACCTCCTGGTGAAGGTCTGCATCCACCTTGACGCCGTACTGCTCCACCAGTTGCTGTGCAGCGTCGTAGTCGCCCTCGCTCTTGATGCGCTGTACCTCGGCAAGCAGCGAGCCGAATGCAGTGCGCAGTGTGGCATAGTCGTTCACCTTGACGTATGTCTTTCCGTCCTGGTGCACCATCTGTGCTGCGTCGGGGTAGTTTGCCATCACCCAGTGTGCGATGAGGCTGCGGTTGCGCATGTGCGACTCCTCGATGTTGTTGCCCGGTTCGATGCGTACGAGTTGCGTCATCAGTCCGTTCATCAGGTACGAATAGTATTGAGCCTTGTGTGCATCGTCGTTGGGGGTCAGTCCCAGTTCCACCAGTTTGGGGTCGGCAAGGTAGTAGAGGCCGAACAGGTCGGCGCGTGCCTCCTCTATGGTGCTGCCGTATGCCTTCAGCGCGTCGGGGTCAACGCCAGGCAACATTTGTCCGCTGCCGTGACCCAGGCACTCGTGCAGGTCGGTGTGCAGATCGTCGCATACATCGGCATATTTCTCCAGAAGGTTGAAGGTGGCGTTGTCGGTGTCGTGGATGACAAACTCCTCGCGGAATCCGTTGCCATGCGCCGCCTTGTCGTAGGCGCTGGTAAGGTTGCCTATGGTAACGCTCTTGCTGCCATACTCCTGGCGCACCCAGTTACTGTTGGGCAGGTTGATGCCGATGGCACTGCTGGGGTAGAGGTCGCCGCCCAGAATGGCAGCCACGATGACCTTTGCCGACACGCCTCGGCACTCCTTCTTCTTGAATCGTGGGTCGACGGGCGAGTGGTCCTCGAACCACTGTGCGTTGCGGCTCAGTGTCTCAGTGCGCTGCGTGGCGTCGAGGTCGGTGAAGTTGGCGTATCCCTCCCACGAAGCCTTCAGCCCGAGTGGGTCGCCGTACACCTCGGTGAATCCGTTGGTGAAGTCCACGCGGTCGCCTGTATTCTGCACCCACTTGATGGTGTACTGGTCGAATGTATTGAGGTCGCCGGTGCGATAGAAGTCGATGAGTGTTCGGATTACGTCAGCCTGCTGTTCGCTCTCGGTAAATGGGAGAGCCAGTTCGAGGTGCTCGATGATATGGCTGATGGCGTTGCCGTAGAGTCCGCCCTCCTTCCATACGAGTTCGAAGAGTTGTCCGTCGCCCTCCTTCACCAGACGGCTGTTCATGCCGTACATTACGGGACGTGATGGGTCGCTGGCAGCAGCCTTCTGCTCGTTGTAGAAAGCCTCTGCCTCTGCCTGTGTCACACCCTCGCCGTAATAGTTGCACGCCGACGTCAGCAGCAGGTCCTCGCCTTGTGCCTGATTGACACGCTTGGACATGAGCGACTCGTCGAAGATGACGTCGAGCAGAGTGTCGAGGCATATGTTGCATTTTTCGTTCGTGCTGTCCTTACATTTGCCGTCTGTGCCTTTCTCCTTGCCGCCTTCTGTCCATTCCGCAATGCTTGTCTGGGCGTTAGTCTCGTCAATCAGTTGCACGAGGAACTGGCGTGAGAATCCGGGCTTGAACTTGTCGGTGGCATAGTGATGGTGAATGCCGTTGGAAAACCATGTGCGCTTCAGGTACACCTCGAATGCGCAGAACTCCTCACTCCCGCGATTTCCAGTGAAGTGTGTGTACACGTGCTCCAAGAGTCGTCGCAGTGGCAGGTTGTAGCGGCAGTTCTGGTCCCACAGAATGTCACGTCCCCACAAGGCAGCCTCGCTGAGATGCCATATAAGCGTCTGTTGACGCAAAGAGAGCGTTTCGAAACCTTCAACTCTGTACCTCAGTAGTTGCAGGTCAGCGAAACGCTCGTCCTGATAACTAAAAGTTTTGTCTTGCATTAAGACCTTTTCAATGATTAAGATGTTTTACTTCTTTGAGGCTGCATGCTCGTCCTTGTATGCACGTGGACTGATACCTTTGAGACGGTAGAATGCAGAGTAGAATGACTGACGGTTGGCAAATCCCACCATCTGCGAGATCTCTTCCATTGTCTTCTTTGCGTAGCGTTTGTCAACCAGCAAATACATAGCCTCCTTGATGCGGTATTCGTTGACAAGACATGAGTAGTTTTGGTTAAATCGGAGGTTCACTACTGCACTGATGTAGCGTGTGTTTGTTTCAAGTTCTTCAGCCAGTTTCTTTGCGGAAAACTCAGGGTCGCGGTATTTCTTGTCCACAACCATTGCTTTAAGAATCTTCTCGTATAGCTCGTCCACCAATTCTGCTCTGACGAGCGTTCTGTACGTTGCGTGTTTATCCTTCTTTTCTTTTAGATTGTACTTTGCCATTGCTGTAAAAAATTGGTTCTTTATTCGTTATCCTCTGCAAAGATAATAAAAATAACTCAAAAAGTGAAATATAATTAACGTAATTTTAGAAATATACGTTAGATTTGCGTACTTTTTTCCTGCATTTTCTCTTCTTTTATGGATTCTTCAGCCTTGGTATGGGTGTTCAGTTGCTGAGTCAGAGACGCAATTGTAAGCATTACCTCACGACGTCTGCCCTCAAGTGTGTCAATTTGTGCCGACAATTGGTGAAGCGCAAGGTCGGTGTCGTTGCCGTTGAGGTTTCCCTCAGCCTGCAGTGCCACCAGTTGGCTGTTCAGTTTGTCCACGCGTGCCTGTGTCAGCAGCGAGTCAACCTGTATGGCTCTGAGTTCTGTTCGCATGTCGTTCCAGTTGCGGTCGGTTCCGAATATCTCCTCTAGTTCGTTGTACTGCACTGGCGAGTGGTTGGCGTTGTACTGTCTCATCCACACGTCGACTCCCTGTCGTTCGTTCTGTGCCCTTTCGTCGAAGACAACACCGTTGTCCAGGCACTCCTGGTGGCGTCCTGTGGCAAAACTGTGCTTCAGACTGCACCCCTTCACCTTCTCCTGTTGCTTTTTGAGGTCGGAGACAGCCTTGCGGTAGTCGTTGGTGCTGGTCTCCAGTTTCTGCTTTGACGATAGCTTGCCGATGAGTTTCTCCAGTTTCTTCTCGCCCTCCTCTATGACGTCGTTGTGGTCCTTCAGGTTGTCCTGTGTGGTGGCTATGTCGGCCATTACATACTGCAGTGTGCTCTCGTAGTTCTCCAGCGTAGCCTTCTGTGCATTGCACTCGTTCTCAGCCTCTTCGAGTTGCCGGTTCAGAGTCTTGCAGTTCTTTATGGTCTCCTGTATGCGCATTATGAGAGCCTCGTGGCTGTTTTGCCAGATGCTGAGCCAGTCGGGTATGGTGATCATCTTGTCCACCGTCTCAAAGAGTCGGCTGTATTCGTCGTTTGCCTCCTGCTTCTGCGTGTTTATCTTGTCCAGATGCACAGCCATCACCTGGCATCCCGTGTTCACCTCGTTCAGACGAGTTATGAGTTCCGACTTTCTGAGGTCCTGCACCGATATCTGCTCGGTCAGTTCGTTGATGCGGTTCTGGTGGAAGTTGAAAGTGTCAAGTTCCTTCTGAGCCTTTTCCACGTCCGACGTGATGTTTTCTATGAGTTGTCGCAGCATGACGGTACGTGCCGGAGCGTTGACCGACGAGTCGCAGTCGGCAAAGGTGTGGTCCAGGTTGCTGAACATCTGCCAGTCGCGTATGTATCCGTTCTGCAGTTCGCGCAGCGTTATGAGCGTGTTCTCAAGTTCCTCCTTGCGTGCCGACACGGTGGCGTGTTCCAGTTGCATCTCGCGCAGCAACTGCTCCTTGCCCCTCAGTTCGGTCGACAGTGCCTCGTACTCCATTTTTATATCGCTGATGAGTTTGTTCTGCTCCAGCATGGTGTCGCTGTGGTAGGGGTGATGCGTGGCTCCGCACACCGTGCAACTGGTTCCCTCCTTCAGGTCGCTGCGCAGTTGTATGACGTTCTGGCTCTTGCTGAGTGTAAAGGTATATTCCTTTTCGTGAGTAGTGCGGCGCAGCACTCCGAGTTCCTTCTCCAGAGCGCTTATCTTGTCGGTCAGACTCTCCTTCTTGAGTCGCAGCGAGTTGATGTTCTGCGCTGTGTCCTCGATGAGCGCGTATCCGTTAGCGATACGGTTCCACAGCGACTGTGCACTGAGCAGCATCTCGCGTCTCAGTTTCAGTTTCATGGCGCGTTCCTGAAGGTGGTAACTGTTCAGACCATGGTTGTGCTCGCGGTGCACGCGCAGTTCGTCCTTCAGTGCGCTGATGGTCTGCTCAACCTGTTGGTAGTCAGTATATACACGTCCCAGCATCTCGTTCTCGTCCGTCTGGCGCTTCAGGCTTTCCTTCTGTGCAGCCTCAATCTTCGTGAGTCGCATTCGCAAGTCGTTGAGCATCGTCAGTCGCTCCAGTACCAGTTCGCCGTGTTCTGCCATCTGCTGGTGTGGTGCTATGCTCTGCTTGCGTGTCCTTATGGCACCTATCTTCTCCTCCATCGCTTGTATGCTGCGCTGCTGCTCGCTTATCTCCTTCTCCAGGGCAGTGCGCTGGTTGTTGAGGCTGGCGAGTCGCTCCGACAGTCGGTGAACGAGAATCTGTATGTAAGCATTTTTGCTTTCTATGGTCTGTGCCTCGCTGTATATCTCGATGGTGGCACTCATCTGTCTTGTGACGTCGTTCATCTCGTCCTCCTGCTGGTTGAGGCGCTTGGTCTCGTCCTCCAGTTCGCGGTTGGCTGTGTCAATGTCGCGCGTCAGTTCGCTCAGGTGCTGTTTGTTCTGGCGTCGCAGTGCTTCCAGCACGCTCAGTCGCTGGTACTGTCCCTGCACGTTCTCGAACGCCTCGAAGCGGTTCAGTGTCTCGCGGTCGTTGATGCTGGCAGCCATCTGCTTGTTCACCTCGTAAAGGTGCTTCTTGTACTCGTTGAGTTCGAACGACAGTTCCTGGTAGCGGTGTACACGTTCCAGTTGGATGCGCGTGCGTGCCAGGTTCTCCTCGATGTTCTCCATCTTCGTCTCGTTCAGACGCAGCGACTCCTTGATACGCGCCAGGTGGGGTGCGCTCAGAATCTGCTCGTTCAGTCGCATGCGCTTTGCCTCCTGACGTATTATCTGCTGCACTTCGTAACTGTTGGTGTCCAGTTGTGGCTTTGCCTTGGTGGCAGGTTTCTCCTCGGCTTCGGGCTGCGTCTCGCGTCTCTCTTCCTGTTGTGTCGCGTCGTCACCGTTGTTCAGTCTGTCGAAGTCAATGTGTTCTGCCTGGCTTGGCAGTTCGTCTGTTTGCTTGTTATGTCGTTTGTTGAAAAATATCATCTTGAAAATTGCTTTGTTACGCAAAGGTACGAAATAATTCATAATACGTAATTCATAAATAAGAATTATTGTTTGTCGTTTCCTCCTTTTTTTGTAATTTTGCGCCCGCATAACTAAAATATACATTATTTATTTATACGATGAAACCAAGTATTCCCAAAGGTACACGAGACTTCTCGCCACTTGAGATGGCGAAGCGTAACTATATTTTCGACACCATTCGCAGTGTGTATGCCCTCTATGGGTTTCAGCAGATTGAGACTCCAGCCATGGAGAACCTGTCGACGCTGATGGGCAAGTACGGTGAGGAAGGCGACAAACTCCTCTTCAAGATTCTGAACAGCGGTGACTTCCTGCGTGGCGTGAGCGACGAGGACATTCACCAGAAGACAACCAACCAACTGGCTGCACAGTTGTGCGAGAAGGGTTTGCGTTACGACCTCACTGTGCCGTTCGCACGCTACGTTGTTCAGCACCGCGAGGAACTGACACTGCCATTCCGCCGCTACCAGATACAGCCGGTATGGCGTGCCGACCGTCCACAGAAGGGTCGTTACCGCGAGTTCTACCAGTGCGACGCCGATGTTGTGGGCAGCGACTCTCTGCTCAACGAGGTCGAACTGATGCAGATTGTCAGCGAGGTGTTCCGTCGCTTCGGAGTGCGCGTGTGCGTTAAGATCAACAACCGCAAGATACTGACAGGTATTGCCGAGATTATCGGTGCTACCGACAAGATAGTAGACATTACCGTAGCCATTGACAAACTTGACAAGATAGGTCTGGACAACGTCAATGCAGAACTGCGCGAGGACGGACTCAGCGAGGAGCAGATAGAGAAGCTGCAGCCCATCATCAAACTCTCGGGCAGCAACGACGAGAAGATGGCGACAATGCGCGAGGTGCTGAAGGATAGCGAGACAGGCTTGAAGGGTGTCGACGAGGTTGAGTTCGTGCTCAACACCCTGGCTTCGCTTGCCGCTGGCGAGGAGACGGAGAGCGCCAACTCATACTACGAACTCGACCTTACCCTGGCACGTGGCTTGAACTACTACACTGGCTGCATCTTCGAGGTGAAGGCTCTCGACGTCGAGATTGGCAGCATCACCGGTGGTGGCCGCTACGACAACCTCACAGGCATCTTCGGTATGCCGGGCATTTCGGGTGTGGGCATCTCGTTTGGTGCCGACCGCATCTTCGACGTTCTCAATCAGTTGGAACTTTATCCAGAGAGCGTCGTCTCTGCCACACGCCTTCTGTTCGTCAACTTCGGCGAGCGCGAGGCAGCCTATTCAATGCCGGTCATCGGCAAGGCACGCAAGGCAGGCATCGCATGCGAGATTTATCCTGACAGCGTCAAGATGAAGAAGCAGATGCAGTATGCCAACCAGAAGGCGATACCATTCGTAGCCATCGTCGGTGAGACCGAGATGGAGCAGGGCAAACTGACCCTGAAGAATATGACAACCGGCGAGCAGAGCCTTGTGACTCCCGACGAACTTATTGCAGTCATCAAATGATATCAATAGACAACCTTTCGGTCGAGTTTTCGGCACGTCCATTGTTCAGCGACGTCAGTTTCGTGGTCAACGACCGCGACCGCATAGCGCTGATGGGCAAGAACGGAGCCGGCAAGAGCACTATGCTCAAGATAATAGCCGGCCTGCAGCAGCCTACGGGCGGAACGGTGTCGGTGCCTCGCGAAGCCACCATTGGCTATCTGCCTCAGGTGATGATTCTCAGCGACGGCAAGACCGTGCGCCAGGAGGCAGAGGGTGCCTTTGCCCACCTGCACGAGATGGAGAAGCAACTCGAGACACTCAACGACGAGATGCTCAGGCGCACCGACTATGAGAGTGCCGAGTACCTCGACCTGGTGGAGCGTTACACCCATCTGCACGAGCGTCTGCAGATGATGGGCGGACTGGACTATCAGGGCGAGCTGGAGCGTACGCTTCAGGGCCTCGGTTTCCAGCGCGATGATTTCGATCGTCCCACCAGCGAGTTTTCGGGAGGATGGCGCATGCGCATCGAACTTGCCAAACTCCTCCTGCAGCACCCCGACGTACTGCTTCTCGACGAGCCTACCAACCACCTCGACATCGAGTCCATACAGTGGCTGGAGCAGTTCCTGCAGTCGCGCAGCGGTGCCGTGCTCATGGTCAGCCACGACCGCGCGTTTGTCAACAACGTCACCAACCGCACGCTCGAGATTTCGTGTGGTAAGGTCTACGATTATAAGGTCAAGTACGACGAGTATCTGGTGCTTCGCCAGGAGCGACGCGAGCAGCAGTTGCGCGCATACGAGAACCAGCAGAAGGAGATAGCCGACATAAAAGCATTCATCGAGCGTTTCCGCTATCAGGCAACCAAGGCAGTACAGGTGCAGAGCCGCATCAAGCAGTTGGAGAAGATTGTTCCGATTGAGGTAGACGATGTCGACAACTCTGCCCTTCACCTCAAGTTTACGTGTTCCATGCGCAGTGGCGACTATCCCGTCATCTGCGACGCAGTGGGCAAGACCTACGGCGAGCATAACGTGTTCCACGACGTGAACCTCACCATCGAGCGTGGCGAGAAGGTAGCCTTCGTCGGCAAGAACGGTGAGGGAAAGTCAACGCTGGTGAAGTGCATCATGGGAGAGATACCGTTCGACGGTTCGCTGAAGGTGGGTCACAACGTGCAGATAGGCTATTTTGCACAGAACCAGGCACAGTTGCTCGATGGCGAGCAGACTGTCTTCGACACCATCGACCGTGTGGCACGTGGTGAGATACGCACCAAGATACGCGACATCCTCGGTGCCTTTATGTTTGGCGGTGAGGCAAGCGACAAGAAGGTGAAGGTGCTCTCGGGCGGCGAGCGCACTCGTCTGGCAATGATAAAGTTGTTGCTCGAGCCGGTCAACCTGCTCATTCTCGACGAGCCCACCAACCATCTCGACCTTCGTTCCAAGGACGTGCTGAAGGAGGCTGTGCGCGATTTCGACGGTACGGTCATCATCGTCAGTCACGACCGCGACTTCCTGGACGGACTCGTCGACCGTGTCTATGAGTTCGGAGGCGGTGTCGTGCGCGAGTTCCTCGGCAGCAGTGTCAACACCGGCACACCATCGTCAGCCAAGAACATGGAGGGCGTGCAGCGCTCCATCATCTGGCAGTTTGTCGAGCAGTTCAACCAGCGCGACGGCATGTCGTCGCGTCTTTCGGCGGCAGGCAGTCCGTCGGCTCAGAAGTCGGTAACGGCAGGTCAGAAGACCGTCTCCGGCGCCCAGGGTTGTGCTTCAGCCGCCGATGCCCAGCCAAAGGCAAGTGCCGGCGCCCTCTCCTACGAGGAGCAGAAGGCACTGGCACGCCAGCGCAAGAAACTGGAGAAGGCAGTGAGCGATGCCGAGGAGAAGGTGTCACAGCTTGAGTCTGCCGTCAAGATACTCGAAGCGCAGCTTGCCACCCCCGAGGGTGCTACTGACGCATCACTCTTCGAGAAGTATGGAAAACTGAAAGAGCAGCTCTCTCAGGCTGAGGACGAATGGGCAGAGGCTATGGAGGCTATGGAGCAATGAGAAATATACTGTTATCAATCTGCCTGCTTATGGCAGTAGTGACACGGGTGTCAGCACAGCATAGTGCTGAACGAGTGTCGGGACGCATGCAGACAACCGATCAGGTGCTGGCGTCCTACCAGCACTGGGCAGGCAACAACGGAGCGCTTTTCACCGGGCGTTTTGTTATGTTCAACTATCAGTCGGCGTGGGTGTCGCATCCATTCCTTGGCGACGAGGACCTGCATCAGGGCAGGGTGTCGTTTCGCGGAGTGGTCTATTCCGACGTGTCGATGCGTTACGACTTGTACAATGACGAGTTGCAGGTGCTTACCCCTGCCACCAATCATCTTATCATTCCCGATCAGTTCGCCATCGATTGGTTCGAACTGGGCGGGAATCGCTATATCCGCACCTCGGGTGGTTTCTTCCGTCAGGACTATGGCGGCAGGAGCGTGTCGTTGCTGACCAGGGTTAGCAAAGTGCAAGGCAGCGACGTCTTTATCAACGACAAGGCATTCCACCAGTTCGAGCAGAAAGAGCGTTCTATGATTGTCACCCCTGCCGACACTGTCGAGGTGAAGAACCTGCGTGGCGTTAAGAAGGTGTTCCCACAGTACGCCAGCGAACTGACCGAATACGGCAGCAAGCACCAGTTGTCGTTCAAGAGTGGCAGGCGGGTGGAGAGCCTGAGGTCGCTGGCACGTTATGCCGACGGACTGCACTCTGCTTCGGTCGCTGCGCACCGTGGCGAATCATCGTCAGCATCCATGGTCTCAAAGAGCCGTCAGCACCAGCCTCTGGCAACGCGTACGGTTCCGGTTGATGCCGTCAGCACCGACTCGCTGCCTCAGTATTATGCATCCCTCTACGATGTCTATCGCGAGGGCAGCACCATGAAGGTGGAGGTGAATGACGACGAGAAGCAGGACGAAGGCGCGGGCGACGTGTTCCGCGACATCAATGTTCAGAAGGAGGACCGCGTGCTCGACGAGGTTGTCATAGTATCGTTCCACTCCAAGGTCAACATGCTGCAGACCGGTGCCGAGAAGTTCCGTCCGTCAATGCTTCGCACCATGCCAATGTCCATGGGCGAGGCAGACGTCATGAAGATGGTGCAGACACTGCCCGGAGTCAGCAGCGTGGGCGAGGCGAGCAGCGGTTTCAACGTGCGTGGCGGAGCCAGCGACCAGAACCTCATGCTGCTTGGCAGCAACACCATCTACAACCCCATGCACATGTTCGGACTCTTCTCGGTCATCAACACCGACGCTCTTGGCGAGGTGGAGCTCTACAAGAGCAGCGTGCCGAGCCAGTACGGCGGTCGCGTGTCGTCGGTGATGAAGATGAACAACCGTGTGGGCGACAAGCAGAAGTGGAACGGCTCTGCCAGTCTGGGACTCCTCACGAGCAAGGCGATGCTCGACATACCCATCGTCAAGAACAAACTCTCGCTCATGCTGGCAGGACGCACCACCTACAGCGACTGGATGCTGAAACTTCTGCCCGAGAAGAACGAGTACCGCGACGGACAGGCAGGCTTCTACGACCTGAATGCCGGTTTGTCGTGGAATGTCAACACCCGACATATCGTCAACCTGAACGGTTACTACAGTCACGACCGCTTCTCGTTCACACCCGATGACAAGTACGCCTATGCCAACGGCAACGGTTCGCTCGAGTGGAAGGGCTACTGGAACGACCGCTTCTCGACCACCCTGCAGGCAGGCTTTGACCACTACGACTACCAGAACGACGACAGCAAGAACGAATACCGCGAGGCGCGACTCACCTTCGGCATCAGCCAGGCTTTCCTCAAGGGACTGTTCAGCCTGCGCACAGGCGACAGGAACACGCTGCGATGGGGTTGGGACGGACTGTCATACATGCTGCAACCAGGCATCTATGAGCCTCTTGGCGAATGGTCGGCAGTGCGGCGCGACGAACTGGAGAAGCAGAACGCCATGCAGATGGCAGTCTTTGCCGAGGACGAGTGGAAGCCAAGCGACAAGTGGAGCGTTACTGCCGGTGCGCGCTACACCATATATCATGCCATGCAAGAGGGCAGGCAGAAGACCTACCAGGCTCCCGAGTTACGCATTGCCGGCGCCTACTTCCTGCCCCATCACCAGTCGCTGAAGGTTGGATTCGGCAACATGACACAGTTCATCCACAAGGTCAGCAACACCGTCATCATGTCGCCCACCGACACGTGGGCGCTCAGCAACAGCGACATACGTCCGCAGCGCGGATGGCAGGCAACAGCAGGCTACTACTGGCGCTCTGAGAACAGCGTCTACGAGATATCGCTTGAGACCTACATCAAGCGCATGCAGCATTACCCCACCTATGGCAATGCGGCTCAGCTCGTCATGAACCACAACCTGCCTGCCGACCTGATAGACGCGCAGGGCAAGGCGTACGGAGTGGAACTGCAACTGAAGAAGACCACCGGCCGACTGACCGGCTGGATAAGTTATGCCTATGCTCGCACCTTCCTGCGCCAGAACGACAAGTCGGTGGCGTGGAGGGTAAACGACGGCAAGTGGTATCCTGCCGACTTCGACCATCCGCACGAGCTTAATCTGGTGAGCAACTTCAAGTTCACCAAGCGTTACAGCATGTCGCTCAACATCGACTACAGCACAGGACACCCCACCACCATACCCGTGGGCAGCTACTACGACGAGAAGCGCCACGAGTATCTGCCTTACTACAGCGAGCGCAACGGCTACCGCATGCCCGACAACTTCAGGATGGACATCTCCTTCAACATAGCCCCGACACACCACATCACCAGCGCCACACACAGCTGGTTCTCGATAGGATGCTACAACGTCACCGCCCATCACAACGTATACTCCATCTACTACGAGATGAAGAACCGCGTGCCGCAGGGCTACAAGTTGTCCATCTTCGGAGCGCCAATCCCTTACATTTCGTACAACATCAAGTTCTGATAAGACTATGAAACGATACCTATTATATAATATAATAATGTGTATGCTGCTGGGCTCCCTGTCTTCGTGCATCGAGTATTTCGAGCCTGAAATACCTGCCGACGAGAGCGCAATGCTGGTCGTCAACGGCAGCATCAGGTCGGGCGAGAAGTCGGTATTCGTACTGTCGCGCACCGTAACACTTGGCGAGAAGGTGCCCGACCCCTACGTCCATGATGCCACGGTGGCGGTGTGCGGCACCGATGGCATGCGCTACAAGGCAAAGCAAAATGGCAATAAGTACGAGGTGTGGGTGGGACGTCTCGCCTCCAACGAACAGTACTGGGTCGAGATAGTCACTCCCGACGGCGCGGCATACAGCAGCGAACCGATGTCACCCGTCGACGCTCCCGACATGGTGGGGCACTACAGTCAGCTCGGCAAGAATTCGCCCGTAGAATTCACCATTGACACATATCCTACCGACGAACCTACGTACGTTTCCCTCAACTACGACGAGACGTGGGAGGTGAAGACGCCCTACATTCCCACTCACGAGTATTACCCAAGGGAGAAAAAGATATTCGCAACCGCAAAGCCTCATGTGCGCGGCTGGGGAATGTCGGAAAGCACTGCCACCATCATTGAACCGACGAGCAAGTATGTAAACCACAGCATAAAGGGATACAAGATTCACGAGGTGTCCAGCTACGACACGCGCATCTACCTTCTGTACCGCATCCGTATGTATGTTGAAGCTGTTTCGAAGGAAGAGTACGAATACGAGGAGGCAAGGCGCAAGCAGACCGACGAGATGGGCGGACTCTTCACGCCCCAGCCCACGCAGCTGCCCTCGAACATCCATTCTGTCAATTCCGACCGCAAGGCAATCGGCTACGTGGGTGTGCGTGGCAAGATTTCCAGCTACACGATTATGCTGACGCGCAAGGAAGTGGAGTACAACGAGGTGCGCAAGATGGAGATACTCTCTCCAGGCGAAATAAAGAAACTCGGTTACAACAATGCCATGTTGCACGACCTCGACTACAGCGTGCTCGATTTCGACGTCATGGCAAACGGATACAATTGGATTTCGACGTGGGCAGTCGACTGCCGACACTACACCTGGAAGACGCAGACCGAGACAATGCCCGACGACTGGCCAGACCTCTACTGATGTTAGCAGGATAGCAAGCCGACAAACGGCAGATAGCAAATCGTAGATTGTAAACAGAAAGCAGTAAATCGACCGACGGTAAATCGTAAATGATAAATCGTAAATAGCAAATTGTAAATGTTGAAGATGAGAAAGATACTATATGTTCTACTGATAGCCTTGATGCAGTGTCTCGACGCGTCGGCACAGTTTGCCGAGAGCATCACCGCCTTCACCGACAAGGACTGCTATGCCGCAGGCGAACGCATACAGGTCAGTGTGGCGGTGCAGGACGCAGCCGGCTCCATGTCCGACCTCAGCAAGGTGGCTTATGTCGAGCTGTGCGACGCACGCTCTATGGTGGCACACGCCATGGTTCAGCTCTCCGACGGACGAGGATGGGCAAGCATGACGCTGCCATCCACCATGCACAGTGGTTTCTATCAGCTCACCGCCTACACAAGCAATATGCGCAACATCGGTACGAGTGTCTTCCACCGCTCGTTGGTGGGAGTGGTCAACACGTTCAGCCTCTCTTCGCGCGACAATGTTAAGTTCGTAGCTCCAAAGCCAAAGGAAATGGTCATCCGACAGACGTACAACGCAGGGCAGAAGGTACACGTGTCGCTGCCCAAGGACTCGTGCCTTGCCATACGCACACTCTCCGTTGTCAGTCATCCGCTGGGCATCACCATGTACGACGCACCCGAACCCGACGCTGCGTCTGATGTTGCAGACAGTGCTGCGTCAGGCATGACGGCTGACGGTGGTACAGTCTCAGTTTCGCACGACGAGCCGTTCTTCATGCCCGAGCTGGAGGGACACATCGTCAGGACCATGGATGCCTCGGGCAGCGTGGTAAGCACCCGTCTCTCGGGTGTGGGCAAGGGTCTGTACATCTTCGACGGCAAGCCCGACGGCGACGGCAACTGGAGTTATATAACACACAGTCTCAACGGCAGTCTGCCCATTGTGCTCAACGGTTACGATGCCTCTGGCGCACCGGTCAGGATGCAGCCTCTCTCGCCCTACGCGCAGGTTATGCCGCGTGCCTTGCCTCTGCTCGAGGTGGGATGCACCGAGGCAGAACTGAAGAAGCGTGGTGCGTGTGCGCAGAACGAGATGGCACTGCAACTGAGCGTCAAGGCAGACACCTTGAAGCACGTCGAGACGTTCCTCTCTCGCGACCCCGATTATTCGTACGACGTCACCGAGTACACTGGTTTCAGTACCATACGCGAGGCTCTGCTCGAGTATGTCAAGGGCGTCAGCCGTCGCAAGATGGAGGGTCGCAACTGTCTCTTCGTTTCCTTGACCGAGGAAAAGGGCTACTCGAGGTTCCCGGCACTCGTACTGCTCGACGGCATGCCCGTCTACGATGTCGAGGAGGTGCTGGCATACGATGCGCGTTACCTCAACTACATACAGGTCTACGGCGGCAGCTACACCTTCGGCAGCACCACCTGCCACGGCGTCATATCCTTCATCACCAAGAAGGGACTGCTCAGCAACTACAAGCTCGATGCCGGCACACGACTCGTGCGCTACGACTTCCCGCAGAACCGTCCTTCGCTCACCCTTCCGCAGGGCAAGTCCGTCAGCACGGTCTACTGGAATCCCCTTGTCGATGCACTAAGTGTCGACTTCCCGGCACCCACGCAGCCTGGCATCTATCAGGTAGTACTGCGCGGTGTGGACACACGCGGCAACACATTCACCACCAGCTCCAAACTGGAGGTGAAGTAGAAGAGGTTCCCGAAGCCTCGACACCTCGACACCTCGAGTAATCGCCTTCAACAAGCAACAACAACTCAACAATAAAACAACAATGAAGAAATTAGTATTTGCAAGTATGATTGGTGCTCTCACCGCGTGCGGTGGCGGCACACAGTTGTCATCAGGACTCGACATGGCGAACATGGACACAACAGTGGCTCCTGGTGCAGACTTTTACGAGTATGCCACGGCTGGTTGGCAGAAGAACCATCCCCTTACTGCCGAGTATTCGCGTTACGGCAGTTTCGACATTCTTCAGGAGAACAGCCTGAAGCAGTTGCAACTCATCATCGACAGCGTGTCGCAGATGAAGAATGTCGACGGCAGCATTGAGCAGAAGATTGCCGACATGTACAACAGTGCCATGGACAGCGCGGCACTGCAGAGCGATGCCACCAAGGAGTCGCTCCGCAAGTTCCTCGGTCTGGAGTCGTACACTCTCAGCGGTGATGCCGAGGCATGGCTCGGCGAGGTGTGGCCGCGTATGCAGCGTCAGGGTGTGAGCGGCCTGTTCGACATGTATATCGGTGCCGACGAGAAGGATGCCAAGAACAACATCATCATGCTCTTGCAGGGCGGACTCACAATGGGTCAGAAGGAGTACTACCTCGACAACGACGAGGCGACAGCGCAGATTCGCGAGGGCTATCGCAAGTATGTCGTTGCTCTCTGCCAGCATGTCGGTTTCAGCGAGGCTGACGCCAAGGCTGTCCTTGCCGACGTGATGCGTGTAGAGACACGTCTTGCACAGGCAAGCCGCAGCATGACGGAACTGCGCGACCCCGAGGCAAACTATAACAAGATGAGTTACGACGAACTGAAGGCTGCCACACCGGGCATCGACTGGGACACATTCTTCAAGAACGTAGGCATAAGCGGCGTGAAGCAGGTGGTGGCTGGTCAGCCCGCTGCCATTGCCGAGGCTGGCAAGGTGCTTGCCGAGGAGAAGCCCGCTGCACTCCGCAACGTGTTCCTGTGGCATGCCATCGACTTCGCATCAAGCTATATCGACGATGAGGCTCGTGCGCTGAACTTCGACTTCTGGGGCAAGACTCTCTCGGGCAAGCAGGAGGACCGTCCACGCTGGAAGCGTGCCGTGGAGAGCGTAGACGACAATCTGGGCGAGGCACTCGGTCAGCTCTATGTGGCACGTTTCTTCCCACCCGAGGCTAAGGAGCGCATGGAGAAGCTCGTAGCCAACCTGCAGGTGGCACTGGGCGAGCGCATCGACGTTCAGGAGTGGATGACCGACGAGACCAAGCAGGTGGCTCATGACAAACTGGATGCCTTCTACGTGAAGGTGGGCTATCCCAACAAGTGGAAGGACTACAGCACGCTGAAGATTGGCAAGAACTATCTTGAGAACATCCTGGCATGCAACGAGTGGGGACTGAAGGACATGATTGCAAGTCACTACAACAAGCCTGTCGACAAGGACGAGTGGTTTATGACTCCTCAGACCGTCAACGCATACTACAACCCCACTACCAACGAGATATGCTTCCCTGCAGGCATCCTGCAGCCTCCTTTCTTCGATATGCAGGCTGACGATGCGTTCAACTACGGTGCCATCGGTGTTGTCATCGGTCACGAGATGACTCACGGATTTGATGACCAGGGTGCCAAGTACGACAAGGAGGGTAACCTGCGCGAGTGGTGGAAGCCAGAGGATACAAAGCGCTTCACTGAGCGCATACAGGTTATGCGCGAGTTCCACGACAGCATCTACGTCCTGCCCGACCTCCACGCCAACGGTTCGTTCACACTTGGCGAGAACATGGCAGACCATGGTGGCCTTATGGTGGCATTCCAGGCTTTCCAGAACGCCAATGCCGAGATGAACGTCTTCAGCGACGACGTCAAGGACGGTTTCACTGCTGCACAGCGCTTCTTCCTGGCTTACTCAAATGTATGGGCGCAGAACATCCGCGAGGCTGAGATACGCCGCCGCGTCAAGAGCGACCCACACGCGTTGGGCAAGTGGCGTGTCAACGGCCAGCTGCCTCACATCGATGCGTGGTACGAGGCATTCCACATTACCGAGAGCGACCCAATGTTCGTGCCTAAGGCAAAGCGTGTCACTATCTGGTAGTAGAAATTTAAACTCAATAAGCCTGCTTATGAATTTAGACCTTACCGACGCTCAGTTGGCGGAGATATTGGAGAAGAACGAGATATTCCATCTCATCGGCGACACTGCCGATGAGATGGGTGTAGAGTGCTATGTCGTGGGCGGATTCGTGCGCGACATCTTCCTCGAACGTCCGTCCAAGGACATCGACGTGGTGGTGGTGGGCAGCGGCATAGCACTTGCCGAGGCTCTGACCGACAAGTTGCGCAGTATGCACCGTCGTTCGCACCTCAGTGTATTCCGCAATTTTGGCACTGCGCAGGTTAAGGCTGGTACTACCGAACTGGAGTTCGTGGGAGCGCGTCGCGAGAGCTATAGCCACAACTCGCGCAAGCCTGTCGTCGAGGACGGCACTCTCGAGGACGACCTCGACCGTCGCGACCTCACCATCAATGCGCTTGCCATCTGCCTCAACCGCAGCCGCTTCGGTGAACTGGTGGACCGTTTCGACGGTCTTCTGGACATGGAGGACGGACTCATACGCACTCCGCTCGACCCCGACATCACCTTCTCCGACGATCCTCTGCGCATGCTGCGTGCCATCCGCTTTGCCACTCAGCTCAATTTCCAGATTGACGAGGAGACGTTCGAGGCACTGGAGCGCAACAAGGAACGCATCAGGATTATATCGCAGGAACGCATCATCGACGAGCTGAACAAGATAATGATGGCACCGCATCCCAGCAAGGGATGGGTCGAACTGAACCGGTGCGGTCTGCTGCCCATCATCTTCCCTCAGCTGGCGGCTCTGGAAGGGGTGGAGACTGTCAACGGACGTGCCCACAAGGACAATTTCTACCACACCCTCGAGGTGCTCGAGAATGTCGTTGCCGCACCCGGCATTGCCTCTGCCGAGGAGAGCGAGTCGTGGAACAGCACGCACCCTTCCTTTGGCGGCATGGCTGGCAGGGTGCTGTGGCTTCGATGGGCAGCACTCCTTCACGACATCGGCAAACCTCGTTCCAAGCGCTGGGAACCGCTGGTAGGCTGGACTTTCCACAACCACAACTTCATTGGCGAGAAGATGGTGCCCGAGATATTCCGCAATCTCAAACTCCCCATGGACGACCGCATGAAGTATGTGCGCAAGCTCGTGTCGCTGCATATGAGGCCCATCGTCATTGCCGACGAGGAGGTAACCGACAGTGCCGTGCGTCGTCTGCTCTTCGAGGCTGGCGACGACATCGACGACCTCATGACTCTCTGCGAGGCAGACATCACCAGCAGGAACCGCGAGAAGAAGGCTCGTTTCCTGGACAATTTCCGTCTTGTAAGGCAGAAACTGAAGGACCTGCAGGAGCGCGACAACTATCGCACATGGACAAACCCCATCAGCGGCGAAGAGATAATGCAGACCTTCGGTCTCGGTCCCTGTCGCGAGGTGGGCGACCTCAAGCAGCTCATCAAGGATGCCATCTGGGAGAGCCGCATCGAGAACAACCACGATGCCGCCTTCCGCTTCCTTCTCGAAGAGGCACGGAAGATGGGACTTTCGCCCGTTGCGGCTGACTTCCCGCATGAATGATGCTCTGTTTTAGGCAGTATTTTCCCTTCCGCTCCTATTGATTTTTATATATTGATAAGAAATTTTTCACGCTCTTACGGACGTGAAAAATTTTTTTTTCGCTGCAGAAAAAATTTTTCTCCGCTGCGTAAAAAAAATTTTTCCGTACCGAGAAAAAATTTTCTCCACTCGTGTCATGGTTTGCTCTGTACACGCTGAAAGTTGAGACCCAGAACAAGCGCACGAATACTAAAGGCGTCATCCTTTAGTATTCGTGCGCTTGTTGTATTATCGTTGATGAAGCAACGAATCACTTGCCGCATCCGCACAGATGCAGGATGAGTTCGGTGAGGTCGGAGAGGGTGACTGTGCCGTTGTTGTTGGCATCTGCGCTACGGAAGTTGTAGATGCCGTTGGCAGGCTTGCCCTCGAGCACCGAGTGCTCGGTAATCTGCCTGACGATGATGGTGGCGAGAGCCTCGGCATCCGACTTGGCCACCTGCTTGTCGCAGTTCACGTCGCCATAGAGCGAGACGAGGTCGAGCGACCAGTTGGCACCGCCGTCTGTGGCGTCGTAGAACTTGATGTCATTGCCTGCACCGCCGTGCATGTTCCACGACTGACCGGTGTTGGTGGTGGGGACGATGAGAAAGGTTCCCTCGCTGGCATGCTCAACAAGCCTGAAGGTAGTGTTCCTGCCTGGCACCACCGCACTGCCGCTGGTGTTGGCGCTGTAGCCGAGAGCCTTGCCGTCGGCAGTTCCATACACCTTATTATATATATAGAAGGACTCTGGCGTACCGACCAGGGCAAAGAGTTCGGCATCGCTGTGGTTGGCGTCGACATGGCTGCCGACAGTGGTGGCAGAACTGCTCGACACGTAGGCGGTGTAGTTGCTGGCACGCACGTTGCGCAGACCTACCCACGAGATGTGACCTTTTCTACGCTCGTCGTCGGTGTTGAAGTATTTCAGGTATTCATCCTTTGTGGGGTGCTCGACGGGTTCCAGTTGGAACTTGCCGTTTGTTGCCTCGTAGATGCTGATGGGGCGGTAAACCTCGGCATAGCCGAAGGTGTTTTTCCATGTAGGTGCCTCCTCGTAGAGGAATGCGATGCGTCCGTCCTGCTGCTGAATCATGGTGCTGTATGCCGACTCGACGGTGCTTACAGTCATTCCCTTGGTCCAGTTTGTTGCTATCGAAGCGGCTGTCTGCTGTGTAGCCTCGTCAATCTCCTTGAAGTAGATGCCCACGTCGCGGCGCGAACCGTTGTTGCAGGGTACGCTCTGCAGCAGCACCTTTGTCTTCTTGCCGTCGTAGGTCTTGTAGGCGTCAAGGATGATGATTTCGCCGTTGCAGTCGGCAGCAGTGATGCCGCTCGAGTTGGTCTGGCTGCCCCAGGTGCCGCTGGTCTTGTCGTTGGCAAAATCGTTGAAGTGGAACACGTTGAAGTAGCGTCCGCTGCCCTTGCGGCTGCTCAGCATGATGTCGCCGTTGGGCAGTTCCTCGACCTTGGGTTCGTTGCCGTTGGGCGCGCATGATGTGTAGTTGGCGTCGGTGCCGAGAATCTGCCATGTCTCGCCGAAGTTGTCGGAGTAGACCACGTAGTTGCCGTTGCAGTTGCTGCCGCGCGAAAGGATTGCCGCATACAGACGGTAGTAGTCGCTGCCGGCAACCTTGACCTTCTTGCTCTGCACGATGCGTCCCGAACCGAAGAAGAGGGCGTACGAGCCGGGCAGGAGCGACGACTCGGTGCCGAGGAACTGGCTGGTGACGTTCTGCACAGTCCAGTGTCTGCCGTAGTCCTCGCTGACGATGCGTGCCACGCATGGGTGGGTGGTGGCATTGGCGTTGATGTAGCGCACCTTACCGCTCACACACATGATGACCACCTTGCCGCTCTCGCTGTCAGCCACTACTGCTGCATCGCCGAAACCGCATCCAAAGTAAGGGTAGGCAGAAGAGTTGCCGTCGCCGTCGGCAATCATCATCTCGTCGGACCACTGCTTGCCGTCGGGAGTACCGATGCGTCCAACGATGTCAACCTCGCCCATGCCGATGTCGTCGCCACAGGTGCGGTAGTCTATCACTGCAAGGAGTTCGTTGTTGCTCATCCTGGCAATGGCAGGGATGCGGTAGGGGTGTCCGTTCTTGGTGGTGTACCATAGGTACTGGCTCTCCTCGTCGAGGCGTGGAGTATAGGTGACGGTGAAGGCGAGCGTGTCGCTCTGGCTGCGCTCTACCTGCGGCGTGTTCCATCCGTGGTAGCGGAGTTTCTCGCTGACGGTGATGGGCTGACCGGGATTGACGAGGTAGGTGATAGTCCTGCCGTTGTCTGTCGCCTCGGGTATGGCAACCGCTGTGCTGCCCGAAGATATGTTCAGTTCGCCCAGTCGGTAGTTGTTCTGCTGGAATGTGGTAGTGCCGTCGACACGGTATGTCACGCTGACGCGACGTGGCATCTGTTCCTCGGGAACCTCCTCGATGAGGTAGCGGCATCCGGCTGCGTCCACAGCACTGGTTCCGTTAGCCCATCCCCAGTTGTAGACGGCTGTCTGGGTGGTCTGGTGCAGCATGTTGTTCTGCGAACCGACGGTTGTGGTGATGAGGAAATATCCGATGGTGGCAGACGGAGTGAGTGTCCATCCGTTGTCAGGACGTTCGGTCGATGGTACGAGTGTCTTGTTGTACTCGCCGATGGGAGTGAGGTAAGTGCCGTCGGCAAAGTTCTGTATGTCGTAGGTGCCGTCGGCGCGGAGGGTGAAGCTCCATATAGACTGAGGGGTGGCTGCTGCCACGCCGATCATGCCGTTGCCGGCACCGTTGCTGCTGGCATACTTGCTGCCGCGGTCATCCTTCAGGGTGTAGTATGTAGCCTTTGCGCTCGTGGTGGCTGTAGGACGGATGATGGACGACGAGTTGAGTGCAGCAACACTGCTCTTGAGAGCGTTGAGCGCATTGGTGATCTGTGTCTTCTGCTGGGTGCGCTGTGCCGTTGTGTAGTCGGGGGCACCCAGTGTGGCGTTCATCTGTTCTGCCATATTTACCAATTCGTCAGCCATTGACGAAGGGTAGAAGCCCACCTTGCCGTTGCAGTTGGCGTCGACGTAGCCCAGTGCCTGCTGGATGACAGCCGAGAGGCTCTCGGCATCCTCGTTGATGCACTTGGTAGGCGAGTAGATAAGGTCGTCGACGGCATTGCGTCCGCTGGTGTCGGTGAAGACGAAGGTGAACTGCCACTTGCTGCCGTAGGCACCGGGGTTGGTACCTGTGTATGGCAGTTTCAGCAGAACCTTGTTCCATCCCTTGTTGAGGTGTACGGAGAGAGGTGTGCGTGCCGTGAAGTTGACGTTGCCGAGGTCGGTCTCCTCGCCGCTGCCCTTGGTAGTCCAGTTGACGTTGGGCACGAGTTCGGTGTCGTTGACCCAGATGCGGCTGCCGCGGTTGTCCCACTTGCCGTTGGCTGGAGCAGAGCCTATCTGCGAGCGGCTGTAGTTGTATGTCTCGACCTGAGCACCCACGGTGCGCTCGGTTGGCGAGTAGACGTAGGTCCAGGCATATCGTGTCTGGTTCTGCGCCTGTGCAGCCTTGCCGAGCACTCCAGCCACGGTGCCTGCCCAGATGTGGTTGAGCCAGATGCCTGCACCGGTGGCGGTGATGCTGCCGGCTTCGGGCACGAGTTGCTCTGCCTGTTCGGGTGCGAAGCTCTTTGTCCCGTCGCCTCCGTTGTCGTATCTCTTGGTTATGTTCCAGCGTATGTTGGTCTGCTTGACGTAAGGAATCTTGTCGATGGCGGGAAGCAGAGTGGTGCCCTTGTGGAAGAGGAAACGCTCCTCCCAGTCCTTGAACTCATCGTACTCAGCTCCCTCGTTGGGCAGGTATGCACCGCCCTCAGCCTGGTCGGTGTAGTGCAGACCGCCGCCCTTCCATCCGCGCTCGGCTGTGGCGAGGGCATTGGCATAGAGGTTGTTCTCCTTGACGATGAGTTCCTCCTCGGGAATGAGGCGGTCGTTCCAGATGCCGGTGATGCTGCCAGCCACGTCGGTGTTGCCCTTCTGCACGCCGAAGATATTGCTGCGGTAGATGCCTGCCAGGTCGCCGAACATATCGAAGTGGTTGATGTAGTTGTAGCGCATGTCGATGTTGGGAATGCCGTGCGAGATGACGCCGCTGGTTGCCCAGTTGGTGCTCATGTCGACATGCAGCGTGGATGGGTTGACCGACTGTCGGTTGGCATTGCCGCCGAACTGGTTCCACACTACCACCCTGCGGTCGAGCGTAGAGTGTATGTAGTCTGCCATCTCGTTGATGTAGTCGATGGTGGCATCGTTGGTCTCGTCGCCTCCGATGTGTATGTACGGGCAGAACTCAAACACCTGTGCCACCTCGACGAGGATGTCCTTGAGGATGGCTTTGCCCTCGGCGCTTGCCATGGTGCATCCCATGGCGCCCTCGAAGCGTGCCGAGTGTCCGGGCATGTCAATTTCAGGGATGACTATCATACCGCGTTCGCGGGCGTAGTTCATAACGTCGCGACATTCCTGCTGCGTGTAGTAGCGGTCGGAACGCGTGGGCGAGAAGTTGGTGTTGACGTTGGGGTGGGCGAGACTCTGGAAGCGGAAACCATGCTTGTCGGTGAGGTGCCACAGGAAGACGTTCTCCTTGAAGCGGCTCAGCAGGTCTATCTCCTCCTTCAGTTCGGCAACGCTGATGTAGCTGCGACCGATGTCGTGCATCAGACCGCGCACCTTGAATGCAGCCCAGTCTACAATCTCGCAACCGGGCAGCGTGCTGTTCTCGGCAGCCATCTGACCGAGGGTCTGCATGGCGCGAACCACACCGATGGTGTCGATGGCACTGACCGTGATGGTGTTGTTGTCTATCTTGATGGCATACGACTCGTTGCCGAAGCCCTCCACCGTGTAGTCTTCAGTGCCGCTGATGGCACCCACGTAGTTGACGGCAAGAGTGATGCCGCCGCTGCCCTCGCTGCATCCGGCTTCGCTGACGAAGCGCTTCACTGCCGACGGTACAGGCTGGCTGCCGTTGGTGGTGATGCTGATGTTGCCTCCGAGGCTGACACTGCTGCCACAGAGGTTGACGCTGCGAGGCTGTGGCATGAGGTGTCCCAGGTTGGCGTGGCTGAGGTTGAGGGTGTAGCTTAGCGTCTCGCCCTCGGGGGTGGTGGGCTTGAGTGCGTTGAGGTCGGTAAAGACAAGTTTCGTTCCGTTGTGTGCGCCCCATGTTCCGACAATCTGCTCGGAGGCTGTACCACTGCTGTTGACGGAGAGATACTTGCCGGTGGCAAGCTTGAAACCGTTGCTGTCGTAGGTCAGCTGACTTGCCTCGCTGCCGAGCGTCACGATGCCGTCATTGTGCGAGTTGCCAGCCGAGGTAGAGTGGATGTATGTGTTTGTCGAGGCGTTCCTGATGGTGAAGGTGAACGCACCCGTCGTGCTCATCGATGGATAGATGCACCACGCGAAGGCTGTGGTGGTGGGCTGGGTGTTCTTGGTGACGCGCACCCCATTGCCCGATGCGTAGTAATAGAATGTCGTTCCGTTGAAGGCTGATATGCCGACGTAGTTTTCGGCAGTGCCTGCCTTGCTGACAGGGAAGGGGAAGGTGACGGTGGCTGTGTAGGTGTTGCCGTTCCACGAACCGCTGCCAAGTGTTGCGCCGGTGATGCTGGGCATTGTGCTGCCGGCTTGTCCGTAGGCTGTGTAGGTGTAACTGTTGCCCGCATTGTCGTTGAGAACGTAGGTCAATTCGCTGGCATCCTCAAAGGTAACGGGGTAGAAGTAGTAGGTGCTGTTGCTCTCGGCTGCCGTCCATGTCACGGGATTCGCGGGTTTGCCGTTCATGTAGTAGGTGGTGCCGCTCGAGGCATCGGAGATGTACCAGCCGTTGCTGCCCTGGCTGCTGGCGCGCAGGGTCACCGTGGTGCCGCTGGCGCTGGTGCGTAGCTGCTGGTTGTTGTCGGTGGGGAATGTCAGGTAGTTGCCCGAAGCGTAGAAGCGCACCTTGGCGGTGGTGGTGCCATCGGTGGTGGTGAGCTGGTCGAGGCTGACAACGTATGTGTTGCCGGTCATCGGTGTTCCGCTGGGATTGGTCGTACTGCCGTCAACGTAACCGCTGTTCTCGCGTGCAAAGTAGTTGCGGCCGAAGTTCTTCATCACATAGTACTGCGTCTCGCCCTGCGAATCGGTCATGCTGAGGGCAGAAGCCTGTGTGCTGCTTACGACGATGGTCTTGGCTGCAACGTCAGCCTGCATCTGAGTGGCAAGCGAGAGCAGCATGGCTAATAGTAGTAGAAGGTGTTTCTTCATGTTTAATGATGTTTTTGTCTGTTATTAATTGATGCTTCACAGGTTCCCACCTGTCTGGTTCCTATGGAGCAGAAGGTGAACCGTGGAACTTACGATCAGTTAGTTCTGCGCAAATGTACTCTTTCTCTTTGTTTCCGGTCTTCCTCCTAAACGTCCTTCATCGAGAGGCTGACGCGCTCGCGTGCCAGGTCGACGTCGAGCACCTTGACCATGACGTGTGCGTGGAGGGCGACAATCTCGGTAGGGTCCTTCACGAAGTGGTTGCTCATCTGGCTGACGTGTACCAGTCCCTTGGTGTGAACACCCACGTCGACAAAGGCTCCGAAGTTGGTTATGTTGCTGACAATGCCTGGCAGAACCATGCCTGGACGGAGGTCGGACAGCTCGTGAACGGTGGGGTCGAACTGGAATGCCTTGAGCGGTTGGCGCGGGTCGCGACCGGGTTTCTCGAGCTCGCTCATGATGTCCTGCAAGGTGGGCAGGCCGACCTCGGGTGTGACATATCGCTGTATGTCAATCTTCTCGCGCAACTGCTTGTTGCCCAGCAGGTCAGCCACGCTGCAACCCACATCCTTTGCCATGCGTCCAACCAGTTCGTAGCACTCTGGATGTACGGCAGAGTTGTCGAGCGGTTCGCTGCCACCCTGCACACGCAGGAAGCCCACAGCCTGCTCGTACGCCTTGGCGCCAAGACGTGGCACCTTCAGCAGTTCGCGGCGTGTGCGGAAGGCTCCGTGTTCGCGCCGGTAGTCCACGATGTTCTGTGCCAGTGTAGGGCCGAGACCGCTGATGTAGGTCAGCAGATGCTTGCTGGCAGTGTTGAGGTTTACGCCCACACGGTTCACGCAGCTCACCACCGTCTGGTCGAGCGATTTCTTCAGCAGACTCTGGTTGACATCCTTCTGATACTGACCGACACCGATGCTCGAGGCGTCTATCTTGACCAGTTCGGCGAGGGGGTCCATCAGACGTCTGCCGATGGACACGGCACCGCGCACGGTAACGTCGTAGTCGGGAAACTCCTCGCGAGCTATCTTGGACGCTGAGTAGATGCTGGCGCCGTCCTCGCTGACGGTATACACCTCTATGTTGTCGCCCAGGTCGAGGTGGTTGACAAACTCCTCGGTCTCACGGCCGGCTGTGCCGTTGCCGATGCTTATAGCCTCTATCTTGTACTGGCGGATGAGTGTCATCAGTTTGTTGGACGCCTGTATGCGCTCGCTCTTTGGTGGATGGGGGTAGATGGCTTCGTTGTGAAGCAGATTGCCCTCGCTGTCAAGACATACCACCTTGCATCCGGTACGGAAACCGGGGTCGATGGCGAGCACCCTCTTCTGTCCCAGTGGCGACGACATGAGCAGCTGCTCCAGGTTGCGCACGAAGATGCGTATAGCCTCCTCGTCGGCTTTCTCCTTGGAGAGAGCGGCAAACTCGGTCTCGATGCTGGGTGCCAGCAGACGCTTGTAGCCGTCCTGCACAGCCTCGCGCACACGGTGTGCCGACTCGCTGTTACCGCGAACGTACTGGCGTTCCAGTTTCTCGCACGCCTCGTCGGTGTCGATGCAGATGCTCACTCGCAGTATGCCTTCAGCCTCGCCGCGGCGCATGGCAAGCAGGCGGTGGCTCGAGCATCGGTTGAGTGGTTCGTCCCAGTCGAAATAGTCGCGATACTTCTGACCGTCCTCCTCAGCATTGCGTCCCTTGGCGCCCTTCACCACCTTGCTGACAATGTGGGCGGTGCGTCGGAACTGTCCGCGTATGGTCTGGCGCGAGCGTTCGTTCTCGCTCACCATCTCGGCGATGATGTCCATGGCACCCTTCACGGCGTCCTCGGGCGTGTCAATGCCCTTCTCCTTGTTGACGAACGACTGTGCCTTGTGCAGCACCGGGTCGGGAAACTGCCGCAAGAGCCATGTTGCCATTGGTTCGAGTCCGGCTTCGCGTGCCACTTGGGCACGTGTGCGGCGCTTCTGCTTGTAGGGCAGGTAGATGTCCTCCAGTTCGGTGGCGTCCCAGCTGCTCTCGATGCGACGCTGCAACTCGTCGGTCATCTTGCCCTGCTGCTCGATGGCAGAGAGGATGGTCTGCTTGCGCTTCTCCAGTTCCTTGAGTTTGTCGAGACTGTCGCTGACGCTTGCCACCTGCACCTCGTCCATTCCACCGCTCCTCTCCTTGCGGTAGCGGCTGATGAACGGTATGGTGGCTCCCTCTTCGAGCAGTTCCACCACGTTCTCGACATATTTCTGCTGAAGCCCTGTCTGTTCGGCTATCAGTTTGTTGAATATCACGTTTGCCATAGTCTGTTAGTGTGTATTCGTTCGTTTTCTTTTATAGAATATAAGATTGTCTGTATCTTTGTCGAAATGCGTTGCGTGCATCTCCTCGTAGTGGGTCTCTATCGCCAGGGCATCCTTTGGCGTGACGGACGATGACGGTGAGACGATGACCCAGCAGATGCTCGTGTCGGTGACGTCGAGTTCGCGCACCTGTGCGAAGAGTGTATTGTTCATCCTGATGGGGAAACGGTTGCACTGGCTTACGCGTTGCCGTTGCAGCACCTCGAGTGCCGTTGTTCCGCCGTTGAGGTTGAAGATGCAATGCCGTTCGTCGTCGGGTATGAGTTGCATGATGCTGTCCGTCTGACTGTAGAAGTTGGCTGTATGTATCTGGTTTTCGTTGCCAGCCATACCTATGGCTTTTGCCGTCTTGTAGGTGGAAATCAGTAGGCAGGCAAGCAATGGTGGGGCGAGCAGTCTGCCGTGATGCCGAAGAAAGAGGGCGCAGAAGACGTAGGCTGGCAGCAGAAGTATGAAATAGTGGTTGAAATAGAGTCTGCCGAAACTGGCGAAGGTCGTGACGAGCAGAATCGTTGCGAAGGTGCATGCTCGAAGAGACGGCTCACTGTTCTTTCCTCCGCCATCTGTTCTTCCTTCCCGGTTCTGCCTGTTGTGCATCAGCCACATTGCTCCGAGCAGATAGAGCGACAGTGCCGCGTGTATGTACAGGTAGTTGTGGGTGGGTGCGTCGCTCAGCGTGGCGTATGTCAGTATCGAACCGAACATGGCGTAGTTCATACTGCCCACTCCCTCGGCGCCGTATATGCCATACATTATTATATATATAATGGCAACGACGGAGAGTGCCGTTGCGAGGAGTGCGGCGAGTCCTGTGCATTTCGCCTTTCTACACCCGCTGCAACCGAGGATGTCGAAGAGGAGGAACGCCAGAATGCCGCACGCATTGTTGAAGCGCACGAACACGGTCAGCGCAAGGAGAAGTCCGATGACGGCATACTCCCTTGTCGAGGTATTGCTGCCAGTGTGAATGTTGCGCGCGGCAAGATAGATGACGTAGGCTTGCACGGGCAGGCAGATGTCCTCGGTCATGCCACCCTGCGTCTGGAAGGCAACGTAGGCAAGCAGGGCGACGACGACTGGCACGTATGTCCGGCAGGCGTTGTGTAGCCGTGAATGTTGTTGTCCGGTGGTAGCTGTTCGCTCTGCAGGTATGCATGTCGACGTTGCGCCGGTTACCAGGGCTGCTGTAGTCATCCACAGTGCGACGGTCAGTGCCATGACGAGGCAGTTGATGACGAACACACCCCACTTGCCGCAGTTGCCAGCCATGCCTATGGCATAGAGCAGGTAGAGCACGATGCCCTTGTTGTCGAAGAGGTCGGCGTAGGGCGTGCCGCCGTTTGTAATGAGCAGTCCCATCTGCTTGAAGACACAGACATCGTCGCCCTCGAACAGATAGAGGGGCGAGATGCTGAATGCGAAGAGCAGCAATACCGGCGTGCTCAGGCACAGCGCCTTGACGTATGTCTTCAGGTTGTCCGTCATCGTTTGGTTTGTAGTTTGATGTATTTCATGGCATCTGTTGTTTGTTGACTGATAAAAGCAAGTGTTGTGCAAACACGTCACTAAGTTACAAAGAAATTCTCAAGTATGCCTATAATATGTGGTAATTTATATGCCTTCCGATGAAAAATGCATATAAATAAATCTGTATATGGTGTGTTTTTATGCCGCGTTAGTGCCTTTTTTCCGTTTTATTCCTTAACTTTGTCGGGCACGTTGTGTGCGAGAACGTATAATACCAGGAATAGATATGACAAAACCTAAAGACTCATTGTTGCGTCGCGATGGCGTGAGTATGGTGGCACCCTTCGTGCTTATCACCTCGCTGTTCTTCTTGTGGGGCTTTGCCCACAGCATACTCGAAGTGTTGAACCCTCATTTCCAGGAGTCGTTCCAGATTTCGAAGACTATGGCAGCCTTCGTCCAGGCGGCTGTCTACGGTGGATACTTCCTTATGGCTCTGCCTGCCGGAATGATAATACGCAAGTGGGGCTACAAGGCGGGTGTCATCACCGGACTCCTCCTTTACGGAGTCGGCGCCTTGCTCTTCATCCCCAGTTCGATGATAAACTCATTCCCGTTCTTCGTCTTCTCGCTCTTTGTCATAGGATGCGGACTGACGTGTCTCGAGACAAGCGCCAACCCCTATACCACCGTGCTCGGTGCGCCTGAGTCTGCCGAGCGACGCATCAACATGGCACAGTCGCTCAACGGCGTGGGCTGGATAGTCGGCCCGCTGGTGGGCGGAGCACTGCTCTTCTCGGGTGGCGACATCGCAGTGCCCTATACCATTGTGGGTGTCGTGGTGCTCCTTGTGGCGCTTCTCTTCAGCCGCATGAACCTGCCCGAGATAGCGCAGGATACCGAAGGTGATGACGAGCAGAAGTCGAGCGGTCAGACTGGTGCAGCGTGCGCCGGCTCTGGCGAGAAGAAGAGCCTGATGAACGTTGCCTTCATACTTGGCTTGACGGCACTCTTCTTCTACGTCGCTGCACAGACAGGTGTCAACAGTTTCTTCATCAACTATATGACCGAGAATGTAGGCATCTCCAGCACCGAGGCAAGCACATGGCTTGGATTCGGCGGTATGGGACTGTTCGTGCTGGGCCGACTCACAGGCAGTTGGGTGATGGCATACATACGCGCCGAGCGCCTGCTCTTCATCTATTCTGCCCTGGCAGCCGTTGCCACAGCCATCATCATGACCTGTTCGGGCATGGCCACCATGGGTGCCTTCTTCGTTGTCTATCTGTGCGAGAGCATCATGTTTCCCACCATCTTCTCGCTGGCACTGCGCAGCAGCGGTGGCAACACCAAGCTGGCATCCTCGCTGCTCATCATGACCATCGTGGGCGGAGCCATAGCACCATTGCTCATGGGACATATTGCCGACACAACAGGCAGCATGGCAGAGGCGTTCGTCGTGCCACTCGTCTGCTATGTATATATCGCCATCTATTGCCTTATCAAGAAATAACCATTTAATTACTATTTGTTGATCTATGAAGGAGAACATACAGACCAAACTGCCAACACTGCCCGACGGCAGACGCATAAAGCGCTGGGTGCAGACCATGGAGCTGGGCGAACGCGCACAGCGCGTCTTCGACTACCTCAACGCCAACGGCATAGAGTATAGCCACTACACGCACCCTGAAGGCAAGACAATAGAAGAGGCAAAACGATGGTGGAAGGACGACGGTTCGGTGCACTGCAAGAACATCTTCCTGCGCAACCACAAGGGCAACCGCCACTATCTGGTATGCTTCCACTGCGACCACGACCTCGACATTCACGACCTTGAGCACCGACTCAAGGAGGCACTCGTAAGCCGTGGACTTCCTGCTCCGGGCAAACTGTCGTTCGCCTCGCCCGAGAGAATGATGAAGTACCTCGGTCTCGAACCGGGCAGCGTGTCGCCCTTCGGACTCATCAACGATGCCGAGCACCACGTCCATCTCTTCCTCGACGAGGCATTGCTCGAGGCGCCGACAATGAGTTTCCATCCCAACGACTGCCGTGGTACGGTGGTTATCAGTCGCGACAATTTCGAGCGTTACCTCGAAGGTCTCGGCAACGATTACGAATACCTGAAACTTTATTGAGAATAAGTTTACCTAAAAAACGACAACTGGTACAGTTTGGCATGTCTTTGTTATGCTCTAACTGTACCAGTTGTCGTTTGTGCTGCGGATGGTCAGCAACCGTTACTTGCGCAACAGGTGGTTGGCTGTCTGGTGTATGGTCTGCAGTGTTATGGTGCGGTCGCCGCTGTTCATCTTCCTGATGAGGTTAGCAATGCTGCCGATGCTTATCTCGCTGAGGCTGATGTTGAGGATGTCGCCCTCGCTGGTCGGGACGTCGAGACTGCCGTCGGGCTGCAGTGCCAGGTCGACCTCTACACCATTTTTATATATATGCGCGCGCGAGAGGTCCATGGCTGCCGTCGAGCGCAGTCGCAGTGTGCTGCCCTTGCGGCTCTGGATGGTAGCGCAGTGCAGTTTGCCCTCCATCCAGCTCATGGTCACCTCGAAGTTGCCCTCAGCCTTCAGACCGCTGATGCTGCCGCTGTGCCATACGTCAGGCAGTGCGGGCAGCAGAGTGACTGTGCCGTTGTAGCTCTGCAGCAGCATCTCGTTGACACCGGCAGTTACACCGAAGTTACCGTCAATCTGGAATGGAGAGTGTGAGTCCCACAGGTTGTAGTAGCATCCACCCTTGCCGGACATCTGTATGTCGTAGGCATCAGAGTGCTTCAGAGCCATGCTGACGAACGAGTGTGCCTTGTTGGCATCCAGGGCACGGGCATAGAGGTTCACCTTCCATCCCATAGCCCAGCCGGTGACGTTGTTGGCGTCGCGTACGGCAAGCGAGTTGACCGTAGCCTGGAACATGTCGGTGTCGGCATAAGGCGAAACCTGACTGTATGTGTTGTCGCCGTTGTCAGCGATGCACCACAGTGCGGCGTCGCTGTTGTCTTCGGCCTTGTTGCTCAACTTCAGCGAGTAGGGCGACTCTCGCTGCCCGTACTGATGACGTTGGCTGCCACGCCCGACTGGTAGTTCTTCACGTGGTACCATACGGTTGTCGAGGCAAACTTGCCGTCGGCAGGAGCAGGCGATACCCACAGGCCGTTCACCTTCTTGGCAGGAGCGTCGGCAGCAGGGAACGCTGTTACGAGGCTCCAGCACGAACCTGCGTCGCCCGATGCAGCGGTGCTGTATAAGCCTATCGTTGTGGTGCCGTCCACGTCATTGCCTCCTGAGCCTACGCCGTAGAGCCAGTTGAGGTACTTGCCGGCAACGCCTGTGTTGTTGTAGGGGCGAATCTGGTAGCAGGCAACGCCAGCCATGCTCGATGCCACACTCTCTACCGAGAAGTATGCACCGTCGGTGCGTGTGTCTGTCAGACTTACAAAGCCGACCTTGTTGTTGTAACTGCCGGCCTTGGTGTGGTGTAAATACCTTTTGCTCTTTTTCGCCCGTCCATGTTGCGAGCTTCCTATGTCCTCACTTCCCGAACTGCCATCCGCGGAAGAGGCGGCCGCTGCCCTCGAGGTCGGCTCCGAAGAAGAAGCCCGGCTGTGTAGGCTGGTTGTAGGCTACGTTCTGGGTGACAATGCTGATGCGGTAGACGGGATCCTCGAGGAAGGTGTGGAAGCGGTACGGCGTGGGCAGGGTAGAGATGTAGAGACGCAGGTGCCCGCTGTCCTTGGTGCGTGTGAGAACCTCCTCGCGCCAGTCGCCCAGCACGTCGCCCTGCAGGCATGGATTGCTCTTGGAACCGTTGTTGAACTGGCAGTTCTCCATCTTCATCATGGGGCGGCACACCTGCTCTGTCCAGTCGTACTTGGCGATAGTCTCGTGGTCGAGCAACTCGCGCAGCAGGTCGCCATCCCACCACACAGCCATGTTGGTGCTCATCTGGCTTGCTCCGCCTGCAACGATCTTACCCTTGACGCTGGCAAGACCGCCGCTTGCCGACGACCACATCTCCAGCCCCGGGTTGGTGGGGTCGAGGTCGGCAGCCATGCATCTGCCCACGTCGCTGTTGCTGAAGAACTGGAAGAGCACCTCGCCGGTGGCAGCGTCGTGAAGTTCCGAACCGTCGCGCTTGTTCTCGTGGCAGTTCCATACGTACAGCTTGTCGTCGTTGGGGAAGAAACCGGTGAGATGCATGGCGTCGCCGTGACCCATGCGAGTAGAGTAGAGTCCCTTGCCGTTGTCGTCGATGGCGCACGGACCGTAGACGATTTCGTCCCTGCCGTCGCCGTCCACGTCGCCCACACGCAGGTTGTGGTTGCCCTGGCCGTGGTATTCGCGTCCCTCGACGTTACTGTCGAAGAACCATCGCTTGCTGAGGTGCTTGCCGTCGAAGTCGAAGGCAGCGAGAGTCATTCGTGTGTAGTAACCGCGGCACATCACCACGCTGGGATGTATGCCGTCGAGGTATGCCACGCATGCCAGATAGCGGTCGGAACGGTTGGCGTAGTTGTCGCCCCAGTCGCCCAGGTTGCCGCGTCGGGGCAGGTAGTCGATGGTCTCGATGGCAGCGCCCGTCTTGCCGTTGAAGACGGTGAGATACTCGGGACCCTTGGCAATGAAGCCGCCGCGCCTGCGACCCTCGCCGCGGAAGCGCTCGCCCGGATGCTGTGGCGAGTTGAAGTGTGTCTCCTCGTGCTCGGCAACGCCCTCGCGCCAGTCGGCATTGGCGTCGCCTATGACCTTGCCCTTGCCGTCGGTAGTGCCATCGGCGGTCTTCATGACTATCTCGGCGCATCCGTCGCCATCCAGGTCGTATACCATGAACTGTGTGTAGTGTGCGCCGGCACGTATGTTGCGTCCCAGGTTGATTCGCCACAGCCGGGTGCCGTCGAGCTTGTATGCATCGACGATGACGGGCGATGTGATGCCGCTCTGCGAGTTGTCGCGCGAGTTTGACGGGTCCCACTTCAGGACTATCTCCATCTGTCCGTCGCCGTCGAGGTCCGCCATCGAAGCATCGTTGGCAGAGTAGGTGACGGGTCGACCTGTGTTGTCATCCTTCTCAGCCACAGGCTTGTCCACAGGTATGTCCAGATAGCCTACAGGCGCGTCGCCCTGGATGGTCCACTTGCCGCCGAGCCTGCCCTTGTCGGGACGTACCTCGTAGGTGGCTTTGGTGCCTGTGGGCAGACAGTCCATGTAGGTGGTGCTTTGGGCTGCCGGCACGGTGGCTATCTTCTTGCCGTCGCGCAGAATGGTGAACGACTGTTCGAGAGGGTCGGCACTGAGGTAGCGCCACGAAAGGAACACACTGTCCTGGCTGGCACGCACGGCAACCAGTCCGCGGTCCAGTTTCTCCATCTTCATTTTTGACAGGTCGTAGTTGGTTTGCGCCGAGGCAACAAGCGGACTGGCAACGAGTCCGGCGAGCAGAATCTTACGTAGGATGTTCATTGTTATTAAATATTGTATTGTTGCAAATATATGGAATAATTGAGGAATATCCGTCAATAATAGGAGGATTTTTTGTACTTTTGCGCTCGAAAATCGCAATATTGCGAGAATTTTAATTTATTATTTATGTTTAAACAACAGATTCAAGAGGCTCAGCGCGTCACTTTCCACCAATATGGGAGAAAGGGATACAGCATCTTCAACAGTCTGAAGAAGGAAGTGAGAATCGGTGTGCTGACGGCAGCAACACTGGCTACTGCTTCCGTTGCCAAGGCAGAGACGCCACGCGTGGCTGTCGAGGAGACCGTAGAGGAGTATGTAGACGACGAGCAGAGCATGGCCGAGGTGACCGTGAGCGGCACCATGGCTCCGCTGACTCAGTTGCAGTCGGCACGCATTGTTTCTGTGCTATCCCGCAAGGACATCGAACAGGCGGGGGCACAGAGTGTCAACGACTTGTTGAAACTTGCCACAGGCGTGGACGTCCGTCAGCGCGGTGGCTTTGGTATTCAGACGGACATCAGCATCAACGGAGGTACGTACGAGCAGGTTACCATTCTGCTGAACGGCGTGAACATCTCAAACCCCCACACCGGACATCTGGCTGCTGACTTTCCGGTGAGTGTCGGCGACATAGAGCGCATCGAGGTTCTCGAGGGCGCGGCAAGCCGCGTGTATGGCGGACAGGCATTCGGCGGAGCCATAAACATCGTCACCAGGCAGGTGACCAGGAATGGCGCAGAGGTCGGAGTAGAGGCTGGAAGCTGGGGCACGGTGCAGGCTGACGGACGCGTGGCACTGCTGGGCAGACACGTAACCAACAGCATCAGCGGCGGTGGCGGCAGAAGCGACGGTGGAACGCTGAACGACGCATGGAAGAAGGGCCAGCTGTACTACAACGGCCAGTATGCGCACCAGCAGTTCGACCTGAAGTGGCAGGCAGGCTTCAGCCGCAAGGGCTACGGCGCCAACACCTTCTATTCGGGTTCGAGCACAGATCAGTGGGAGCAGAACGAGCGCTACATCGTAAGCGTGGGCGCCGAGACAAAGGGAAAGTTCCACTTCATGCCGTCGGTGTACTGGAACCGCACCTACGACAACTATCACTGGCACAAGGGACAGCCCGAGAACCCCTACAGCAACTCGCACCAGTCGGACGTGTACGGCGGACGAATAGGCGGCTACGTGAGCTGGTGGGGCGGCAAGACAGCTGTCTGTGCCGAGCTGCGCAACGAGGGCATACTGAGCAGTTCGCTGGGTACGCTGATGGAGGAGGATGAGTTCGTCTCGCGCCACGGCGACGGAAAGACGATGAAGAAGCATGCCAACCGCACCAACGTGAGCTACAACCTGGAACACAACATCGTGCTGGACCGCTGGACTATCAGTGCCGGCGTGGTTGCCAACATGAACACGGGCGTAGACCACAAGTACCGCTTCTACCCGGGCGTGGACATTGCTTACCGTCCGACGACAAACTGGAAGGTGTTCCTCTCGTACAACAAGGGCTTCCGTCTGCCTTCATATACCGATTTATATTATAACAGTCCCGACATAACCGGCAACAACCAGCTGAAGCCGGAGGAAAACCGCTCGGTGTCGCTCGGTGCACAGTATCAGCTGAAGGGCTTCGCCATGAGCGGACGTACATTCTACAACCGCGGTCACAACATGATCGACTACGTGAAGCAGGTGTTCGGCGACGCAGCGCATGCTGACAACTTCGACCTCGACAACATCGGCGTGGAGGCAGAGGCAAAGCTCGACTTCACAGCCCTTGCAAAGCAGGACATATGGCTGCGCAACTTCACTCTGGGCTACACCTACATGCACCAGAACCGCGACGGCAAGTACAGCATCTTTACCAGTCTGTATGCCTCTGACTATCTGCGCCATAAACTGGTGGCTAACCTCAATCACAAGATTGGATGGGACAAGCTGACGGCAACATGGAGCGTGCGCTGGCAGGACCGCATGGGAAGTTTCCAGATATACTACGGAGAGAAGGCTACAGACCGCCTGCAGAACTACCACCCATACGCACACCTCGACCTGAAACTGCAGTGGACGGACAAGAAGTTTGACGTGTACGTGAAGGGTACGAACATCACCAACCACCACTACTACGACCTGGGCAACATCCTGCAGCCTGGCATCTGCGTTCTGGCAGGAGCGAGGGTAAGGCTCTGACAACTGAAACGTACACCTTACCCCGAAAGTTTAGTTAAAATCTTACAAAAGGTTTAGACGTTTCAACTTTTTTTCTTAAATTTGCCAAAAATTGCAATTGAGAAAGTAATGAAACGTCTGAGCCTTTTTCTTTTATCTCTGGTCGTAGCGATAGCGGTTTCCGCAAAACCGTTCACTCTTGTCATTGATGCCGGACACGGTGGCAAGGATCCCGGAGCTGTGGGCAAGACGCTGAAAGAGAAGGATATAAACCTGCGCGTGGCACTCGCCTTTGGCAAACTGGTGGAGCAGCGCATGCCCGACGTCAAGGTGGTGTACACGAGGAAGACGGATGTGTTTGTGGAGCTGAACGAGCGCGCTCGCATAGCCAACCGCAACAAGGCAGACCTCTTCATCTCCATCCACACCAATGCGTCGGCGTCAGGACAGTCGGCACGCGGAACGGAAACCTACACGCTGGGTATGCACCGTGCGGCAAGCAATCTGGAGGTGGCAAAGCGAGAGAACTCTGCCATCATGCTGGAGTCGAACTATGCCGAGAAGTACGAGGGCTTCGACCCAAAGAGCAGCGAGAGCTACATCATCTTCGAACTGATGCAGGACCAGTACATGAAGCAGAGTGTAAGTCTGGCGCAGAAGATACAGAACCAGTTCAGGAACTGTGCCAGGCGATCAGACCGTGGTGTGTACCAGGCAGGTTTTCTCGTGCTGAGAGCAACGTCGATGCCAAGCTGCCTGGTGGAGGTGGGATACATCACCAACCCCTCGGAGGAGCAGTACCTCGGTTCGGCGCAGGCTGAGACGCAGCTGAGCGAGAGCCTCTACAACGCCTTCAAGAAGTATAAGGCAACTCAGCAATAAAGGGCATGGCGAACGCCCGCAGTTTATTCACATTAAAAGGGTAGTGATATGAAGTACTTTACCAAAGAAGTCAAGATTGGATTGGTCGGTGTCGTGGCACTGATTGTGTTATATATGGGCATCAACTTCCTGAAGGGAGTAAGTTTCAAGCCAAGTCACAACTATTTTATCACGTTTGCAAATGCAAAGGGACTGACAACGAGCAGCCCTGTCTATGCCGACGGCTACCAGATAGGCATTGTGAAGGATATAAACTATGACTTCGAGAATCCTGGAAGCGTGGTGGTGGAGATTACCGTAGACGACGATGTGCGCATACCGGTAGGCACCAAGGCTTCGCTTGCCGAGGGCATGCTGGGCGGTTGCACGCTTAACATGACTCTGGGCACTAACCCAAAGCAGATGATTGCCAACGGCGACACCATAAAGGGAAGCAGCGATGACGGCCTGTTCGACCAGGTTGCCAACGTGATGCCTCAGGTGAGCGTCGTCCTGCAGCATGTCGATTCGCTCATCACCACTCTCAATATGGTGGCTGGCGACCCCAACATACCACGCATCCTGGGCAACGCAGAGCGGCTGACCAACAATCTTAACAGCACATCGGTGCAGCTCAACAGTCTGCTTAACAAGGATGTACCACATCTGCTCAGCTCGTTTGACGCTGCCGGACAGAACGTGGAGAAACTGAGCGCCAACCTGGCTCAGATGGACCTCAACCAGACGATGGACAAGGTGAACCAGACTATCGACGACGTGCAGGAACTGATACGACTGATGCAGGACCCAAACGGCAACCTCGGACTCCTGCTCAAGGATACTGCCGTATATCATAACCTTAACGCTACGATAAGCAGTGCAAACAACCTGCTCATCGACATGCAGTCTCACCCAAAGCGCTACGTGCACTTCTCTGTTTTCGGCAAGAGTGACAAGTAATTTTTTTGCATTTTTTCTCTCTATTTTTGGTTGAAATATTAGGTCTTTTTTGTACCTTTGCGACCGTTTTTCTGTCTATAAATAAGATGGAAAAGGACTAATTACCTGCAAATGACACAGAACGAGTATAAACATCAATGGGAACAGTGCCTCGAGATTATCAAGCGTAATCTTGAGCCGAAGGACTTTGACACTTGGTTCAGTCCACTCTCGTTCTACTCGTACAATGCACAGACTAACGAACTGAAAATCAACGCTCCCAGCAGTTACTTCCGCGAACATATCGAGAAGAACTTCTCCATCGTTACGTGGGAGGCGGTGCGTCAGGGCTTCGGACTCAAGGTGCGCCTTGGCTTCCGCCAGATGACGGACAGCGAGAACAAGCTGACACAGGTGGTGGAGGTGGGCAACTCGAAGACTCTGGTTGAAGGTGTCGACCCGTCGGCACAGGTGAAGAAGCAGATAAACAAGCAGGGACGCGACGTACAGCCTGAGTTCGACTCTCACCTGCTCGAGGAATACAGTTTCGACAATTTCATCGAGGGCAAGAGCAATATCCTCTCGCGCAGCGTCGGAATGAGTCTGGCGCAGAACCCCAAGCAGATGACCTTCAACCCATTGTTCATACACGGACACTCGGGCGTGGGCAAGACCCATCTTGTAAATGCCATCGGCAGGGCGATAAAGGACATCCACCCCGAGAAGAAGGTGCTGTACCTAAGTGCACACGTCTTCCAGTATCAGTATGTGGATGCCGTGAGGAACAACAACATGCCCGACTTCATACGCTTCTACCAGCAGATTGACGTGCTGATACTTGACGACGTGCACGAGTTTGCCGCGCAGAAGGGTACTCAGAACACATTCTTCCATATCTTCAATCATCTGAAGCAGAACGGAAAGCAGATAATCCTGACATGTGACCGCAAGCCGTCGGAGATGCAGGGCATGGAGGAGCGACTGCTGTCGCGATTCAAGTGGGGTATGATAGCCGAGATAGGGCAGCCCGACGAAAAGCTTCGCAAAGGCATACTACTAAACAAAATTCACCGCAACGGACTTGACATTCCGCAGGACGTCGTAGAGTTTATCTCAAAGAATATAACCGGCAATGCGCGCGAACTTGAAGGTGTTGTAAATTCGCTCATGGCTCACTCCATCTGCTTCAACTGCGACATCGACCTCACGCTGGCTCAGCGTGTGGTGAATCAGACTGCCATTGTGGAGAGCCGCACCGTGACGGTGGACGACATAGTGGAGCATACGTGCCGTGTGCTGGAGGTGACTAAGGAGGACATCCTCGGTTCGAGCCGACGCGCCAACATTGCTCAGGCACGACAGATAGCAATGTACCTGACGCAGAAGCACACTAACCTGTCGACCAGCAAGATCGGTGCGATGATTGGCAACCGCAACCACGCAACGGTCATTCACTCCGTAAGACTCATCGATGATCTTCTGACAAATGACAAGAAGGTGCAGGAGAGGGTCAGCGCAGTAGAGGAAAGCCTGAAGAAGAGAAGAGGCTGAAAAGCGTGAGGGAATACTGAAAGAAGCGTGAGAGAATACTGAAAAAAACGGGAAAACGTTATTGAGTTGAAACGAAACAAGGATTTCACCAATCAGAGGTGAAATCCTTGTTTCTTTAATGTCTCGATGAAGACCTCGCTCAGTGCCTCGTTGTCTTTGCGAGTGTAGCGTATGTCGGTGAATATCTGCGCCAGAGTCTCCTTGTTGTTTATCTCGACGAAGTGTTTGTTCTCTGGAAGGTTCTCTTTCGGAGTGTAGAACTCGTCAATCCTCTGGGGCGTGTAGTTGGAGTATGTTTCCTGATGAACGAACGATGCCAGGGGCAGACGGTCTGACTGTGCTGGATGCTCGTCGGGCCAGCCGACGGTGATGGTGGCTACGGGCATTACCAGCCGGGGCAGGCGGAGCGCGTCGATAATCATGCCGGGCATGTAGACCGTGGTGCCAAGATAGCAGACACCGAGCCCGGACTCTTCGGCAAGGCAGCAGAACGTCTGGGTGTAGAGCAGTGCGTCGGACGCGGCATTGATGAAACTCAGCATGTTGTCGTAGCCAGGGTCGGCGCTGCGGTTGCGGCACCACTCGGTAGTGCGGTTGAAGTCGGCGCAGATGGTCAGCACCACAGGTGCCGCCTTCACCATGGGCTGGTTGAAGTGGGCAGGCGAGAGTTTCTCCTTCATCGCCGCATCCCTCGTCACCACCACGCTGTAAAGCTGCAGGTTACCCATGGTCTGGGTTCTGCCGGCGGCTTCGAGAAGTTCGTTCAGCAGTTCCTCGCTCACCTCTCTGTCACTATACTTGCGTATGCTCGTTCTCTTCTTTAAAACGTCTATCAATTTCATATTTCCTTTTGATTCAATTTGTTGGTCCCTTACAAAACAATATATTGTCTGTTAATGGCTTTTTTTGTAACTACTCCCTCCCATTCGGGGGGTGGGGAGAGGGACCTCACTTTTCCCTTTTCACTTTTCACTTCGCGTAGCGACATGGCAAAGTTACCCACAAAATGTGACATACAAAAATAATGAGACGGATATTTCTTGGTACGTAAGGAAAAAAGATGTATTTTTGCAGAAAACAAAATGAGTAGCCTCCCTGACTGCCGAGAGGGAAAATGGACGAGGCTAAGATAACTGTTTGTTATAAAGAAGTTAATATGGAAAAGGAAAAGTTCATAGCATCCATGCTGGCAAGCGAGGGCGAACGGCTGCAGCGCCCACTGACCGAGGAGGAGTGCCTGAATATCATCATGTCAACTCCGCACGGCGAGGTGCACGAGAGCAGGCCGGAGGTGCTGGAATGTGACGTGGTGCGCTTCCAGAACAAGAAGGAGAAGTGGGTGGCTTTCGTGGGGCTGATGGACGGTCGCCCATACGAGATATTCACCGGACTGCAGGACGACGACGAGGGAATCCTCATCCCGAAGAGAATCAACAAGGGACGCATCATCAAGGCAAACAACCCCGACGGCACTCACCGCTACGACTTCCAGTTCGAGAACAACCGCGGCTACAAGACAACCGTCGAGGGGCTCTCGGGAAAGTTCAACAAGGAGTACTGGAACTATGCCAAGCTCATCTCTGGCGTGCTGCGCTACCGCATGCCGGTGGAGAGGGTTATACACCTTGTCTCTTCGCTGTCGCTCGACGACGAGAGCATCAACACGTGGAAGATAGGCGTGGAGCGAGCGCTGAAGAAGTACGTGCAGGGCACGGACTTTGTGGAACAACGGGATGATATTGAGGAAGATGGAGATCAGTCTTAACGAGATGCGCATCTTTGCACGCCACGGAGTGATGCCCGACGAGCGTACCCTCGGGGCGTGGTTCCGTGTCGATGTCACAGCCGATGTCGACTGTCAGGCGGCAATCGACAACGATGACCTCGGCGCAACGCTCAACTATGCCGAGGTGGCAGAGGTGGTGAGGGACGAGATGGAAGTGCCCAGCAAACTGATAGAGCATGTGTGCGGACGCATCGCCAAAAGGATGATGAGAGAGTTTTCCATCATCCGTTCGCTGACCGTCACCGTCAGCAAGGAGCATCCGCCCGTATGCGTCGAGTGCGGGAGTGCGAGCGTGCGCCTAACGCTGTTGCGCGGCGTAACAACACATCATCAGTAGGCTGTCGCTCGATGCGGCAACCCATCAACGGTAGGCTGTTGCGCGACGTAGCAACACATCAACGGTAGGCTGTCGTGGACAACGATAATGCTTCGACTAATATGTTATATTGTAACAAAAATGCACATTTGGCTTGCCAAGTGTGTTTTTTTATATGAAAAGTTGTGGTTTTCGTTTCCGATTTCGGCAATAATTCGTAACTTTGTACAGAATTATAATGATTGAATAATATAATTATGGAGAATTTAGGTATTGGAATTCAATTGATGATTGTGGGTATGCTCACTGTCTTCTGTATCCTTCTCATCGTTATCAACTTTGGCAAGTTGCTCATCAACATTGTCAACAGGATTGCTCCAGAAGAGGAAGTGGCTCCAAAGAAGGCTGCCGCACAGACACCTGCTGCCATCGACAGCACAACGATGTCTATCCTCGAGGCTGCCGTGCAGCAGATAACAGGTGGCAAGGGTCATGTGGCAAGCGCACGCAAGATATGATTGGAATAAGTGAGTTTCGTTTAAGGTAAAACAAGATAATCATACAGATAGTTTATGAAAAGAGAAGTAAAGTTCAGCCTAGTCTTCCGTGATATGTGGCAGAGTGCCGGTAAGTATCAGCCACGCGTTGACCAGCTTGTTAAGATTGCTCCCGCAATTATAAAGATGGGTTGCTTTGATCGTGTAGAAACCAACGGTGGCGGCTTCGAGCAGGTTAATCTGCTCTATGGCGAGAACCCCAACAAGAGTGTTCGCGAGTGGACAAAGCCATTCCATGAGGCAGGTATCCAGACTCACATGCTCGACCGTGCACTCAACGGCCTGCGTATGAGTCCATGTCCAAAGGACCTTCGTAAGTTGTTCTACAAGGTAAAGAAGGCTCAGGGTACCGACATCACCCGCATCTTCTGCGGTCTTAACGATACACGCAACGTTATCCCAAGTATACAGTACGCCAAGGAGGCTGGCATGATTGCCCAGGCTTCTCTGTGTATCACATACAGTCCTATCCACACCGTAGAGTACTACGTCAACCTTGCCAAGACATTCATCGATGCAGGTGCTGACGAAATCTGTCTGAAGGACATGGCTGGTATCGGTCGCCCTGTTAGCCTCGGCCAGATTGTAGAGGGTATCAAGGCTTACAAGAAGGACATCGTCATTCAGTACCACTCGCACGCTGGTCCTGGTTTCTGTATGGCTTCTATCCTCGAGGTGGCAAAGGCAGGCTGCGACTATATCGACACCGCAATGTCTCCTCTCTCATGGGGTACAGGCCACGCTGACATCATCGCCGTTCAGGAGATGCTGAAGGACGCAGGTTTCCAGGTTAAGGAAATCAACATGGAGGCTTACATGGAGGCACGTACAATGATTCAGGAGATGTACGACGACTTCCTCGGCTACTATATCCCTGCACTCAACCACATCAACAACTCTCTGCTTGTCAAGCCAGGTCTGCCGGGCGGTATGATGGGTTCGCTCATGACCGACCTCGAGGACAACCTGAAGAGCCTGAACAAGTGGAAGGTGAAGAACAACCAGCCAGAGCTTACCACCGACCAGCTTCTCGTGAAGCTCTTCGACGAGGTGGCTTACGTATGGCCAAAGGTTGGTTACCCATGCCTCGTTACTCCATTCAGCCAGTATGTCAAGAATCTCGCTCTGATGAACGTCATCCAGATGGAGAAGGGTAAGGCTCGCTGGAGCATGATTGCCGACAACATCTGGGATATGATTCTCGGCAAGAGCGGTCAGCTGCCTGGTCCTGTTGCACCAGAGCTGGTTGAGATGGCAAAGGAGCAGGGACGCGAGTTCGAGACCAACGATCCTCAGAGCTACTACCCCGACAAGCTGGATGACTTCCGCAAGGAGATGCAGGAGAACGGTTGGGAGCTTGGTCAGGACGACGAGGAACTCTTCGAGCTGGCTATGCACCCAGAACAGTATCGTGCTTACAAGAGCGGCAAGGCTAAGGCTGACTTCGAGAAGGATCTCGCAGACCGCAAGGCTAAGAAGAACGCTCCTAAGGGCGATCTTCCAAAGAGCATCAAGGTAAGTGTGAACGGTGCTACATACGAGGTTAACATTGCTTACGGTGGCGAGGCTCCAGCACCTGCAGCTCCAGCAGCAGGCGCAGCACCAGTTGCAGCAGGCGAGGGCACCGACCTTCTGGCTCCACTGGAGGGTAAGTTCTACCTTGTCAAGGACAACAGCGAGACACCTAAGAAGGTTGGCGACAGCGTGAAGGCTGGCGACGTGCTTGGATACATCGAAGCAATGAAGACCTTCAACGCCATCCGTGCCGACAAGGACGGTGTCATCACTGCCATTCTCTTCAACAGTGGTGACTCTGTGGAGGAGGATGATCCAATCATGAAGATTGCATAAGTTCCCGGTTGGAGATTGAACAACAAACATTCACTTTGAAAATTGAGAATTTATGGAAATGGTATATGAAATATTAGACAAGTTGTATCAGATGACGGCGTTCTCTGCCATCGGCGCGAACCCATCGTTCATCGTGATGTACTTGCTTGCCTTCTTGCTGCTCTATCTGGGCATCGTCAAGAAGTACGAACCACTCTTGCTGGTTCCCATCGCTTTCGGCGTACTTATTGCTAACTTTCCTGGTGGAGACATGGGTGTCTATGGTGCAACAACCGAGGTCATCAACGGTGTAACCTACCAGAATGTTATAACTCTCTCCGACGGATCTATCTGGACTAACCCCGAGACAGGTCTCCCTTATAATATATATGAGGTGGGACTTCCTCAGATAGCTCACGAGCTGGGACTCATGAACTACCTCTACTATGCACTTATCAAGAGTGGCTTGCTTCCACCTGTTATCTTTATGGGTGTGGGTGCGCTCACCGACTTCGGTCCTATGTTGCGCAACCTCAAGCTGGCTATCTTCGGTGCTGCTGCTCAGATGGGTATCTTCGCAGTGCTCTTAGGCTCGCTCTTGATGGGCTTCACTCCTCAGGAGGCTGGTTCGCTCGGCATCATCGGTGGAGCTGACGGTCCTACCGCCATCTTCACCACCATCAAGCTTGCTCCACATCTGCTTGGTCCTATCGCCATCGCAGCATACAGCTACATGGCTCTCGTGCCAGTCATCATTCCTCTGGTTGTCAAGTTGCTCTGCTCTAAGAAGGAGTTGATGATTAACATGAAGGAGCAGGATAAGCTCTATCCTAACAAGGTAGAGATCAAGAATATGCGCGTACTGAAGATTATCTTCCCAATAGCTGTGACAACCATCGTGGCTATCTTCGTTCCAACAGCAGTGAGCCTCGTTGGTATGCTTATGTTCGGTAACCTTATCAAGGAGATTGGTAACGACACATTCCGCCTGTTCGATGCTGCATCAAACGGCATCATGAACGCTGCAACAATCTTCCTCGGTCTCTGCGTTGGCGCAACAATGACTGTTGATGCATTCCTCAACGTACAGACTCTCGGCATCGTTGCCGGTGGTTTCCTTGCCTTTGCACTCAGCATCGCTTCCGGTATCTGCATGGTCAAGGTGTGGAATCTCTTTGCAAAGAAGAAGATCAATCCACTCATCGGTGCAACAGGTCTTTCTGCCGTTCCTATGGCAAGCCGTGTATGTAACGGTATCAGTACCAAGTACGACCCAAAGAACCACGTCCTCAACTACTGTATGAGTTCGAACATCTCCGGTGTCATCGGTTCTGCCGTTGCAGCAGGTGTCCTCATCTCATTCCTCGGCTGATAGACAACTTTAGCAGACTTTTTGGCGAGATAAAAGTCAAAATACTCCAAATAAACACGAGAGCCCTTCGTACATTGTCGGAGGGCTCTCGTGTTGTTAGATTGGAAGGGAAAATAGGTTCACATTACGCTTCTTTTCCTACTAATTCGGAATAAGTGTGCCCCTTTTCACAGAATAAGTGTATTTTTCTTGACCTATTTTTATGGAATAAGTGTACTTTTCATGGCTTGTTTTTATGGAATAAGTGTATTTTTCTTGCTTGATTCGTCTATAATTGTTAACTTTGTACGCAGATATTCAACAATATAAATATGCTAAGACGGAAGTTTACAGAATATATAGAGAGTTTCTTGCGTTCGGAACGTAATAAAATACTTTTGGTGAATGGCGCAAGACAGGTTGGCAAGTCTTTCCTAATCAGGTATGTCGGCAAGAAACTTTATAAGAATTATGTGGAGATTAACCTAAAGGAAGACAAGGAAACAGACCATGTGTTTGCCGATATTCGTTCTACAGAAGAACTCTACATGCAGTTGAGTAATTATGGAGTGCGTCTTGGCGACATCAATGACACGCTTATATTCCTGGATGAGATACAAAGCTATCCACACTTGATGACGATGCTGAAGTTCCTCCGCCAGGAAGGGCGTTACCGTTTTATTGCCAGTGGATCACAGTTGGGAGTAGCTCTCTCTGAAACCCCTTCCGTACCCCTTGGCAGCGTAGAGGTCAAGGAGATGTATCCTCTTGACTTCGAAGAGTTTCTTTGGGCAATGGGGGTAAGCGAGGAATGGATAGCAGATGTGCGCGAGCATTATCTTAGACAGGAGTCTTTGTCCGAGTCTTCGCATGAAAACCTGTTGAAACGCTTTAAGTATTATTTGTTGGTAGGTGGATTGCCTGAGGCCGTGAACAGTTTCCTTGAGGATCGAAATGTGATACGCGTACGTGCTGCACAGCGCAATATCCATGGACTTTACAAGATTGACGCTTCGCAATACGATGAAGAAAAGAAAATGAAAATACGTCGCATATACGACCTTGTGCCAAGCAATCTTGAAAACAAAAAGAAACGTATTGTCTATCAGAATATAGAAGACAAGAAAGGAAAACGCTTCTCTGACTATGCAGATGAGTTCGAGTATCTTACCAATTCAGGCATTGCTCTTGAGATTAAAGCTATCAGCAATCCTCACTTCCCACTGAAGGAATCAGAGTCCAAGAATCTGTTGAAACTTTATCTTAATGATGTGGGACTTCTCACTCAGATTCTGTATGGAAACAATGTCAATGCTGTGTTGCAGGACATCCGTAGCATCAATCTTGGTACCGTATACGAATCAGCAGTTGCACAGGAACTGCATGCACATGGTTTTCCAATGTTTTATTACGACAGCAAGAAAGTCGGTGAGGTGGATTTTCTTGTTGACGATTATGATAATCTGACTGTCTTGCCATTGGAGATAAAATCGGGTAAGGACTATACAGTGCATAGCGCGCTCAATAACTTTCTAAACACTCCACTATACAGCATTCATCGTGCCATCGTATTCAGTAACGAAGGCAGAGTTTATGAAAATGAAGGTGTTGTCTATATGCCGATTTATTACTGTATGTTCCTGCAACATCCAGACGAAGCGAACGAAGAGATTATATTACCGGAACTTGAACCTTTGTCATAAGATACTGAAAAGTATATAATAGTTTAAGGATAGTCGCAAATAATCTCACTTTTTTTTGTTATTTCTATATTGTATCAGAATTTAGTTAATTAAAGAATCCCGTATTTTAAACCCTATACATCAAGAATCTTGGTAAGTTCCTC
>CAMAFX010000003.1 GCA_945833925.1 uncultured Prevotellaceae bacterium
ACCCAGCGTTGGTGGGACATGATGGCAGACATCATGGAGGTCAATCCCGACAACTCGCCCGTAACCATCCCACTCAAGGAGGTTTTCCATCTGGATTGATATGCTTTTCTTCGCGCATAATTGCTTGAAAGTGTAAGATATTTTCAAACGCAATAGATAGACGGTTTCAATTTCCCGAGCCGACCATGTTGGTTCGTCGGGGAGGTTGAGACCGTTTTTCTTTGCCCTAAACAGTACTTTCTCTAACGGTCAGTAAAATAGTGTGTTAGCGAGACTGCTAAAATCCTTGGTTAAGTCCTGAAAAATACTGCAGCAGAAAATTATTTTTTCAGCAGCAGAAAATATTTTTTTCCGTTGCAGAAAAAATTTTTTTTCGGTGCGGAAAAAAAGTTTTTATGTAGCGTGAACAGATGAACGACGTACCGACATGCCTCGGACGGTGCCTCTTGTGTCATACTTTTTCTTATTGTTGTTGGAAGGTTGCACCATTGGCAGCTTGTTTCATCCACCATAGGTGGCTTGTTTCATCTTTTTCCCTTGCCGATAGCATGTTTTTCATTTTTTCTTTGTATCTTTGTAGCCAGATATGGACACATTATTAGGAAAGACATCAAATGAGTTGCGCGAGGTGGTGGCGCAGGTCGGTCTGCCAGCCTTCACGGCAGGTCAGATAGCGTCGTGGATGTACCAGCGAGGAGCATCATCTTTCGACGAGATGACAAATATCTCGAAGAAGGGTAGAGAGGCGCTTGCAGAACGTTACGAAGTGGGCCGCCGTGCCCCCATAGACGTACAGCGCAGCGTTGACGGAACGGCAAAGTACCTTTTTCCGGTGAGTTGCGGTGGTCATGTCGAGACTGTGTTCATTCCCGATGGCGAGCGAGGCACCGTGTGCGTCAGTTGTCAGGTAGGTTGCAAGATGGGTTGCAAGTTCTGCATGACTGGAAGACAAGGCTTCCACGGTCATTTGACCCCAGGCGATATCCTCAATCAGCTCTACTCCATGCCCGAACGCGAGCAGATAACCAACGTTGTCTTTATGGGTCAGGGCGAGCCTTTCGACAATCTCGACACCATACTCCGTGCCACCGAACTGCTGCAGGCAGACTATGGTTGGGCGTGGAGCCCCAAGCGAATAACGGTAAGCACCGTCGGACTGAAGAAAGGCATGGAGCGTTTCCTGGCAGAGAGCCAGTGTCACCTGGCTGTCAGCCTGCACAATCCCTTCCCCGACGAGCGTCAGGAGATGATACCTGCCGAGAAGGCTTGGTCGCTGCGCGAGTTCATCCCCCTGCTGAGGAAGTACGACTGGACACACCAGCGCCGCCTGTCGTTCGAATACACCGTCTTTCACGGACATAACGACACGCCTCGTCATGTGCGCGAACTTTGCCGATTGCTTGGCAGAATGGAGTGCAGAGTCAATCTGATACGCTGCCATGAGATACCCGAATCGCCATTCAAGCCCGCTCCCGAGAGCACCATGGAGTGGATGCGCGACGAGCTGAACAAGCATGGCATAACGACCACCATTCGCGCCAGCCGTGGTCAGGACATCTTTGCTGCCTGCGGACTGCTCTCGACGGCAAAGCAGGGACAAGAATAATAGCCCCCCTAACCCCGAGGGGGTATAAGTAGCGAGGCTTTGATAGCAGTCTGCTCTCAACACAAGAAAAACAATTAATAATAGAATTATGAAACGTATACCTTCCTTGAAAATAATGCTCCCTCTGCTGATTGGTGTGTTGTCGCTCGTCGGTTGTACCAAAGAGCTGGTTTTCCCAGTGGCAAGCGGCCGCCCCTACGAGGTGCTCGTGGTTATGGACAACAAGGCGTGGGAACGACCTGCTGGCAGGGCACTCTTCGACGCGCTCGACACCGACGTGCCGGGTCTGCCACAGAGCGAGCGCTCGTTTCGCATCTCCCAGTGCACACCCAAGGAGTTGTCGCAGGCATTGAAGTTGTTCCGCAACGTCATTGTAGCCGACATCGACCCACACATGTACACCATGACGAAACTCAAGTTCATGCGCGAGAAGTATTCGATGGAGCAGATATGGGTCACCATACAGAGCCCGAGCGAGGAGGAGTTCGAGAAATACTGCCGCGAGAACAAGCAGTTCATCGTGGACTTCCTCACCAGGACCGAGATGAACCGTCTGGTGAAGGTGCTCGAGGAGAAGCACTCCGACGTGGTGCTTGGCCTGGCAAAGAAACTCTTCAACTGTGAGGTGTGGGCGCCCGAGGAGATACAGAGTTACAAGAAAGGCACCCAGTTCTTCTGGACCAGCAACAACACGCCTTCGGGCATGATAAACATGTGCATGTACAGTTTCCCATACTACGGTCCCGAGACATTCACCAAGCAGTATATGCTTGCCAAGCGCGACTCGGTGATGATGCGCAACATTCCCGGCGAGACTCCCGGCATGTATATGAAGACCGACACCATGTACACCGATTGCAAGCCAATCACCGTCCACAAGCAGTATGCCTACGAGAGCCGCGGACTGTGGTACATGGAGAATGGCCCGATGGGTGGTCCGTTCGTCAGTCATGCCCGCGTCGACACCACTCGCAACCTTGTAATCGTGGTCGAGGGTTTCGTCTATGCCCCCGAGAAGATGAAGCGAGGCTTGATGCGTCGCATGGAGGGAAGCCTCTACACGCTGATGTTGCCGTACGAGCTTGACGAGGCACGTGAGGTCGAGGCAGGCAAGGAAGCAGAGGAGGAGAAGGGCAACAACGCCAAGGAAAACAGCAAGAACAATTCTAAATAAAATATAAAAGGAATTATGTCGAACAGAAGAAACAAGTCAGACAATTATCGATATAGTCAGTTTGACAACCCAACATACAGTTCGGAGGAGAACGCAGTGCAGGACGAGCCTCGCAACATACCCGTAGTGGGTATTACCAGCGGCGATGCCAACGGAGTGGGCTATGAGGTCATAATGAAGAGTTTCATAGACCCCGTCATGTTCGATATTTGCACGCCTGTCGTCTACGGCAACCCCAAGACGATGGCATATCATCGCAAGGCTCTTGGCATCGAGGTCAACTATACCGTGATACAGAACATAGAAGACGTCTGCGAGGGAACGATTAACCTTCTGTCGGTCAGCGACGAGGAGGTGAAGATAGAGTTCGGCCAGAGTTCGCCCGAGGCTGGCAAGGCGGCACTGCAGAGCCTTGAGGCTGCTGTCAGCGACTATCGCGATGGCAAGTTCGATGCGCTTGTAACGGCACCAATCAACAAGCACAGCATCCAGTCCGACACCTTCCATTTCCCCGGACACACCGAGTATCTCGAGCAGCGACTCGGCGAGGGCAACAAGGCACTCATGATACTCATGAACGAGAAGTTGCGCGTGGCACTTGCCACCACACACCTGCCCATTTCCGAGGTGTCGAAGAGCATCACCAGCGATGGCATCGTCGAGAAACTGAGACTTCTGCACAAGACACTCTCCCGCGACTTCCTCATCACCCATCCTCGCATAGCCGTTCTTGCACTGAATCCCCATGCTGGCGACAACGGACTGCTGGGCGAGGAGGAGCAGACCATAATAGTGCCGGCACTGGAGCAGGCAAAGTCGGAGAAGATAGAGGCGTTCGGACCGTTCCCTGCCGACGGATTCTTCGGCAGCATGGCATACGAGCACTATGACGCTGTCCTCGCCATGTATCACGACCAGGGACTGGCACCGTTCAAGGTGCTTGCCATGGACGACGGCGTGAACTACACCGCCGGTCTGCCTGTGGTTCGTACCAGTCCCGACCACGGCACTGCATACGACATAGCAGGCAAGGGCGTTGCCGACGAGAATTCGTTCCGCCATGCCCTGTACCTTGCCATAGACGTGTGCCGCCACAGGGCGCAGTATGACGAGGCTTATGCCCAGCCGTTGGAGAAACTCTACCACGACCGCCGCGAGGATGACCGCCGCGAGCGTCCCCGTCAGGCGCCATTCAACCCCGACGCAAAGCCACAGGACCCTCGCAGCTAATATGAGGCCGGGCTTCCGCAACGTATTTCTGTCTCAAGCGTGACTACATTAGGAAAAGATGAATCAAGATAATCGTTATACGGAGTTCTATGCAGAGCGCGACGAGATGCAAAGTCTGGAGTTGTCCGACGGAATTGTCAGCCAGGCATCGCACACACTGCAGCAGGGAGTGGGTAAGAGAGAGATAGAGGACGAGAGTACGCGCTACAGCTACACGATGGACGAACGTATGCCCGACTTCTTCCTGGAAGGCCATCCCCATCTGTGCGATGCTCGGCAGAGCGTGCATGGAGGCGGTGTGGATACCGACTTCTCGTTCCTGCTGGGCGGTGAGGACGGCAAGAGTTCGTGCCTGCACATGCTCGAGGCGGTGGCATACTCGCTCGACCCTCGTGTGGTGAAGGTCAAGGCTGTGGTGCTGCACTCGTGCAAGGATGTCAGCATCCTGACCTCGGAAAGCGACGAGGCGGTGCACGACCACAGACTGCGCACGGCACTGATGCTGAACGTGGTGCTGGAACAGGACGGACGCCACGAGATGGGCTTTGCCAGCGAGCAGTTGCAGATGGGAGCCGAGTTTGTCACCGACGAACGTATACGACGCATTGCGGAGCGTGCTGTGGCTCAGGCAGACCACCTGTTCAGGGCAGTGACGCCCAAGGGAGGCGACTTGCCGGTGGTGATGGCTGCCGGTGCCAGCGGCATACTGCTGCACGAGGCGATAGGCCATGCCTTCGAGGCGGACTTCAACCGCAAGAACATGAGTATCTTCAGCGACAAGATGGGGCAGTCCGTATGCCGACCTAACATAAGCATTGTCGACGACGGCACTCTGTCTCTCTCTTCTGGTTCGTTTGCCTGCGATGACGAGGGCATCAAGTCGCAGTGTACCTACCTGGTTCGCGACGGACGTCTGGAGAGTTACCTGCACGACCGCATCTCTGCCAGGCACTACGGCGTAAAGCCCACGGGCAACGGACGCCGACAGAGTTTCCGACACGTGCCCGTGCCACGAATGACAAACACATACATGCTGGCTGGCGATGCCACTAAGGACGACATCATAAGCAGCGTGAAGCATGGCATCTACGCCGAGTCGTTTACCAACGGACAGGTGCAGATAGGTGCCGGCGACTTTACCTTCTTCCTCAAGACCGGATTCCTGATTGAGGACGGACACCTGACGCAGCCCATACGCGACGTTAATATAATAGGTAACGGACCGAGTGCGCTGGCAGACATATCCATGGTTGGCAACGACCTTGAGATGGCTCTTGCTGCAGGTTTCTGCGGCAAGGCAGGTCAGCAGATTCCCGTTGGTCAGGGCATACCGACGGTGTTGGTAGACAAACTAACAGTGGGAGGAGTATGAAGGAACTGCTGTACAAAGCCCAGGAGATGATACGCGAGTCGGGATGTGCCGACTCACGACTGATGCTGTTCCATAATATTGAGAACAACATCTGTTTTATGAACGGAAAGGTGGACAAGCAGCAGCGCAGCGATTCTTTCTCGCTGGCTGTGACACTGTACATCGACGGACGCGAAGGTTTCTTCTATACCAACGTGTTCGACGACAGTTCGCTGCGCTCGTTCCTCAGGCAGAGCGTCATGATAACACGTATGCTGGCGCCCGACCCGGCGCGCGGTCTTATAGACCCGGCGAGCTACTACAAGGGCGATGGTCCAGATCTGCATAACTATGACCCTGCGTTCGAGGCGCTGACCATCGACAACCATACTGCCTTCAGTCTGATAGACGCTGCGTCGAAGATAGACGGGCGTAATGTGGTGAGCGTTGACACGCGATACACCGACCGTCTGCACCGTGCGCACTACCTGTGCAGCAACGGTTTCGAGGCAACGGAGCACAGCACCCGCTGCACGCTGTCGACTATGGTCAGCGTGAAGGGGGAGGGCGACGCTCGTCCGATGGACGGATGGGGGCAGACACGCCTCTTCCTTAACGACCTTACCGGCGACATGGCAAGGGAGATTGGCGAGACGGCATACGCACGAACAATACGCAAGATAGGACAGCGGCCAGTAAAGCCGGGATTCTACACCATGGTGGTGGAGAGTCCTGTGGCAGGTCATCTGCTGATGCCGCTCTTCAGCGCCATGGCAGGTCAGGCATTGCAGCAGCACAGTTCGTTTCTTGAGGGAAAACTGGGCAAGAAGATAGGCAGTGAACTGCTCGACATGGTGGACAATCCACATATTCCCGGTACCCGAGGCGCAACATATTTCGACTACGACGGCGCTGCGACAAAGCCAATGAAACTGTTTGACCGAGGCGTTCTCTCTACCTATTTCATAGACACACCGATGGGTCGCAAACTTGGCATGGAACCCACCACGCAGGGCATACACCACACCATCATGACTCCATCGTCATCGTCTCTCGAAGACATTCTGAAGCTGCACGACGAGTGCATTCTGATTACCGACTTCAATGGTGGAAACTGCAATCCGGTGACAGGTCACTTCTCGTACGGAGTGGAGGGCTTCCACTACAGGAACGGCATCTGCGTCCAGCCCATCTCGGGCATGAACATCACCGGCAACATGCTCGACATCTGGAACCACCTTGTCCAGGTGTCCAACGATGCCGACCCTTATGAAGCCGACCTCATTCCTTCGCTTGTGTTCGAGGGCGTCTCGTTCAAGTAAACTTTATCTTGTCAGCGCGAACTTGAGCGATATGCCGAAATCCTGCGTCACGGTGGGGTAGGAGTTGTTCGACATGAGAGGCATGTTGCGCTGACGGTCGTAGAACATGCTGAAGGTAACCATTCGGCTCATGGCGTAGTCGCACTGGAAACTTGTCTTCACCGCACGGTTACCGCTTGTTGCCTCCGAGAGTCCCGTCTGTATATCTCTGGTTATTGCGTTCTGGCTTCTCAGCGAGAAGTCGAAGCGCAGGTTCAGGTCGTGTGCAAAGTTTGACTTGCTGCTCTTCTTCTTGCTGCTCTTCCTGTTGCCCGAGGTCTCGCTGTCTCTGTCGTTGTCTTTGCTGGTGCCCTTTCCCTTTGCCTTGCTGCTCTTTGCCTTAGCACTTGCGCTCTTGCCAAAGAGAGAACTGATCTTGAAGTCGTTGATCTTGTAGCCCCAGCCGAAGACGATGTCCTTGGACGCTGACTCGTTTATCTGGGCCGACGTCATGGACAGTGTGAGTACGCGCGTCGTCCTGTACTCGAGTTTGGCGGTCATGTTGTTCATGAACGTAACGTTGAGTCCGACGAGCGGAGTGAACGACTCGTTGATGGCGCAGTTGCTGATGTCGTACATCGAAGAAGGAACGTACGAACCTGTGGTGGTGTTCTCGACGAATCCCATATCCATACCGCCCATCGACTGTATCCACGAACTGAACGTGCTGTACGAACCGATGTTGAAGACGCTCTTGTATCCGTGTGTGATGGTGACGCTCTTCAGGTTGTCGCGCAGCCAAGGCAGTGTGGAGAGTCCCTTGTAGGTCAGACTCCAGTTGGGTAGCATGCGGGTTATTGCAGGGAAGAGGTCGAGGGGTTTCTTGATGGCGCTTCCGCCGGTGTAGGCAGCCAGGAAGGCAGGCACCATGACGTCGGCAGAGTACTTGCTGACGGTTCCGTTGGCGGGGTCAAACTCTCCCTTGTTGCCCGTGCCGGCAGGGTATTGCGTGCCTGCATAGCGACGCTCGACACGTCCCTGGAAGATGTCCAGATAGTTTCGGAAGTTGTTGAACGCCTTCGACTGGTAGCCGTTGTTGGCGCTTCCCGAACCCTGGAAGGCAGTCTTGATGGAGATGGTCGTCATGTTGAACGAACCGGTCTGCGTGGTCGGGTTGCCTTGATACATATACTGGATAGACTTGTTCGAGTTCTTGGTCCAGCTGGCGTTCAGGTCTATCTTGAGGTCGGTGAATGGTTCAAGCGACACCTTTATCTGTATGTCCTCGGTGGTTGAGGTTGTTGCTGGTGTGGCGACGCTGTCGGCGCAGAGCAGCCATCCGTTGGACTTTGCTCTTGCGAGGTAGTCGTCGTCCACCATGCCGAAGGCAAAGTCAAGACCCGGCGAGAAGAGTCCGTTGCCGTTCTTGCGCTGTCCGAGCATGTCGCCCACCTCGGGCATAAAGCCGGGCAGTGCCAGGTTGTAGGTGTTGCGGTAACTGATGCTCGCATTCCTTATCATCATGAGGAAGCGCGACGCAGCCTGTACCATGGTGTACCATTTCTTGTCCTCCAGTTTCTCCTTTGGCACAACGTTTATCCTCAGTTTCATGGAGTCGAGGTTCTTGATGAGAATCTTGTTCTCGTCGAGCACCTTATACTTCAGTTTGTACATGTGTCCGGCGCTGTCCTTGGCAGTTACCTCGATGCGCTTCGACTTCTGGTTGTGTGCAACGGTGGTCGTGGTGTCTACCTTCAGCATCACCTCGCCGCTGTATCCCTTGTTCTTCTTCGGATTTGCCTTCTGGTTGGATGTGCCCTTGGCATTGGTCTGCTTCTTGTTGTTCTGTGCCAGCATGCGCGAGTAGACGCTGTCCACGGGTTCGCCCGACTGCTTTGCCTCCTCTTCTGCCTTGGCTTTCAGTTCCTTCTCGGTTTCCTTCTGTTTCTTCTTTGCCTCGTCCTCCTTCTTCTTCTTCTCCACCTTCTTCTTCGAGGCGCTCTTTGCCGATGAAGCAGAGAACTTCTTGTTGACGTCCTTCAGGAACTGAGAGTGGTTGTAGAGGGTCTCGAAGTTGAGCTTTATGTTGCCGTTGACGGTGCGCTGGGTGTTGATGTTGTTGCCCAGCGTTGCTCCGTTCTCCATCTCGGTGCCTCGCTTCCACGAGTAGGTGGCGTTGTAGGTGGCATCGGCTGTTATCCAGTCGAAGCATGGGATGCGGTTCAGTGGCAGTTTGTAACTGAGCGATGCCGACTGAGAGTAGTCGAGCGGACGACCCAGGTGGCGCAGTGAGTAGCGCACGGAGTCCTTCCATGCCGTGTACGAGTCGGCATAAAGGTCTTTGTTGATAGGTGTGTATGGTTCCTCCACCTCGGCGTGGGTCGCGCTCTGGAAGGTGAAGTGCAGTGCCTTGAAGATGTCCCATCTGATCTGGAAGTCACGATTCCAGAGGTACGACTCGCTGAACGACATAGGCAGGGCAGTGGGGTTCTCGATGTTGTCGATGTCGCGCTCCTGCAGTTCGTAGTATGTTCGGTTAAGGTCGGTGTTGAAGGTTATGCTCTGGGGTGCGAAGGCCAGGTTCTGGTCCTTGATGATGTCGAGCCACTTCGACTTGCCCTTCAGTTTCTTGAATGGCTCCCATGGCTTCCAGTTGGGCGACCACGAGTATGACATTCCGCCCTTCCAGTTCTTCTCGTGCTCGTAGACGGTGGTCACACCCTCCTTGCTTGTCTCGCTGTGAGCGTAGTTGAAGGTGAAGTTGGACGGGTCGTAGGGCATGGGGTGCTTGCGTGTGGATATGTTAACCTTCACGCCACTCAGCGACATACTCTTCTGGACCTCCGATGTCGTGGTGAGCGACTTCAGAGAGTCTTTCTCGGCATCGGTGTTGAGGGCGTCGAGGGCGTCAGAGAGAAGCATGTCGGTGTCAAGAGGATTGTACTTTGGCTTGACAACCTCCTTCTGGTAACTGTAGTAGAAAGGCATGGTCACCTTTGCCTTGTCGGGCAGAACCTTGCCAAGGTCGAGATTGGTGGAGATGGTGTAGTTGTATGAGTTCTCGTCCTTGCGCTCTGCCACGGTCTGCTCCAGTCCGCCGAATCCTGCTGTCTCGATATGTCCGGTGGCGTTGACCGAACCGAGATCGCTGAGCTGTATGTTCAGGGTTCCTTGACCTGCCCATCCGCCTTCGTTGCTGAACTCCTGCAGGCGCATCTCGTTTGCCCACACCTCGACCGACTTCGTGGTGCGTCCGTTGTTGCGTATACCTATCATGATAGTCTTCACCTCGCCAAGGGTGGGGTTACCCATGATGGAGATGCGGTTGTTGGGCATTCGCTTGTCGTACTCGGAGTAGAGCTGGTTGAAGTTGATGAGGCCGAGGCTCTTCTCGGTGTTGCGGTTCTTCTTTATCTTGGTAAGCATGTCGAGGTCCAGCTCAATCATGTTCTCCTGAGGCCATACAGCGTTGCAGCCGGCAGCAGAATAGGTGTCGTAGTTGCCTTCGGGAGTCAACTTCAGAGGCACCTCATACTCGTAGAAGTTGTTCTTGTAGTCGCTTCCAAGACGGATGAACACTGATGCCTCGTCGTCTACCAGGTTGGTGATGTTTGGTTCGAGAGCATTGGCGTGGATGAAGAGCTGCAGGTGCTTGTACTGACGCATGTCGTAGTTGCAGTTCTTGTAGACTGCCCTTGCATCGTCTGGAGCCAGGTTCTCGGCAACCAGGCTGAGTGCCTGCTCGTTCTCCTCTACCAACTGGCTCTGGCTCGGGTCGGTGACACGGCTGATGCCCGGGGGCAGGACGTAGTTGACTGGGGTCTTGTCGTTGTTCTCCTCGATGTTGACGGTGGCAACGGTGAGCGTTGCTCTCTGCGAAGGAGCGGCTCCGTTGTAGAGTGCCTGCTCGTAGGTACGCCAGTCGCCGTGTACGAGGTCCATGGTGGCAAGGCGCACAATGACAGGTTCCTTGAATCCGTCGAGATAGATACGCATGAAGCGGATGCTGGTGAAGTCGTTGATGCTTCCCACCTTGCTGCTGTAGCTCTCGAGAGGCACACGGAAGAGGTACCAGTTGCAGTCCTCGGTGTTACCGTTGCGCAGTTTGACACTTGCCTTGCGCTTGTCAACGATAAAGTTTCTGCCCACCTGCATGTCGCTGGGGAAGAGCGAGATGTCGTAGTTGAAGTATTTCTCGTACTCGTTGAGCGTATAGTCCTGGTTGATGTCCTCCACGTCGGGCGTGGTCTTGTATGCGGTCTCGTAGCTCTCGGGCGAGTTGTTGGAGTCGGGCGAGTTGCCCTGTGGCATGTTGATGCGCTTGTATCTGTCAGTGATGCTGCGTCTCTCGTTGTCGAAGTCGGTACCTCTGTAGTAGTGGTAGTTGTCGTTGGCGGGGTCCTTCTGCAACTGTTCGAAGACGTCGGCATTCACCTTGCCCTGCATCTGGTTGAGGAACTGCGCGTAAGTTGGGAAGGCAAGCTCCTCCTCGTCGTTAAGTCCGTTCAGTCCAATATCCTGCATCGTGCGCGAGTTGCCGTCGTTGTTGAATGCGTATGTCACACTCGAGGTGTTGAAGGGCACACGTCCCCACACAGTTTCCGAGTAGTAGGCTGGATTACCGTCGATAGGCATTCCGCTCTCGAAGTATTTCTTTCCGTCCTTCAGGATGTCCTCGCTCACCTCGCCGAGGTTGATGTGCATGTAGCCGCCCAGGCTCTCGGACTTGTCTCGCGTGTAGATGTATGGGTCCATCATCCAGAACTCTATGTACTCGACGTTCATCGTCTCGAAGTCGGGGTTGTCGAGCTTGCGCATCATACCGCCCCATCTCTTCTCTGGATTCAGAAGGAAACCGTTCTGGTCGACATCGGTTGTCAGGTTGTAGGCACCACGCTCGTTGGGGTAGAACGCCATGTTGAGCACCGCGAGCGATGTGGCACTCGAATAACTGTTCTGTGCCTTTTGCGGATAAAGCTCGCGCTCGTATACCTCTCTTACATAATGGTTAGAGAGCTGCTCCAGGTCGCTCTTGATGTGGCTTGGCGTCAGCGTGCTGCTTCGTCGTGTGAAGAGAGGGTCGATGCTGTACCATGCCAGCAGCGCCCTGTTGTATCCGTATTGGATGTCGTTGGTCAGCTTGCTCTCGGCGTAGGCTGACGGCGTGCTCGACATCATCCAGTACTGAGGGGTGAGGATGCTGGTCTTGGTGCTGCTGCTCTCGAAGTCGTCGAGGTACGATGCGGCACCCTGGATGCGCTTGTTCTGACCTGCAACCAGCTGGGCGAACTCAGCGTTGAACGATATCTGGCTTGGTTGTGTGCAGTGTACAAGAGGCAGTTTGGCAAGCATGTTGGTGAGCCACTGGCTCTCGCGCTTCCATGAGATGTGTGCGCCCCAGAGTGTGTTCTTGAGCGGTTCGCTGCCGATGTTCACCTTTGTGGTGAGCGGCTGTTCGTTGAGGAACATCAGTGACGCTCCTAACACAAGGTTCTTGTTGAACTCGTAGTCGGCGTTGATGCCCAGCATCGTCTTGCGCTGCATGCCGTAGTTGTCGTTACTCTCGACGGATGCGTTGATGGATGTGCCCGCGTCTATCAAGCTCTGGTTGATGATGGTCACCTGACCCATATTGTAGTCGACGGTATAGTCGGTGTTCTCTGTCAGGGTGGTTCCGCCGGCAGTAACTACGACAGAGCCTTGTGCAATGTTGGTGGCTCCAAGGTCAATGACACTTCCGTTCTTGCCCTTGTACTGACCGGTCATAAGGAACTTGTTGTGCTCGGCAACCTGCTTTGCCTTGGTCTTGGTGCTGTCGTAAAGTTCTGGGAAACAGTACTTCTCGGCAATGGCTGGGTCGCCAATCCAGTCGGCAAGATGCTTGCCGAAAGGTTCTGCTACAGGGAAGATGATGCGTCCCTTGCGTATGGTGTAGTTCTCGACGTAGTCGAACAAACCGTTGGAGTTGGCGTGGTTCTTGGCATCGAGACGGTCCAGGTTCATTGCCTTGAGCAATGTGGTGTTCTTGAGATTGGGCTCGGGCAGATAGGTGAGATAGACGCCGGTAGAGTCGCTCTGGTACTTGATGTCGAGTCGGAACTTCTCGCTGCTGGTGGATGAGGCACCGAGGGAATAGATGTTCTTCATCATCAGTCGCCATGTAGGCAGGTTGGGACTGCCCGTGGTGCCCTTCAGAAGTTTTACGTAGAGTGCCTGACTCTTGTCCTGAAGGTCGCCCGAGAATTCTCCTACCTGGTATGTCACGCCTCCGTAGGTGTATTCGTATGCAACGGCAAGCACGTCGTCGGTCTGCAGTGTGGTGTTGAGCGAGATGTAACCCAGCGAAGGGCTGATGAAGTATTCGCTTGAACTGAGCAGTCGTGCGTTCTGCAGTTTCTCGTAGTCGATGCTGCCTTCAAAGTCGGGTATGGCATCGAGCACGTTGGTGGTCTGTGTTATGTCTCGGGCATCGTTGTAGGTGGTGACCATCTGCTGGTACTCGGAGTTTGCCTTGTTCGACGGTACGGTGGTGCCGCCGCCAACCCAGTTGTGGTTGCCTATGTTCGACGCGGTCGATTCGCCGAGGTCTGCCAGGGCGATGATGTTGCGGTTGTTGGTAGTGGCTGCGGTCTTGTTGGTCACCCAGATCTCCACACGTGTGATGGAGATGCCGCTTGCGATGGTGGGGAGCGACCTCATATTCCTGTCGTACTGCTCGCGGAAGAAGTGTCCAAGGAAGAAGTGACGGTTCTCCTCGTAGTCGGTGGCGGAAATTTCGAAGGTGTTGGTGCTGGCTCCGCCTTTTGAAGAGACGCTCTTGGATGCCGACTTCTTCTGGCTTACTACAGTCTGCAGTTTCAACTTGCCAAACTGCAGGTCGGTGCGCAAGCCGAACAGGCTGCTCGAACCGGACATGAGGCTGATGTTGGAGGGGAAGGTGACATTGCCTGCCTCGACAAGTTTCACTATCTCGTCTTCCTTTCCGTCGTATTTCAGTTTTAGGTTCTGCGCGTCATAGTCGAACGTTGCCTCTGTGTTGTAGTTGAGGTTGAGGTTTATCTTGTCGCCCACCTTGCCGTTGAGGCTGAGGTTTATCTTCTCGTCGAAGTCAAAACCGACAGTCTTTCTGCGGTTTACGGCAAGCGAAGGGTTGTCCACCTTCTTTGTGTTCATTCCGATTTTCAGTTCGGCAGAACCCTGTGTCTTGAGTTGTACACCGCCGGGACCGAATATCTTCTCGGCTGGTCCGAGGTCGAAGTGCATGTTGGTGAAGTCGAACTTCTCCTTGCCGTTCGACTCGAATGCCTCTGCGTTCTTGTCGCGGAAATATCTCTGCATGGACTGCTTCAGACTCCACTTCTGGTATTCCTCGGGTGTCATAAGGATAGGTGCAGAGAGGTAACTGCTGACCTGTCCCAACGGTGTGAGTGTGGAGGTGGGCAGGGTGCTGCCACTGCTGTTGGCGCCGCTGCTGCTTGTGGTGGTCGACGATGAGGTTTGTGGCTTTGCTGTGTTTCCGTTCTTCTTGTTGTTTCTGCTGCTGGTTTGCGAGGTCGTGGCGGACGACGAGGTCTTCTTTCCGCTGGCGTCCTTTCCGCTGACCAGTGCCGTACCGATGGTGTATGTGTTGTCCTTCTCGTCGTAACTGACCTCGGTCTGCAGGTTGTCAGGGTCCTGAAGGTCGGCGGTCTTTGTGTCAAGGTCTTTTGTACTTTGCCTGTCAGTCTTTCTTACGGAGTATTTTGCCTTCTTCTGTTTTGTGGTGTCGGCTGGGGCTGGAGTTGCGGCTGGTTCACTGCTGCCTGGCTCGGCACCGACCGTCTGTGCCTGGGTCTGCGATGGGGTTACGGCACTGTGGCTCGACACAACGGTAGCTGCCAGCACATTCAGTCCGGCAGCTACAATTGCTATAGCTATGATTCTTTTCAACCTCATTGTCTCACCTTAGTTTGCTCCAAAATAACTCCAATTAACTCCCATTAACTCCAGCTAACTTCTGCTAACTCCCATTACCTCTCGCTAACTCCAGATAACTCCCATTTCTCTCACAGCATCTTCAAGGCGAGTTTGATGACCTGCTCCACCTTGGCGTCCGGTTGTTCTGTAAGAATCTTTACCACAACCTTGTGTGTGGGAGCGGGACTGAATCCCAGCATCGTGAGGGCTGCAACAGCCTCGTCCTTGACCTCGTTGTTTACCACTACGGTTTGTGCGGTGGCATTGGCCGATGCTGTCTGTGTGTCGATGCCCAGTGTTGCGACCTTGTCCTTCAGGTCAACTATGATGCGCTGTGCTGCTTTGGGGCCGATGCCCTTCACCTGTTTCAGCATCTTGTCCTCGCCGTTGAGGATGATGTTGCAGAGCTCGGCGGGCGAGAAGGCTGACAGTGCCATTCGTGCCATGCCGGGACCAATGCCGCTGACGGTGATGAGCAGCAGGAAGAGTTCGCGCTCTTGCTTTGTGCCGAATCCCCAGAGTGTCCATGCATCTTCGCGAATCTGCTCGTAAACGTACAGTTTCACCATCTCGGTGTTCTTCTCCTTGCCCTGCAGTGAGGAGAAGGTGTGAAGAGAGATTCCGAGTGAATAGGCAACGCCGCCGGTGGTCTCGAGTGTGGCATCGGTAGGGGTCAGTTCTACCAGTTCGCCTCTAATGTATTCTATCATAATAGTCTTTTTTAGTCGTTAGTGTTGTCGCAGTTTTCACGTACGCGACTTTTTATTAACGTTTTTACATCTGTTTTATTGCGTATGCGCGAGAAAAAATATACCTTTGTTCGGAAATTCATTGGAAAAACGTACATTATGGAACAAAAATATACTCTCAGAGAGTGTCTCGGCACTGCTATGCTTGGGGCTTTGCAGGCCGGTAAGGAGATAATGAACATCTATGACGACCCGGCTCAGGACTTCGGCATAGAACGCAAGGCGGACAACTCGCCTCTTACTTTGGCGGACAAGGCGTCGCACAAGGTCATCGTGGGACACCTGCAGCCAATCGGTCTTCCTGTTCTCAGCGAAGAGGGTGAAATGCCAGCCTTCGAGGAGAGAAGCAAGTGGGGCAGATACTGGCTTATCGACCCACTTGACGGAACGAAGGAGTTCATAAAGAAGAATGGTGAGTTTACTGTCAACATAGCACTGATGGAGGAGGGCAAGCCCATTGCCGGTGTTGTTTACCTGCCTGCGAAGGACATTGCGTATGCTGGAGTTGTGGGCGAAGGTGCCTTGCGCATAGACAAGGCGTTGGAACTTAGTACGGGGGGCGTGACTGGCGTTGAAGCAATCCTTGAACTTATGAGCAAGTATGGCAAGCAGTTGCCTCTGCAGAGCGCAAAGCACGACGGCTATGTTATTGTTGCAAGTCGTTCGCATCTCTCTCCCGAGACGCAGGCGTATATCGATGAGGCTGAGAAAAAATACGACAATGTGAAGTGTCTGTCTTCAGGCTCAAGCATTAAACTCTGCCTGGTGGCAGAGGGCGCGGCAGATGCATATCCGCGTTATGCTCCGACGATGGAGTGGGATACTGCTGCCGCTGATGCCGTTGTGCGCGCTGCGGGCTTTATGACCTACCAGGCGGGTTCTTACGATGGAATAGAGAGTGAGAATGGTATGCCGCTGGTTTATAATAAGGTGGACCTGCATAATCCTTGGTTCTTGGTGAAGTGACGACATGAAACGCATAGGTCTGCTAAGTGACACGCACGGGTACTGGGACGACCGCTATCTGGAGCATTTCGAACAATGTGACGAGATTTGGCATGCCGGCGATATTGGCTCTATGGAACTTGCCATGCGCCTGCAGGAGTTCCGGCCATTGCGCGCCGTGTACGGTAATATTGATGGTGGCGACTTGCGAAGAATATATACAGAAAAATTGCGGTGGTCGTGCGAGGGAGCCGATGTGCTGATGACGCATATCGGTGGCTATCCTGGCAGATATGACCTTCGTGTGCGCAACCAACTCATTGCGCGTCCTCCCAAACTATTCATCAGCGGACACAGTCACATACTGAAAGTTCAGTACGACAAGACGCTCGGTCTGCTGCACATCAATCCGGGTGCAGCCGGCATCCAGGGTTGGCAGAAGGTGCGGACGCTGGTACGCTTCACCGTAGATGACGCCCAGTTCAAGGACCTCGAGGTTATCGAGCTTGGACGCTGATGTTGCCTTCTTGTCTTTTTGTCTTCCTGACGAGCAGGACAAGCATTCCTACAGAGAAGATTATCGATATTGTGTCGGACAGTGGTATGGCAAACCATACGCCTGGCAGACCATAGAATTCAGGAAGGATTATCAGACCCGGAATAAGGAAGAGAAGCTGACGCGACATGCTCAGGAAAATGCTCTTTCCGGCATGGCCTATGCTCTGGAAGAAGTTGCTGACAACCATCTGACAGCCAACAAGCGAGAAGACCATCACGTCGATGCGGAATCCCATAATGGCAATTCTCTCCATTTCTCCGCTTGCACCCATCATGCGGACAATGACGCCAGGCATTGTCTCTCCTATAAGGAAACCAAGAGTTGTTACGATGGTAGCACCGATGATGGTGTATTTCAGACAGCGCCACACGCGGCTGTTCTGGCGTGCTCCCCAGTTGTAGCCTACGATGGGCTGCATGCCCTGGTTTAGTCCCATGACAATCATCAGGAAGAAGAACACGACCTTGTTTACAATTCCGTAGGCGCCAAGTGCGGCATCACCGCCATAGCGGAACATGCCGTCGTTGATGAGTATCACCACAAGGCATGAACAGATGTTCATAAGGCAGGGGCTCAGTCCGATGGCAAGTATCTGTCGTATGATTGTCAGGTTGATGCTGTATATGCCACGCTGCAGGTGGAGCAGTTCGTTCTTTCGGCTAAGGATGACAAGTTCCATGGCAAGAGCCACTCCCTGGGCAATAACCGTTGCAATGGCGGCTCCCTGTATTCCCGTTTTCCATTCTATCACGAACAGCCAGTCGAGCAGGGTGTTGATGCAGACTGCAGTTATCGTACAGATCATGCTGAGCTTGGGGTGACCGGCAGAACGGATAACGCTGTTGAGGCCCAGATAGCAGTGGGTGATGACGTTGCCTAACAGCAGCACTTGCATATACTCGCTCGCATACATCCTTGTCAATTCGCTTTTTGCTCCGAAAAGGTCGAGCATAGGGTCGAGGAATATCCAGCAGAGCAGGGCGAAGAGAATGGAGATGACAATGTTCAGCGTTATGGTATTGCCAAGCACGTGCTGCGCTGTCTTGTAGTCGCGCTGTCCCAGACGTATGCTGATGATGGACGAAGCACCGACACCCACCATCGCACCGAATGCCGCTGCGAGGTTCATGAAGGGGAGGGTGGTTGCCAATCCTGCTATGGCATCCTGGCCGGCACCATTGCCGATAAATGCACAGTCTACAATGTTTAGAATACTGCTTGCTGTCATGGCAATGATGGCAGGCAGTGCGTATTTGAGTAGAAGTGAACCTATGTTTTGTGTGCCAAGTTCCGTGGGCACTTTCTTCGTTGCTTGCATAATTGAGTGCAAAATTACGAATAAAATGGGTAAGTGCAAATGCTGTTTCAGGAAAAAAGCGCGTAAATTATAAATAATGTTTCCCGCGCGTGCATACGTAAAGATTTTTTTTGTAACTTTGTGTCCGTTTTGAAAAATCTGAGCAATAAGGAAAACATACATAAAAACATAAACATTTTATTAAACAAACAAAAATGAGTACTCAAACAGAAAAAATCAAGGAGTTGATTGAACTCCGCGCCAAGGCCCGTGTCGGCGGTGGTGAGAAGGCAATCGAGAAGCAACATGCAAAGGGCAAGTTGACTGCCCGCGAGCGCATTACCATGTTGCTGGACGAGGGTAGCTTCGAAGAGATGGACATGTTCGTAGAGCATCGCTGCACGAACTTCGGCATGGAGAAGAAGCATTATCTGGGTGATGGTGTTGTGACAGGTTGCGGTACAATCACAGGTCGTCTCGTCTATGTTTTCGCTCAGGACTTTACCGTAAGTGCAGGTTCTCTTTCTGAAATGTTGGCAAGCAAGATCTGCAAGGTAATGGACATGGCTATGAAGGTAGGCGCACCAGTTATCGGTCTGAACGACTCGGGTGGTGCACGTCTGCAGGAGGGTATCAACGCTCTGGCTGGTTATGCTGAAATCTTCCAGCGTAACATCATGGCAAGCGGTGTTATCCCTCAGATTAGCGGAATCTTCGGTCCTTGTGCCGGTGGTGCTGTTTATTCACCTGCATTGACCGACTTCACCTTGATGGTTGAGAACACCTCTTATATGTTCCTTACAGGTCCTGGTCCAGTTAAGGCTGTGTTGGGCGAGGTGGTAACTCAGGAACAGTTGGGTGGCGCAAGTGTTCATGCTACAAAGTCGGGTGTGACACACTTCACCGCAAGCAACGATGAGGAGGCTATCGCTATGATCAAGCAGTTGATGAGCTATCTGCCTCAGAATAATCTGGAGACAACTCCTCGCGTTGAATGTACAGATCCAATCGACCGTATGGAGGACTACCTGAACGAGATTATCCCTGAGAATCCAAATATGCCTTACGACATGTACCAGGTTATCAGTGGTATAGTTGATAATGGCGAGTTCTTCGAGGTTCAGCCTAACTACGCAAAGAACCTGATTATCGGTTTCGCTCGCTTCAACGGTCAGTCTGTTGGTATCGTTGCCAACCAGCCTAAGCAGTTGGCTGGTGTGCTGGACAGCAACTCAAGCCGCAAGGGTGCACGTTTCGTTCGTACCTGCGACGCATTCAATATTCCTATCGTAACTCTCGTTGACGTTCCTGGATTCCTTCCTGGTACTGCTCAGGAGTATAATGCAGTCATCCTGCATGGTGCCAAGTTGCTCTACGCTTACGGCGAGTGCACCGTACCTAAGGTAACCGTTACTCTGCGCAAGTCTTACGGTGGTAGCCACATCGTTATGTCATGTAAGCAGTTGCGTGGCGACATCAACTACGCTTGGCCAAGTTCTGAGATTGCCGTTATGGGTGCCAGCGGTGCTGCATCGGTTCTTTATGCTAAGGATGCCAAGGCTCTCAAGGACGAGGGTAAGGTTGAAGAGGCACAGGCTTACATCAAGGAGCAGGAGCAGGAGTACGAGAGACTCTTCGCCAACCCATATCAGGCTGCCAAGTATGGTTACATCGACGATGTCATCGAGCCACGCAATACTCGTTTCCGCATCATCCGCGCTTTGGCTCAGTTGGCCAATAAGAAGGTTACCAACCCAGCCAAGAAGCATGGCAACATCCCCTTGTAATCAGGCAACAAACCAGAAAATCAATAAACAATGAATATCTTATCAGTAACCATACAGACATGGGAACTTGCCGGTATCAGCGTTGGTGTTGTATTTGTCATTCTCCTTGCCTTGGTACTCGTTCTGGGTATCTTTACTGCCGTAGCCAAGAAAACAACGGCTAAGGTAGTTGAGGTGAAGAGCGACATTGTCACCAACAAGCAGGCAAAGGCGTTCTCAGAGGCAAGCGAGCAGGACAAGGCTGCTCTCGCTGTGGCTGTATATCTGTATTTCAACGATGACCACGACCACGAGAGTGGCGTGCTCACCATTAACAATGCTCCAAGCCATTGGGGTCAAGTACTTAATCCAATATTGTAATAAAGATGAAAGAGATAAAGTTTAAGTTGGCTGGCCAGAGCTACACTGCTTGTGTAGAGGAGGAGAAGGGCGCAGGTGCCCTGAAGGTTACCCTCAATGGTCAAACATATAACGTAGAGATTGATACCGCAGAGCACAAGATTCCCGTAGCTTCACCAGTAGCTGGTGCTCCTAAGGCTGCACAGAAGGGTGGTCCTGCTAATGTTAATTCAGAACTTCCTGGCACTGTAACCAAGGTGGTTGCACAGGCTGGTCAGCACGTTAAGCGTGGCGATGTACTTCTCGTTATCGAGAGTATGAAGATGGCTAACGATATCGTCAGCGAGGTTGACGGTACTGTTCAGCGTGTTGCCGTAAGCGAGGGTGCTAATGTAAACCAGGGCGACCTGCTTGTTGAGATGGTGGCTGACTTCGTTGCTGCCGAGGCTCCTGCTCTCGCTCCAAAGCCAGCACCTGCTCCTGCTGCTGCTCCTAAGGCTGCACCTGCTCCTGCCGCAGCTCCTGTTGCTGCTGGTGCAAATGTGGTAACTGCTCCTCTGCCAGGTACTGTCACAAAGATCACCGTCAAGGTGGGTGACGCAGTCAAGGCTGGCGACCAGGTTCTGCTTATGGAGGCAATGAAGATGGAGAACAGCATTACTTCTGAGTCTAACGGTACTGTCAAGGCAATCCTCGTAGAGGCTGGTGCACAGGTACAGTCTGGTCAGGCATTGGTTGAGTTGGCTTAATTTAATTCATAATTCAAGACAAGATTTCGATTATGAAGAATATTAAGTTTTTAAGCCTTCTGGCAGTTCTTATGCTCGTTGCTACTCCTGCGATGGCAGCCGAGGTGAACGTAGCAGAGGGATTGAGCAACTTCTTCAGCGAGATGGGTATCGTGTCCTTCTTCGTTGGTGACGGATGGAAGAACCTGGTGATGATTCTGCTTGGTTGCTTCCTGCTCTTCCTTGCCATCAAGAAGGAATATGAGCCTTTGTTGCTCCTCCCTATTGCCTTTGGTATGATTCTCACTAACCTGCCTGGTGCTGGTTTGTTTGACACTGCTTTGTGGAACGACGAGTTCCTCAAGGAAGGTTCGGCGCACTATCACGACTACAATTACATCTTTGCACATGGCGGTCTGCTCGACATCTTGTACGTAGGAGTTAAGATGGGTATCTATCCATGTCTTATCTTCCTCGGTGTTGGTGCCATGACCGACTTCGGTCCTCTGATTGCCAACCCCAAGAGTCTTCTTCTCGGTGCTGCTGCGCAGATTGGTATCTTCGCAACCTTCATCGTTACACAGATTGATCTGCCTATCTTCGGTTTCACTCCAGCACAGGCAGCATCTATCGGTATCATTGGTGGTGCTGATGGTCCAACAGCCATCTTCCTGACTTCCAAGTTGGCTCCTGAGTTGCTCGGCCCTATCGCTGTTGCTGCATACAGTTACATGGCGTTGGTACCCGTTATCCAGCCACCAATCATGCGCCTTCTTACAACTGAGAGCGAGCGCAAGATTCGCATGAAGCAGCTCCGTACAGTAAGCAAGAAGGAGAAGATTATCTTCCCAATCGTGGTTGCTGTAATCGTATCTCTGGTTGTTCCTTCTGCAGCAACACTTATCGGCTGCTTGATGTTGGGTAACCTGATGAAGGAGAGTGGTGTGGTAGAGCGTTTGAGCAAGGCTGCACAGAACGAGTTGAACAATATCGTTGTCATCTGCCTCGGTCTTACCGTGGGTGCTACAGCCAGTGCCAGTGCTTTCATGAACTGGCAGACCGTAGGTATCCTCTGCGTCGGTATCGTTGCATTCGGTGTTGGTAGCGCTTGTGGTGTGCTTATGGCTAAGTTGATGAACCTCTTCCTCCCAAAGGATGGCAAGATCAATCCTCTGATCGGTTCTGCTGGTGTGAGCGCTGTTCCTATGGCTGCTCGTGTTAGCCAGACTGTTGGTCAGGAGGCAGATCGTCGCAACTTCCTCCTTATGCATGCTATGGGACCAAACGTGGCTGGTGTCATCGGTAGTGCAGTTGCAGCAGGTATCCTGCTCAGTTTCCTCGGTTAATCTTTCGCGGATAGGCTGGTGACAGCCTATTTGCAGATATAATAAAACTGCTACTGCTTTTCTTTGAAGCAGTAGCAGCTTTCTTTTGAAGCAGTAGCAGCTTTTTTTTAAAGCAGTAGCAGTTTTCTTTTGAAGCAGTAGCTCTCTTTTAGATTAGTATTCTTGTTTGCCTGATGATTTAAAGGAGAATCTTTCTTCCGTTGATGATATACAAACCGCGTTTGGGTGATGAGACAGCCCTGCCAGACAAGTCATAGACCTGTTCGCTTCTCAGTAATTCATCAGCACTGATGTTGCCTTGTGACACTGTTTCAATGCTTGTGTTGATGTCTGAATGTGTACTTATGGTTATGGATTGCTGCCATTTGCCTGATGACGCATTAATCTTGATATTTCCTTCCTTGCTGTTGGTGCGAATGATGGCAAGTGCTCGACCCTCGAATAGTTTGGGGGTATTTGTGCGGAATGAAGCCATGTCGGTAGGCGAGGCGTTACCTGCTGCCAGCAACACACCTTCGCCCTCGACGGTGAAGTTGACCTTTTCGCTGGAGTTTCTTGTGCATACTCGTCCATCGCTGTCTATCAGTTCGGCGGTTACATATATCAGGTCCTTTCCGTTGCCGATGTAGTTGTCCCTGTCGGCGGTAAGGCGGATTCCTGTCGGAGTTCCTGTTGTTGTCAACTCAAAACGGTCTGTCTCCTTGTCATTTTCAACGTTGACGGCGCGCAGTGTACCGGGTACGTACCCAACCTTGAAACCTATCCAATAGGTGTTGCCAGGTGCACCCTCGCCAACCAGATTGTCGTTGAGATAGAGTCTTACTTTCGGTGCACGACTGTACACATTCACGTTCATCTTGCTCTGGCTGTCGTATTCGGGCCATGTCCACTCCTGATGTTCCTGCTGCCATCCCCATGCCGAGATTCCCTCCTTGCTGTATGGCTGCTCAACAGCCATGGTGATTGGGGCGCGATGCCAAACGACGTCGCGGTAGTAGCTTTGTGGTTTCTTTTGTCCTATCAGGTCGATGTCGCCACACCAACCATTGTACCAAGGCCATGGTTCGAACATTGGGGGGTTGGCGTTGAACAGGGCAGAACCGATTCCCGCTTCGCCAAGATAATCCATTGCTGTCCAGACGAAGTCACCGATGATGTATGGTTTCTGCTCTACAAGATCCCAGTTTTGAGAGGCTTCCTTCGGGTAGCTCTCCAGTCCGCAGATAATGCGGTTGGGGTGTGTGCCGTGGTCGTGCTCGTACTTAGAATACATATAATTATATCCGCCGACGTCCAGACTCTCAAATGCTTTTGAATCCTGTATGTCCCAATTGCCGCCCACTGCGTTCCAAGCGTCGCCAGCGTCCCATCCGCAGATGGCAGCTGTCACAGCTCTTTCTTTGTCGTAACTCTTTATGATGTTGCGCATCTCCTCGGCAACAGCCATTCCTGCAGGTTCAATTCGACCTGGTATCTCGTTTCCGATTCCCCACATTATGATGCTTGGATGGTTCATGTCGCGCTTCAGCATAACCTGCAGATCACGAGTGTGATACTCAGGGAAATAGGTGTGGTAGTCGTCGTTGTTCTTTGAAAGATACCACTGGTCGAAGCACTCGTCAACAAACATCATGCCCAGACTGTCGCACAAGTGTATGAAGTGCTCTGACTGCATGTTGTGGCTGCCTCTCAAGGCGTTGTATCCTTGATTCTTCAGTAATTTTATCTTGCGTTCTTCTGCCTTGTCCCATGCGGCTGCACCCAGTAGTCCATTGTCGTGGTGTACGCAACCTCCATACAACAGGGTGGGTTTGCCGTTCAGCACAAAGCCTTTCTCGGCACTGAACTCCAGATGTCTCACACCGAATGGAATGGTAAGTTGGTCACCGTCCTCAGACATTCTGATTCTTATATTATATAAATAAGGTGTATCTGGACTCCAGAGTCTTGGCTGGTTCAGTGGCAGTGCAATCTTTATTTCCTCTTCGTTCTTTGCAAGTGTGTTGTAGTTGGCGGTTGTTGCACTTACCACCTTGCCCTGTACGTCGAGCACTTCTGCACTCAGCGTTCCGCTGTGATTTTGCAGAGACTCGTTGATGACAGAAGTGACGAGGTTCACTACAGCATTCTCGCAGTGCTGGTTATCCAGTGTTACTTGAGTGCTGATCTGCGTGCTCCATTCGTCGAGGTGTACTTTTGGTGTTGTCAGCATCCAAACGTGACGGTATATGCCACTACCTGCATACCAGCGTGTGTTGTTGCCGTTGTTCTGCACCTTCACCAGAATGCGGTTTGTCTCGCCAATAGGCTTTAGGTATGGCGTAATGTCGAAACGGAAACTGCTGTATCCGTACGGGTTGAAGTAAACCTGGAAACCGTTGACGTAGACGGTAGAGTAGTTGTATGCGCCTTCGAAATACAGCGTGATTAGTTTGTCCTTTTGTGTTTCGTCCAGACAGAAGGTTTTCTCATACCATGCTTCGCCGCCTACCATCCATCCCGATTGGGTTGTGCCGATGGCATTGGTGCTGAAGGGACCTACAACGTTGCCGCCGGCAGCCTTTGCCGCATCTGTTTCAACGCTCCAGTCGTGGGGAAGGTCCAGTTGGCGCCACGAGGCGGTCTCGTCGGCAGTGGGAATGGTGCTGAGTGCTCCGTATTGGTAGCGCCAGTCGTCGTCTATGCACTGCTTGCGTGTTTGTGCTATGCTCGTTGTGCTGAGCAGCAATGCTCCTATGAGTAAGAATGTATGTTTCATGTCGGTCTTTTGTTTATTTGATGAACGCTCCAAATCCTTTGATGTGTGCCCGGCCCGTAGCAGGCACAAATGCTGTCCCCTCGTAGTTGAGGATGTAAGAACCAGCCGTGTGTTCGTGAACACGGTATGTGCCGTGCAGTGTCAGATTGCCTATTTTCACAGGTTCAGGCATTGCAGACGTGATGAGTGAGACTCCAAGACATATCAGTTCGTCGACTGTCTTCTTTGCCTTAACCAGATAGACCTTTCCTGCTTCCACGCTGTTCTCAGTCTGAGTTGTAAAAGTTATCTTTCCGTCTTCCAGTTTGGCGGTCTTTATTGATGCAATGCTTTGGAATAAGGTGGAAGCCACATCCTCGGAGATGGCAACAGGCAGACACAGTGCGACATAGCGGTCTTGTGGCAGGTGTTTGTGCAGGTAGACGTTCGAGAAGATGTCCTTGCTGACAACGTATGTGTCGTAGTTCTCGTCGAGAGAGATGGCAGATGTTATGTCACCTATGGAGGTCATCTTGAGGCGAACGTCTGCCAGACATATCCATGTGTTCTTGTTTGTGGCGTTTGCTCTCACACCAATGCGTACGCTGCCTTCCTTGTCGGTCTTCAACTTGACGCTCAGTCTCTGCCATTTGTTACTGGTGCATTCTGTCTCGTTGTCTCCCAAAAACAGCGAGATTCCGCCATTGTTTCTTCCAGACTGGGTGTCGCTGACGTAGACTTGTGCAACAACACATGCTTCCAGAACGTATTCGCCTGCTGGCAGGAATAAATCCTGAAATATAATGTCACGGCTGGTGACAGGGTTTGCTGTCCAGCTTTCGATGCCCGTTCCGGCATAGTCTGACGAGTTGAAGAGTGCAACGTTCTTGGCATAGTGACTTCCGCTTGTGCCAGCCTGCTCGTTTGAGTGATGCTGCCATCCCGGTGCATTTTCACATGAGGCATTTGCAACCATGCCAGTCAGGTCGAGTGGATTGCTCTCGCTGATGTTTGTCGGAACTTGTGCCGATGTCAGAAGACTGACGCACAATCCGCAGAGTAGTGTAAACAGGTGTTTTCTCATAAGTACTTTTGTTGTCTATTTTTTTGCAAAGATACAGATACTATTAGGTTAGGAGGTGATAATTTGTTTCACGATGTGTTATTTTTGGTTCATTATCTCATTTTTTTTTGCATTCATACTACGCTTTGCTGTTTTTTTCGTAAATTTGTTGGATGACAGGTGAGAATATACAGATTCGAAAACGCAACATAAACAATAAAACGATGAAGAAGTCTTTTTTATTTCTTATAGCAGTAAGTTTGACACTGTGGGTGTCAGCTCAGTCTACCAAGGCTCGACAGGAGATACATGACAACATACTGCTCAGTGCTTCAAACTACGTGGCCTATGTGGACCCTACACTTCCCTTGACCCCTGCTCCAAAAGGATACGAACCGTTTTACTTGACCCATTACGGACGTCACGGTAGCCGCTGGCTTATTGGCGAGTGGGAGTATCAGGATGCCATGGGCGTCCTGCAGCGTGCACATGAAAACGGAAAGTTGACCGAGCGTGGCGAACTTCTCCGTATGCAGATGGAGGCAATATGCCAAAGCGCCACAAACCGTCGTGGCGAGTTGACCGGGGTAGGCGAGCGTCAGCACCATCGTATAGGCAAGCGTATGACCGAGCATTTCCCTGAGATTTTCAAGGCAAAGAACACTCAGGTTGACGCTCGAAGCACGGTTGTTATCCGTTGCATCCTGAGTATGGTGGCAGAGTGCGAGGAGATATCATCTTTCAATCCTAATGTAAAGATTCACAATGATGTAAGCGAATCGCTGCAATATTATCTGAATGCGGGCTGGGAGAAGCGTATCCATGAGGACAACTCCGTGAAGTGGAAGAGCGTCTTCGACTATAACAAGGAGTATGTTCATCCAGAGCGTTTCTGGAGTTTGGTGATGAACGACCCTGACTATCGTGACGAGAAGATTGCCAGCAGAAGTACGTTTATGAAGCGTGTCTTCGACATAGCAGGCAACATGCAGAGCCATTTCGGCAACGAGGCAGACAATGTGAGCGATAAGGATATCCGCAGCAATGACATTCAGCCTGAAAACGGCATTGTAAATGGTCAGTGGCTTGACAGCAAGTCGCTTTTCGACCTCTTTACAGAAGACGAGGCATACAATCTGTGGCGTTGCAAGAACATAGAGTGGTATGTCAACTACTCAAGCGGCATCAGTCCGTTTACTCAAAAGAATCTTCTCAGAAATTTCCTTGAGACAGCCGATACGATCGTATCAAGCAAGGACTATCATGGTGCGACACTGCGTTTCGGTCATGAGGTCTGTGTCATGCCGCTTGCGGCATTGCTGGAGTTGGGCGACTGCTACCCCGACGTACCCATGGACTCGCTTCAGAACCTTGATGCCAAGTGGGCAAACTATCGCATCTTCCCAATGGCAAGCAACATACAGTTGGTGTTCTATCGTCCCAAGAAAGGCAAGGATGGAGACATTCTCGTCAAGGCACTCCTGAACGAGCGCGAACAGACTCTGCCTGTCAAGACCGATATGTATCCATATTACAAGTGGAGCACTCTCCGTACATACTACGAGCATAAACTCACTTCCTTCGAGAAACCTAAAATGAAGGGAAGAAGATAGGTCGATGGATTCATTGTCACTATATGAACTGAATAATCTTGTCAGTTCTGTCATCGAGCAGACGTTCGAGGACGACGTCTGGGTGAGAGGTGAACTGCTGGAGGGCCGACCAGGTGGTGGTGGACACTTCTACGGCGAACTCGTAGAGAAGGACGAACTGACAGGCGGCTTGTTGGCAAAAGCCAGAATAACCATATGGGCAAGGACTTACTCGTTGCTCAGGAACCGGTTCGAGAACGAGACTGGACAGACACTGAAGCCGGGGCTGAAACTGCTGCTGAAGGTCAAGGTATGTTTTCACGAGCAGTATGGCTACAGTCTGAATGTGGTAGACATCGATCCGAGTTTTACACTTGGAGATATGGTTAGGCGCCGACAGCAGATTATTGCCCAATTAGAGAAGGATGGGGTAATCGACGATAACAGGACACTGCCTTTGCCAACCCTGTTGAAACGTATTGCTGTAGTGTCAAGCGATAAGGCTGCAGGATACGGTGACTTCTGTGATCAACTGCTCAACAACGAGTACGGACTCTACTTTGACGTACGGCTTTTCCCAGCCCTGATGCAAGGCGCCAGGGTGGAGGAAACCATACTTTCCGCCCTTGATAAGATTGCTTTGCAGGATGACCGCTGGGACGCTGTGGTGATAATAAGAGGAGGTGGTGCGGTGAGCGACCTGTCCGATTTTGATTCGTATAACCTGGCTTCAGCCATCGCCCAGTTCCCCTTGCCGGTATTTACAGGCATCGGTCACGAGAGGGACGAGACTGTCCTCGACAGAGTTGCGCACACGTCGCTCAAGACTCCGACGGCAGTTGCAGCATACATTCTTGATTATCAAGTGGCTCACCTTGCACGACTCGAAGAGATACAGAACATTCTCGTGCAGTCTTCGCTGCGCAAACTGGAACGTGAACATCAGCGTTTGGACCACCTCTCGACAACCCTTCCGCTCTCTTTTGCGAGGGTCAGAGACAGACAGGAACACCTGTTGCAGCAGATTGAGGAGCGTATGCACACCAACGTCTCGATGCGTTTAGAGCGTGAGAACTACAGACTGCAACTCCTGGAGCAGCGTGTTCAATCTCTTGACCCAGCTTTGCTTCTCAGGCGAGGCTACAGCATTACTCTTTGCAATGGTGTTCTTGTCACATCTGCTTCTCAGTTAAAGGAGGGGGATGTCATAACCACACAGCTTGCAAACGGAAAGCTAAGTTCGAAAGTACTTGCTTAGGTTTAGTTTTTTTTCGGGATTAACTCGCGACAACTCCAGCTAACTCCAGCTAACTCCGATTAACTCCGGTTAAACTCCAGTTAACTCCGGTTAACGAACGAACAAACAATAAACAATGATAACAAATATGACTTACGAAGAATCAATGAAGCAGTTGGAGACGTTGGCACAGCAGATGGAGCGTGGCGAATTGCCAATCGACGCACTTGCTGCCAAACTGAAGGAAGCACAGTTGCTCATTTCCTCATGCCGCAAGCAATTGCTTGAGGCTGACGAGCAGGTGAAGAATATCCTGAATCCCGACGCTTGAATGCTATTTGACTGATTATTGACCAGTTTTTGTGTTTAAAAGTGTTGTGTTTTCATCAAAATGATGTATCTTTGCAACAGGTAAGCACTTATGTGCAAAGTATTGTTTTTAAATTGTAAGTAAAAAGATTTATAATACAATGGAACAGATGGATTGGTCAAGTCTGGGTTTTGGCTATAACAAGACCGACTATAACGTACGCTGTTACTATCGTGACGGTGCGTGGGGCGAGATTGAAGTATGTAGCGAGGAGACAATTCCCCTTCATATGGCAGCAACATGCTTGCATTACGGACAGGAGGCTTTCGAGGGATTGAAGGCATACCGTTGTCCCGACGGCAAGGTGCGTGTTTTCCGTAGCGACGAGAATGCGGCACGCTTGCAGAGCACATGCCGTGGCATCCTTATGCCAGAGTTGCCAACAGAGAAGTTTAACGAGATGGTAGACAAGGTGGTTCGCCTTAACGAGCGCTTCATTCCTCCCTACGAGAGTGGTGCTTCTCTCTACATCCGTCCTTTGCTTATTGGTACAAGTGCACAGGTTGGCGTACATCCTGCAAGCGAATACCTGTTCCTCATCTTTGTCACTCCAGTAGGTCCTTACTTCAAGGGTGGCTTTGCAACCAATCCTTATGTCATCATCCGCGAGTTCGACCGCAGCGCGCCTCTCGGCACCGGTATCTACAAGGTTGGTGGCAACTATGCGGCAAGTCTCAAGGCAAACAGCATCGCTCACGAGTTGGGTTACAGTTGCGAGTTCTACCTTGATGCAAAGGAGAAGAAATATATGGACGAGTGTGGTGCGGCAAACTTCTTTGGCATTAAGAACAACACTTATGTCACTCCGAAGAGCACTTCTATCCTTCCGTCCATCACAAACAAGAGTCTTATGCAGTTGGCTAAGGATTTGGGCATGACAGTCGAACAGCGCCAGATACCCGAGGAGGAACTCGATACATTCGAGGAGGCAGGTGCTTGCGGAACTGCTGCTGTCATTTCGCCAATCGAGCGCATCGACGACCTCGACCTTAAGAAGAGTTTCGTTATTGCCAAGGACGGCAAGCCCGGTCCTACATGCACCAAACTCTACAACCTGCTTCGTGGCATACAGTATGGTATCGAACCCGATACACACAACTGGACACGCGTAGTGATTGAATAATGTTACAAGATCATAGCACAGCAAACAGAAACGGAGCCAGTAACGGCTCCGATTTTTAATAATTCTCGGATGAGTTCCTGATGATTCTCAAATGAGTTTCTGATGATTCTCGAATGAGTCTTTTAATAATATACGAACGAAAAATAATCTGATGTCAAGTACTTTAAGATTTCAAGTTGTAGGCGAAGCGTTCAAGAAGAAGCCTGTTGAGATTCCAAATCGCGAGGAGCGACCAAGTGAATACTTTGCCAAATACGTGTTCAACCGCCAGAAGATGTTCAAGTACCTTCCTTCGAAGGTCTACGCCAAGATGTGCGATGTCATCGACAATGGTGCCAAACTCGACCTTGCGACTGCTGATGCAGTGGCTGAGGGTATGAAGAAGTGGGCTATGGAACTTGGCGTGACACACTGCACACACTGGTTCCAGCCTCTTACCGAGGGTACTGCCGAGAAGCACGACGGCTTTGTTGAGCACGACTGGAAGGGTGGCATGGTTGAGGAGTTCACCGGCAAACAGCTCGTTCAGCAGGAGCCAGATGCCAGTTCGTTCCCGAGTGGCGGTATCCGCTCTACCTTCGAGGCACGCGGCTACTCTGCATGGGATCCTGCAAGCCCTGTCTTCGTCATCGGTGACACACTTCACATCCCAACCGTATTCATATCATACACTGGCGAGGCACTCGACTACAAGGCTCCTCTGAAGAAAGCCTTGAAGGCTGTCGACAGGGCAGCAACAGCGGTGTGCCAGTATTTCTATCCCGACGTGACAAAGGTTGTCAGCAACCTCGGCTGGGAGCAGGAGTACTTCCTGGTCGACGAGAGCCTCTATGCTGCACGTCCCGACCTCCTGATGACGGGCCGCACCCTGATGGGTCACGATTCGGCAAAGAACCAGCAGATGGACGACCACTACTTCGGTGCCATTCCAAAGCGTGTGGCTATGTTCATGAAGGACCTCGAGATACAGGCCCTCGAACTTGGCATCCCCTGCAAGACACGTCACAACGAGGTAGCACCCAACCAGTTCGAGCTGGCTCCTATCTTCGAGGAGACCAACCTGGCTGTCGACCATAACATGCTCATTATGGGTCTGATGAAGAACATTGCACGCAAGCACGGTTTCCGTTGTCTCTTGCACGAGAAGCCATTCGCCGGCGTCAACGGTTCGGGCAAGCACAACAACTGGAGCCTCTCCACCAACACAGGCGTGCTCCTTCATGGTCCCGGCAAGACGCTGCTCGACAACCTGCGTTTCATAACCTTCATCGTTGAGACCCTCATGGGTGTCTACCGCCACAACGGTCTGCTCAAGGCATCTATCATCAGTGCCACCAACGCTCACCGTCTTGGTGCCAACGAGGCACCGCCAGCAATCATCTCAAGTTTCCTCGGTACTCAGTTGAACGACCTTCTGGAGAAGCTCGAGGAGAGCGACGACGACGAACTCTTCAACATCGTCGGCAAGCAAGCCCTCAGCCTCGACATTCCTCAGATTCCTGAGTTGTTGCTCGACAATACCGACCGTAACCGTACCTCTCCGTTCGCCTTCACCGGCAACCGCTTCGAGTTCCGCGCCGTGGGTAGCCAGGCAAACTGCGCTGCAGCCATGATTGTGCTGAACACAGCCGTTGCAGAGGCATTGTCAGACTTCAAGGTTCGCGTAGACGCACTCATCGAGGGCGGTATGGACAAGATGAAGGCTATCCTCAAGACCGTTCGCGAGGACATCAAGACCTGCAAGCCAATCCACTTCGACGGCAACGGCTACAGCGACGAGTGGAAGAGAGAGGCTGCAGCACGCGGTCTGGACGTAGAAAGTAGCGCACCAATCATGCTCGACCAGTACCTTGCTCCTGCAACAAAGGAGATGTTCGCCAAGATGAACGTGCTGACCGAGGCAGAACTTCACGCTCGCAACGAGATCAAGCTCGAGACATATACAAAGAAGATACAGATTGAGGCACGCATCTTCGGCGACCTCTGCCTCAACCACATCATCCCGGTTGCTACACGCTACCAGAGCCAGCTCATCGAGAATGTATTCAAGGTAAAGGCGACCTTCCCAGAAGAGATTGCCGGCAAACTCAATGCCAACAACCTGAAACTCATCGAGCAGATATCCGAGAATAGCGCATTCATCACCGAGAACGTCGAGAAACTCACCGACGCGCGCCGTGTGGCAAACAAGATAGAGAGTGCTCGCGAGAAGGCAATTGCTTATCACGACACGGTAGCTCCTCTGCTGGAGTCTATCCGTTATCATATCGACAAGCTCGAACTAATCGTCGACGACGAACTCTGGCCGTTGCCAAAGTATCGCGAGATGCTGTTCATCCGCTAATAGAAAACACCACAATGCCGTTCGCCTGACATTGTGGTGTTTGTTTTTTTATCTTTATGCGGTGCTCTTCTTTCGTTACTGCTGACACGTGGAGAGCCGGCCGGCCTCGTATGTCATCTGTTGATGAGAAATATTGCGGGAATCTTCGAGAGGTCGGGTAACCTGATGCTCTTCCATTGCTGAATGGTGTGCGTCTGAATCCATTCGTCGTCGGTCGTTATGCCGGCGGCGATGCACATTCTGGTCTGTGGTCGCAGCGACGCTACGAGCGACTGGAACATCTTTAGGTTGCGATAGGGCGTCTCAATGAAAAGCTGTGTCTGTCCCTCGTTCCATGCACGGCTCTCGAGTGCTTTCAGACGCTTTGCCCTGTCTGATGGCTCCACCGGCAGATAACCGTTGAAAGCGAACGATTGTCCGCCCAGTCCGCTTGCCATCACAGCAAGAATCATGCTCGACGGACCTACCAGTGGAACGACGCTGAGTCCTTCCTTCTGCGCTATGGCTACGACATCGGCACCTGGGTCGGCAACAGCCGGGCATCCAGCCTCGCTTATCACACCGATGGACTCGCCACGGCGCAGCGGTTCCAGATACTGGCTGAACTGCTTTGTGTCGGCATGCTTGCCCATCTCGTAGAACTGCGAGTCATCGATGGGGAAGGTGCGGTCTACCTTTCTCAGGAAGCGTCGTGCCGAACGTATGTCCTCGACGATGAAGTGTCGTATCTTCATTATTACGTCGTGGTTGTACGATGGCAGCACCTTGTCGATGGTGGTGTCGCCAAGCGTCACTGGGATAAGGTATAATGCAGGTTTCTCGTTTTCCATATTGTTTTTATTGTTGATTCAGAATAGTTGGTCGATGTATGTTTTCAGTTTGCGGTAGAAGGGGTGCTTGCACAGCGTCTGGTCGTTGCCAATCAGGATGAGTTTCATTCGGGCTCTTGTTATTGCCACGTTCATTCTTCTTAGGTCGCGCAGGAAGCCCACCTGACCCTCGTCGTTCGAGCGTACCATAGAGATTACGATAACGTCGCGTTCCTGTCCTTGGAATCCGTCCACCGTATTGACCGATATAAGCGAGCGGAACGGTTTGAAGAATGGGCTACGCTTGATGAGTTGTCTCAGCAGACGCACCTGTCCGCGGTAGGGCGAGATCAGTCCCACGTCAATTCGCTCCGACAGAATCCTCTCCTTGCCGATGCGCTCGAAGTACTGCTGAAGGACGTGCACTGTCAGTTCAGCCTCGAAGGGGTTGATGCGCGACAGTCCGTCCATCTCCTCCTGATAGATGTCGGCATCTTCCACGGTGCTTATCCATTCGATGGGCGTATCCCAGTCCAGAATGCCTCTGTACTTCACGCTTGGGTCGCTCTCCAGCAGTCCGTCGTAGAAGAACTGGTTGGGGAACTGCATTATGCCCTCGCACATTCTGTACTGTGTTTTGAGCAGGGTGACGCATTTCGGTTGGTTGGCAACGATGTGCTCCATCAGTGTCACTCCGCCGTTCTTTCCGTTGCCTGTTGCTGTCAGTGCGTATGTCGATTTCAGTGTCGGTCCGAGTTGCTTGTGGTCGCCGGCAAGGATGACGCGGTCAGCCTTGGGTATGGCTATCCAGCATGCCGCTTCCAGTGCCTGTGCCGCCTCGTCGATGAAGAGTGTTCCGAAGCGCTGTCCCATCAGCAGTCGGTTGGCGGTTCCTGTCAGTGTACATGCTATGACGCGTGCCTCGCCGAACAGTTCCTCCTGTATGCTGTATTCTATTTCCGTGGCGCGGTCCTTCAGTCTGCTCACCTTCTGTTGGAATGAGTCCGACGAACCGTGCTTGCGTTGTGCGTAGAGGTCGCGTATCGCCTTGCGTATGCTCCACAGTTGGGAGTATTGCGGATGGTTCTCGAAGCGTCGTTCATAGGTCTGTGCCAACATACGGTCGGTGACGCGTGTGGGGTTGCCAATGCGCAGCACGTTTACGCCCCTGTCGCACAGTTTCTCTGCAATCCAGTCTACAGCCATGTTGCTCTGTGCGCACACCAGCACCTGCGTCTCGCGGTGAAGCGTCTCGTAGATTGCCTCAACGAGAGTCGTGGTCTTACCCGTTCCTGGAGGTCCGTGCACCACAGCCACATCCTTTGCCCACAGCACGTCGTTGACTGCCTGTTCCTGAGATGGGTTGAGCCATGGGAAGCGTTGAGGCATGAAGGTGTACCTGTGCGTTGGCGCCTGGGTGTGGCATATGTCGCGCAGTTCAGCCAGACGGTTTCCCTTAGCAGAGATGACGTGGTCCATCGCGTCAAACATCAGGCGGTATGTCGTCTCGTCGAGTGCAAGTTGGATGCCCAGTCTGTCGGCATTCTGCACCTGCAGCAAGGCGTCCTGCGAGGGTAGGGTAACAACCATCCTGTCGTTCTCTACATAACTGACGTTGGCGCTGAAACGCATGAAATGCAGGAGTCCCGATGCCTCTTCCGTAAAGAAGCATACGGGTTTGCCAGGCTCGAAGTTGTGCTCCTCGTCGAGCCAGTCTGTACGAATGACCTCCACGCTGAGTTGGTCGAGCGAGTTATAGTAGGAACGACCCACAGACAGTGGGAACCAGCACGTTCCGCGCTTCACCTTGCGCTGTATGCTGGTGGCTTCGGTCTGTTTGCGAAACTGCTCTTTTTCGTGCTCGTATTCATGCCTTATCAGTTCGCAGTGTTGTTCCAGTATATGCATTGTCAGTTATGTATGGAGTAAATGTCTTGCAAAGATACGAAAAATCTTTTCTTTTTGATTCCCTTTGCCACAGTGATTGAAAATAATTGTTGTTTCGTATTCTCTTATTCGCAATTTCTTTGTATATTTGCGTAAAACCTTATGTAAAGTTATGGCACAATTCGCTGATTATATCCAGAAGATAGAGATAGACGCTTTGTGGAATGGCAGAAGACACATCGTATGGGAACTGCGTCCCGACGTGAATATCCTGAGCGGAGTGAACGGTATGGGTAAGAGTACGATACTGAACAGGGTGCTGCGTTCGCTGCTCAACACAGGTCGTGAGGAAATGACAGACTTGGGAGTCACCCTGACACTCTCGCCCGACGGTGCCGACATGGTGCGCTTTGATGCGGTAAGGAGTTTCGACCGCCCCGTGCTGTCCAGCACCATTATGGATCGGATTGTTGACACGAAGTTGAACAGTGAACTTGACTTCCAGTTGTATCAGTTGCAGCGCCGCTACCTTGACTTTCAGGTAAACGCAAGCAATCGCATTGTTGAACTCTTCACGAGTGGCGATCCGGACGCGCAGTGCAAGGCAAGTGCCATAGCCAGCGAGAAGTCGCATTTCCAGGACCTTGTGGACGAATTGTTCTCGGAGACGGGCAAGACCATCGACCGCCAGAGCAACGAGATATTCTTCTACCAGCAGGGCGACCGCCTGTCGCCATACAAACTGTCGAGCGGCGAGAAGCAGATGCTGGTCATCATGCTTACCGCGCTGGTCGAGAACAAGGAGCACTACGTCCTGTTTATGGACGAGCCCGAGATAAGTCTGCACATCGACTGGCAGAAGAAGCTTGTCTCCATCATTCACGATCTCAATCCCAATGCACAGATAATACTGACGACTCACTCGCCGGCAGTCATCATGGATGGCTGGATGGATTGTGTTACCGACGTTGAGGATATAATCGTAAACTGACTTTCCGATGGGACGCCGTTTAACAGATAATGTTTCGTCGGTCTATATCGAGGCTGCCAACCGACTGCGACCAAAGCATGCCAGTCGGCGAGTCATAGTGTATGTCGAGAGTTATGACGACGTACTCTTCTGGCGCACCGTGTTCCAGACGTTCGAGAGCGAGAACCTGAGGTTCGAGGTGATGCTGCCTTCGCGCACATCGTTGGGCAAGGGCAAGAAACTGGCAATGAACAACAATCTCGGTCCCGGGATGATAGCCTGTGTGGATGCCGACTACGACTTCCTGATGCAGCGACATTCCGAAGCCTCCGTGCGCATGCTCGACAACCCCTATATCTTCCACACCTATGTCTATGCCATCGAGAGTTACCAGTGCTATGCGCCCGGACTGCACGAGGCGTGCGTCATGGCTACGCTCAACGACCGCGAGGTGCTGAACCTTGAGGAGTTCATGCGCCAGTTCTCGGTCATCGTCTGGCCTCTGCTGGTGTGGAGCATATGGTGCTACAGGCACGACTATTACAAGCAGTTCAGCATCATGGACCTCAACGAGACCCTCGCCATACGCGATGTCAACGTCTACCATCCTGAACTGACACTCGACTACATTCGCCGTCGTGTCAACAAGCGCGTGTCGTGGCTTCAGCACACATTCCCCGCTGCCAGAAAGGACTTCGAACCGTTGAAGCAGGAGATTCTGTCGCTCGGCGTGACACCCGAGACGGCATATATGTACATACAGGGGCACACCCTGTTCGACAACATCGTGCTGCCGCTGCTCAACCCAGTCTGCATCATTCTGCGCCGCGAGCGCGAGAACGAGATAAAGCGCCTTGCGTGTCACGAGGTGCAGCGCCAGAACGAGATGTCGTGCTACCAGCACAGTGTGTTCTCGGTAGATGCAATGCTGCGCAAGGGCACCAACTATCAGCAGTCGGAACCATACCAGCGTTTGCTCGGCGACCTGCGTGCCTTCTGCGATTCGCTGCAGAAGGTGGCGGAAGCAGTGGAGGAGTAGCCTCTCCCTATATATATTATAAATAAGGTATAGCGGGATGTATCGGTTTGTTGCCGTACATCCCGCTTACTGTGTATGGTGGGGTTGTCTTGTGTGTTACGTCAGAGAACCTCGATGGTATAGGCTGTTGTCCACATCTTGCCGTTGGTGTGCTGAATGTGCTGGCGCTCGGCAAACTCGCCGTTGTAGCCTGGGACGTCGCAGATGCCGCACCATGGTTCGATGCAGACGAAGGGGCAGCAACCATGCTTGGGCGACCACAGTGCAAGTACGGGCATGTCGTGGGTCACGGCAACGATGGGCTTGCGGTTCTTGTCGAGCAGTGTCACCTTCTTGTTCATACCTCGTATGTCCAGCAAGGTGTCGCAGGCGAAGGTGTCGTTCTTCAGTGGCAGAATGTTTCCCTCCTCAAGTGCTATGGTTGTCTGCTCGGGGTGCAGGAAGCCGTCGGGTAGCACGCTGTTGCTTACGATGTCGGCAGTGTCGAACTGCAGGTAGCCGTGCACCTCGTCGTCAGGATTGAAGTCGGGCAGTTCAAAGGCAGGGTGTGCGCCCATCATGAAGGGGAGGTTCAGCGAACTCTCTACCTCCCATGTTACCTTGACGGTCTTCTCGTCGGTAATGTCGAACCTCTGTCTCACTGCAAATGGGAAGGGGTAGTGTTTGCCCGACTCCTCGCTGTTGCATAGCTCAAGGGTTGCCGACGAACCGTATCCACCCGATGCCAGATGCCATGGCAACCTCTGGCCGAATCCATGCTTGGGCATGGGGTATGTCTTGCCTTCTACGACAATCCTCTGTTCCCAACTGTTGCCGATGGTGGGAAAGAGTATAGGGTCGTGCTTTCCCCAGTAGGCAGGGTCGCCGTGCCACAGCACGTTGCGTTCGCGTCCTATCATCTCTGGTTCTGCATTCTCTACGTCGATGCACATTCTCAGTGCGCCTGTCTTGTCGGCTATTTCAATCTTTGCCATATTGTTTGCATGTTTTGTTGTTGTACGGCAAAGTTAAGTCATAAGTTTTTTTGCGCCAAATAAATGGTTGAGAATTTGGCGAATTATCTCAAAAGGTTTACTTTTGCAAAAAGAATTATGATAGACAAGGGCGTAATAGAGACTGCATATTGCTTCTTTCACCAGAAGCAGAGAGTATACCAGTACAGCACCATGGACTGGCAGAAGGATGACATAGAGTATGCCATCGAGGATTATGTCAGCACGATGAACGGGGAACTGTACGAACTGTTGTCGGGAGGCCGCCCCGATTTTCTGCGCAATCACACCACCTTTGCTGCCGACATAGTATCGGCACTGGAGATGCTCGACAGCATGATGGAAGGGTAGGCGATGAGGCTACCTCACAACTATCTCGTCTGTGAAAATCCAGCCTCCGCGCTTGCCTGACAGGGCTTGTATGCGCACATATCGTGCCTTTGTCGCACCTTTCTTGCCCGCTTTTCTTCCTGTCTTTCTCTTCGTTGCGGTGTTGCCTGCCTTCCACCCCATGGTCTCGTAGGCTGTGCTCACTGTGCTTTGCCCTGGCGTGTCGTGATGGAGCAGGGTGTAGTTCTCGCCGTCCGTACTCGTGTAGATGTTTATTTCTTCGGGCAGGAAGATCTCCGGTCCTATGCTTTGCAGGAAGTCTGCCTCTATGCTTTTTATCCTTTCCGTTTGCTCCAGATCGATGATAACGTCAAGTCTGCCGCGCGAGATGAAGCCCTGCCAGCGTCCGTCGTTGTTTGCCCATCCGCCTCGCAGTCCGTCGGTCAGTGCCGTGCTTCCGCCTGCCGAATAGTATTCGTTGTAGGGTGCGTTGTATGTCACCTTCTTGCCGGTCGACAGACATCGCACAGGCGAGTCGTGCTCTTGCCGTTCGCCAACCTCGCTTTCCAGCGGGAATGGAGTGATGTCGTGCTGGCGCAACCAGTTGAGTGCCTCGATGACCTTTCCTTTGTCCTTTGGCGTGTAGTCGTTGTCGTCCGCCCATGCCGACACTGCCAGTGCTCTGGGCCACAGCATGCGTTCGGCATGTCTGTCGTTGGGCACGTACTCGGTCCATAGGTTTACCTGCATGCCGAGCAAGAGGCTGTCGGTCATCCTTTTCTTCACGTCGCGCGCGTATGCCCATATATTGTCAAGAGGTATGTATCCGCCTATTGCCTCGGGTTCGGTAAGCGGACAATCCTGGTAGGTGTCCACATAGCAGTGCTTTCCGGGGCAGAGTATGACCTCGTGCCCCTGTGCCATTGCCCTGGCTGCCGTGCTCTCGTCGCGCCACACCATGATGATGGGCTTGATGGCTGAGGTGTCGAGTGCAGTCGGTGGCAGAGCCTCGTCCCACAGAATGACCTTCCTTCCTGCCTTGTCAGCCATCTCTGTCAACCTCTGGCTGGCATACTGCTGCAGTCGTTGACGCGAATCTCTGGCAGAGGGGGCAATGCCAAGTTCCTTCATTTTGGCAAGGCAACGCTCGCATGTTAGCCAGCGAGTGCCTCCTGCCTCGTCGCCTCCTAAGTGTATGTAAGGTGATGTGAAGATGCCGTTCAGTTCGGACAGAACATCGTTCATGAACGAGTACGATGCCTCGCTGCCCAGACAGAAGTCGGCACATTCGTAGGGCTTGCCTGTGCATCCTGTCTCCGGATATGCGGCGGTAACCTCCTCGCTGTGTGCCGGAAACTCTATTTCGGGAACTATCTGCACGCCGCGACTGTCGGCATACGCCACCAGACGTCGCATCTCCTCCTGTGTGTAGTAGCCGCCGAATGCCGTGTCGCTCTTCTCCTCGCTGTACAGTCGCCTGCCATCGTTCCACCATGTCTTCCACGACGCGTCGGTGCGCCATGCCGCCATGCTGGTCAGTCGTGGTCTGCTCTTTATCTCCAGGCGCCACCCTGCGGCATCGGTGAGGTGCAGGTGCAGGCGGTTTATGCCGAAGTGGCTCATGGCATCGACCTGACGGTAGAGAAACTCCATCGGCATGAAGTGGCGGCTTACGTCAATCATGATTCCGCTCCAGCGCTCTGCGCTGAAAGTCGTTGCCATTAGCAAGGAAAGTATGAGTGTGAGTATGCGTTTCATTACGTTTCGGTTTGGTGTAAAAAAAAGAAGGTTGTCATCACGACAACCAATCTTTCGTTAACCTTAAATCTAATACCATGAAAAACACGATGCAAAGGTACGGCTTTCCTGCAAATCTGCAAGCATCTGTGTCTAATAGTATCAGAAAGTATCTTTTTTATTGATGTATATCAATTGGTTGCGACTCACTTCAGTCCTATCTTGGCGAGTATGCTGCCAGATGGCTTTCGGAAGAGTGAATCAATCTTCTTGATAAGTTGCGAGCGGCAGAACACCACCACACTGTCGCCGGGCTGTATCTGCGTGTTACCGTTGATGGGCATGCCGACGTCGTTTCGGATAAGTCCGCCGAAGGTGATTCCCTCGGGCAACTTGATGTCGCGGATGAGGTGTTTGGTGATGGGTGAGTCGTCGGCTGCGATGAACTCGGCAACGTCGGCGTTGGCAATGTTCAGGCACTTCACGTTCGACACATCGGCGTCGAGCATCATCTGGTAGATGTGGCTTGCGGCGATGGTCTTCTTGTTGATGATGGTGCCTATGTCGAGTTTCTCAGCCATGTCTATGTAGTCCATGTTCTCGCACAGAGCCACGGTCTTGCGCACGCCCATTCGCTTGGCAGCCAGGCACGCCAGGATGTTGGTCTCCGTTTCGGGTGTCAGTGCACAGAATGCCTGAGTGTCCTTGATGCCCTCGTCGAGTAGCAGGTTAGTGTCGCGTCCGTCGCCCTGAATCACCATTATCTCGTCGTCCAGCAGGTCGTTCAGGCGGTTGCATCTCACCTCGCTCTGCTCTATGATTCGCATGGACATGTAGTCGGGCTTCATCTGCGCCACGTGGATGCAGGTATGTCCGCCGCCCATTATCAGCACGTTCTTGACGTCTGCATAGTCCTCCTTGCCCACTATCTCGCGTATGTAGGGGATGTACTTGCGCGTGGTCATAAAGTATACGATGTCGCCAAGTTGCAACTCGTGTCTACCGTTGGGGATGAGGGTCTCGCTGCCTCGCTTTATGGCTACCACATGGTAGGGGCTGTCGGGTGGACAAAGCGTGGCAAGCGGAGTGTTCAGTATCTTTGCGCTCTCTCTCAGTTTGATGCCAAGCATGACGAGGGCGCCTCCGTGAAACTCCCAGTACTGGCGTGCCCACGAGCGTTTCAGACCATTCATGATCTCCTCGGCTGCCAACTGTTCGGGGTAGATGAGCGAGTCGATGCCCATCTGTCGGAAGAAGTCCAGATGTGCCTTCTGCATGTACTCCGAGTTGTCCACACGTGCCACGGTCTTCTTAGCGCCCAGTGCGTGGGCAAGCATGCAGCAGGTGATGTTTCTTGCTTCGTCGGGCGTGACGGCAATGAAGAGGTCGGAGTGCTGAACGCCTGCTTCCTTCATTCCCATGATGCTCGTCGTGGGCACGTTGAGTGTCAGCAGGTCATAGTTGCCTGCCTGCGATAGTGCCTCGGTCTTCTCGGGGTTCTCGTCGATGACGATGATGTCCTGGTTTTCGTTTGAGAGCAGTTTTGCCAGGTGTGTGCCTACGGCTCCGGCTCCAGCTATTACTATCTTCATAGAAATATTTTGTTCTTAAGTAGTTGGGTGCGCCCAGTCCTGTGGCTTGTCAGGCTTGGGTCATTCCTTCGAGAGTGTCGATTATAGATGCCTCGTCGATGCCGGCAAGATGCTGCAGTTCAGCCACAGTGCCGTGCTCGATGAAGTGGTCGGGCAGTCCCAGGCGCTTGATGCGTGGGTTGAATCCGTGCTCGTTCATATATTCCATGACGGCTGTGCCAAGTCCGCCGTTGCGTACTCCGTCCTCCAGTGTCACCACGTTGGCGAAGTTGCGTCCCACCTCGTCCAGGATATCCTCGTCGATGGGCTTCAGGAAACGCATGTCGTAGTGTGCCACACTCAGTTGTCTGCCCTGTTCGGCAGCCTTGCGCTCGAATGTCTCGATGGCGCGCTGTGCCGTGTTGCCAAGCGGACCGATGCTGAGAAGTGCCACGTTCTGTCCGTCCTTCAGTTTTCTGCCTTTTCCGATAGGTACCTCGTGCATGGGACATTCCCAGTCGGTGTGCTCGCCGTTGCCGCGAGGGTAGCGAATGACGAACGGCCCCTTGTCGGGCAACTGTGCGGTGTACATCAGGTGACGCAGTTCGTGCTCGTCCATAGGCGAGGAGATGGTGATGTTGGGTATGGGGCGCAGTGCTGCCATGTCGAACGCACCATGGTGCGTGGCTCCGTCTTCGCCTACCAGTCCGGCGCGGTCGAAGCAGAACACTACGTCCAGTCCTTCTATGGCTACGTCATGGATTATGTTGTCGTACGAACGCTGTGCAAAGGCAGAGTATATGTTACAGAAGGGCAGCATGCCGTCGGTTGCCAGTCCGGCAGAGAACGTCACGGCGTGCCCCTCGGCAATGCCGACGTCGAAGGTGCGGTCGGGCATCTCGTTCATCATTATGTTGAGCGAGCAGCCTGTTGGCATGGCTGGCGTTATGCCGACTATCCTGGGGTTCTGCCTTGCCAATTCCACGATGGTGTGTCCGAACACATCCTGATATCGGGGAGGCTGGTTGGTGTTGTCGCTCTTTATGCGTTCGCCCGTTTCCGGATTGAAGCGTCCGGGTGCGTGCCATTCGGTGGCGTTCTTCTCGGCAGGCTCGTATCCCTTGCCTTTGCGTGTATGCAGATGCAGCAGTTTCGGACCTCGCATGTCCTTGATGTTGCGCAGCGTGTTGACCAGTTCTATGACATCGTGGCCGTCTCGCGGTCCGAAGTAGCGTATGTTCATGCCTTCGAATATGTTCTGCTGGTTGTTGAGCAGTGCCTTCATGGCGTTGTTGAAGGTAATGATTCGCTTCTTTCTGTCGTCGCTGAGCCATCCCCACTGCATCAGTCTCTGGGCTGCGCGGTTGCGCAGGTTGTTGTACGTACTGCCCGTGTGCAGATGGTGCAGGTACTCCTTCATTCCACCCACGCTGTGGTCTATGCTCATGTTGTTGTCGTTAAGGATGATGAGCATGTCGTTGGGCGTGCCGGCGGCGTTGTTCAGTCCCTCGAAGGCAAGTCCGCCCGTCATGGAACCGTCGCCAATGACTGCTATGACCTTGCGGTTGGATTTCTCCAGTCGCGATGCCACAGCCATGCCCAGAGCAGCCGAGATGCTGTTGCTGGCGTGCCCGCAGGTGAAGGTGTCGTATTCGCTCTCGCTGGGAGAGGGGAAGGGGTGCAGTCCGCCCAGTTTGCGGTTGGTGCAGAACCTCTCGCGCCTGTCGGTGAGTAGTTTGTGTGCGTATGCCTGATGTCCTACATCCCAGACAATACGGTCCTCGGGTGTGCTGAACACGTAGTGCAGTGCCACGGTGATCTCGATGACACCCAGCGAGGAGGCAAAGTGCCCTGGGTTTATGCTCAACTCCTGGATGAGGCATTCACGCAGTTCCTGACACACCTGTGGCAACTTCTCGATGGGAAGTCGGCGCAGGTCGGCTGGTGTGTGAATGCTGTCGAGCAGGTTTGTAGATGAATGGTTTGACATTTTAAATAATGTAATATTTCTGCAAAGATACAAAAATAAATGGAGAATGTCGGTGCTTGGTGTTAAGAATTTGTTTAAATCGATACGCGCTATCGACATTTTTGTGTAAATTTGCAGTAAGAAAAGGGAAAGCCATTTCATTTTCCCTTGAATGGAAACAGATAACTATGACCGTAGAATCCGAGAATATAAAGCATTCTGTGGTAGAGACATTGCCACTGCTGCGCCCCATAGAGAGGGGCGACAGTCTCGTCATGCTGGGCTCGTGCTTTGCTCAGTATATGGGCGAACGCATGGCTGCCGACGGTTTCGAGGTGATGGTCAATCCGTTGGGAACGCTGTTCAATCCCTTCAGCATCGCCGCCACGGTCAGGACAGCCCTTGACGAGGATGCGCACTTCCCATTGTTCGCAGCCGACGGCGAGTGGCGATGCTGGTTGGCTAACACGCGTTTCAGGGCGTCTACACCCGAAGAACTTGCCGGAATACTGAAGGAGAGATATTCCGCTCTGCGCGACGCCCTGCTCACGGCTCGGCATCTGGTGCTGACGCTGGGCACCAACGTGTGCTACAGGACAGACTATGCTGACCCTTCAGCCGGTGGCAGTGTGAGCGACATCGTCGTGACCAACTGCCAGCGCCAGCCCGACCGCCTCTTCCGTGAGTGGCGAGCAAGCCTTGGCGAGGTGACGGATGAACTGCAGGGTATGCTGAACATACTCTTGAAGAGGAATCCATCACTGCAGGTTATCCTTACGGTCAGTCCCTACCGCTATCACAAGTACGGCTATCATGGAAGCCAGCTCTCCAAGGCAACGCTGCTTCTGGCAGAGGAGCAACTCGTAAGGCTCTTTCCGTGTAACTGCTGTTATTTTCCTGCGTACGAGATACTGCTCGACGAACTGCGTGACTATCGTTTCTATGCGCCCGACGGACATCACCCGGGCGATGAGGCGGTGGATGTGATATGGGAGCGTTTCAGTAAGCAGATAAAGTAAGAAAAAGAAACTCACCAAACACAAGAATATGTACACAACATCTCATATATCAACACTGATAGGCGCTCACCAGATGGGTGACGCTGAGATAGAAATTAAATGGCTCCTTACGGATAGCCGTAGTCTTTGCTTTCCCGAGGAGACCCTGTTTTTTGCCATCAAGACAGTGCGTGGCAACGGACACCGCTACATACCGTCGCTCTACAGACGTGGAGTGAGGGCTTTCGTAGTAAGCGAGAAACCAGAGATTCCTTATCCTGACGCCACATACCTGATAGTGCCCGACACGCTGAGCGCACTGCAGCGGCTGGCAGAGCGTCACCGCGAGCGCTTCGATGTGCCGGTTATCGGGGTCACCGGCAGCAACGGCAAGACAACCGTCAAGGAATGGCTCTACCAGATGCTCTCGCCCGAGCGTGTCGTGACTCGCAGCCCCCGCAGTTACAACAGCCAGATTGGCGTACCCTTGAGTGTATGGTCACTTGAAGAGCAGACTCAACTCGCCATCTTCGAGGCTGGCATCAGCGAGCCTGGCGAGATGGAGGCGCTTGCCGGCATCATACAGCCTACCATAGGTGTGTTCACCTGCCTTGGTGATGCGCATCAGGAGAACTTCTCTTCGTTGGAGCAGAAATGCATGGAGAAGCTGCAACTCTTCAAGGATTCGTCGGTTCTCTTTATGCCTGTCATGGATGCGTCTGCCGACAGTACTGCTAACACGCTTGAGGTGCAGAGTTCGGACTTCGTCAGACGCTGCGTGGAAAAGAGCGCGTTCAAGGGCGAACTGATAATGGTGGCGCCCGAGGACTTCGCCGGCATCTGCGGTGGCAGTGCCGAATCTCCACTGAACTGGAATGGTAAGGACGGAGCATTGAGTGTCGACGCCATGCTTTGTGCTGCTGTATGCCGCTACCTGGGTATGCCCGACGATATCATAGCAGAGCGCCTCGGGCAACTGCAGCCTGTGGCAATGCGACTGGAGGTGAAGGAGGGCAGGCATGGTTGTACGCTGATCAACGACAGTTACAACAGCGACCTGGGCAGTCTGGACATCGCCCTTGACTTTATGAGTCGACGCTCGGACACTAAGAATAGAAACCAAGTGCTTATACTAAGCGATATAGAACAAAGCGGCTATGATTCGGACACCCTCTACAGGAGAGTGGCTGCCTTGGTGGCAGGTCGTGGCATAACGCGTTTCTTCGGAGTGGGAGAGTGTCTGTGCAATGCTGCAGCGCACTTTGCCATGGCAGGGGTGGAGCGTTACTTCTTCCCTACAACCGAGGCTCTGGTAGAGAGTAAGGCATTCCTGTCTCTTCGAGACGAGGTCGTTCTGATTAAGGGCGCACGTCGCTTCCATTTCGAGAACGTGACAGACCTGCTCGAGATGAAAGTTCACGAAACGATTCTCGAGGTTAACCTGAGTGCCGTGGTAGACAATCTGAATTATTATCGCTCGTTCATGAAACCAGACACCAAGATGGTTTGCATGATAAAGGCAAGCGGATATGGAGCAGGCAGCGTCGAACTGGCACGTACGCTGCAGGACAGCAGGGTTGACTACCTGGCTGTAGCAGTTGCTGACGAGGGTGTTGAGCTGCGTCGCGCCGGCATCACGGCTGGTGTCATCATCATGAATCCCGAGATGACGTCGTTCCGCACCCTGTTCCGTTACCGACTGGAACCAGAGGTGTACAGTTTCCGTCTGCTCGACGCGCTCATCAAGGAGGCAGAGCACGAGGGCATAACCGGTTTTCCTGTTCACATCAAGTTGGACACGGGTATGCACCGGCTCGGTTTCGACCCACTGAAGGATATGCCTCAACTGATAGACAGACTGAAGCACCAGAATGCAGTTATTCCACGTAGTGTGTTCTCGCACTTTGTGGGCAGCGACAGCGACGTCTTCGACGAGTTCTCGGCAATTCAGTACGATCGCTTCCTGAAGGGCAGCAGCGAGTTGCAGAGTGCCTTCTCACACCATATACTGCGCCACATGTGCAACAGCGCAGGTATCGAGCATTTCCCCGAGCGACAGATGGACATGGTTCGCCTTGGTCTGGGGCTCTACGGTATAAATCCTCGCAACAACGCTCTCATACACAATGTTTCTACGCTGCGCACCACCATACTGCAGATACACGACGTACCAGCCAGCGAGACGGTGGGCTACAGTCGACGTGGCAGACTGGAACGCGACAGCCGCATAGCAGCGCTTCCAATTGGGTATGCCGACGGTCTGGACCGCCTCTTAGGCAACGGACACGCCTACTGTCTTGTGAATGGCAAGAAGGCGCCTTACGTGGGAAATATATGTATGGATGTGTGTATGATAGATGTTACGGACATTGACTGCAGGGAGGGCGATTCGGCTATCATCTTCGGCAACGATCTGCCTGTCAGCACCCTTTCCGACGTCATTGGCACCATCCCCTACGAGATACTTACCGGTGTGTCACCACGCGTCAAGAGGGTTTACTACAAGGAGTAGCGCAGTCTCTCCGTTTTTGTTCTGAAGCTGTGTTGTAGTTCTCGCAGCAGAAAATTTTTTTTCACGTGGCAGAAAAAATTTTTCTACGCTACAGAAAAAAAATTTTTCTGCTGCGAGAAATTTTTTTCTTCACGATAAAAAAAGTTGCTGAATTTCCGTACGAATTTTTTTTTTGGTGGTATAATTGTAAATGTGGCTGCACGTGGATTTGTCAACTGTCGCCCGGTTGACAATGAAACGCCAGCGCGAGAAAAGAAATATTATACCTATAAAACAAATTTTATCATGAACAACAACATGTGTTTCAGCAATGCCGTATGTACGATGGCATCATGCAAGATGAGTGGAGAATGTGCGCGTTATCAGGATTATCTGGCAAAAACGGAGCGGGGAGAGCAGTGCCTCTACATGCTCAATGTCAGTTGCCTCAAGCCTGATGCCAATGGATGTCAGTATGGAGTGCGCAGAGTGCAGCATAGGATGGCTGTAGGGTTCAGGAAGTTGTACGACTCGATGCCGAGGGCAAAGGCGAAGGGTTTCTACTTCTGTGCTACGTTTCCCAGTGTGACAGCGTTCTACAAGTTTCTGAATGGCAAGAAGCCTATGGATGCCGAATTGCAGCAGAAGATGCTCGACGCGTTTGCCAGCTGTGGGGTGGATGTCAGTGTCGGTTTTGACAAATATATAAATATAGACGTGAACGAGCCATTCTAAATAAGAAATCGGGCTTGTTCACGTCTGTCATGGTTCCTTTGTCCGGATAACGAGTGCGGCGCTTCTGCTTAGTCGATGAATCGCTTTGCCAGTGCGCCGAACTCCTCGATGCGGCGGTCGCGCAGGAATGGCCACCAGCGGCGCACGTTTTCTGAGCGCTTCATGTCGATGTCTACAACGATGTTCTCCTCCTTGTCCTTGCTGGCGCGGTAGAGCAACTCACCCTGTGGACCGGCAACGAAACTGCTGCCCCAGAACTGTATGCCGTTGGTCTGACCGCTCGGGTCGGGCTCGTGACCGACACGGTTGACGGTGACAACGGGCAGTCCGTTTGCCACGGCATGGCCTCTTTGCACCGTGGTCCATGCTTCACGCTGTCGCTCCTGCTCCTCGGGTGTGTCGCTCGACTCATAGCCGATGGCAGTGGGATAGATGAGCATCTCGGCTCCCTGCAGTGCCATGAGGCGCGCACCTTCTGGATACCACTGGTCCCAGCACACCTGCACGCCGAGTCTGCCAACGCTGGTGTCGATGGGGTGGAAACCGAGGTCGCCGGGCGTGAAGTAGAACTTCTCGTAGTAGGCGGGATCGTCGGGGATGTGCATCTTGCGATATTTTCCGGCTATGCTTCCGTCCTTCTCAAACACTACGGCAGTGTTGTGATACAGGCCGGCTGCCCGACGTTCGAAGAGCGAGACTACCAGCACGATGCTGTGCTCTTTGGCTAAAGAGCCATAGAAGTCTGTGCTTGGGCCGGGTATGGGTTCCGCCAGGTTGCAGTTGTCAACATCCTCTACCTGACAGAAATATGGTGTGTTGTGCAGTTCCTGCAAGACGACGAGTTCGGCACCTTTGCCTGCCACGTCGGCTATGTTTCCTGCAAGTTTTGCCTTGTTCTGCTCGATGTTGTCCGAGCAACACTGCTGAATGAGTCCTACTTTCATTATGCTATGTTTTGTTTATTATGAATGTACTACGGTGCGTGATCTCTCTTAATCTTGGGTTGATGGAATGATGCCGATGGGGAACTGCATGGTGCAGCAATGCAGGGAGCCGTGCTGGCGAATAAGCACCTGGCAGTCGATGCCTACGATGTCGTGCTTGGGAAATGCCTTCTGTAACTGGCTCGTTGCCTTGTCGTCGAGTTCCTTGTCGCCGTAGGTGGGCATCAGAACGGTGTTGTTCATGATAAGGAAATTGGCATAGGTAGAGGGGAGGCGTTCGCCGTCCTCGTCGATGCGTATGGGTCCCATAGGCAGTGGAACGAGGCGGTATGGGCGGCCGTCGATGGTGGTGAAGGTCTTGATCTGCTCCTCCATGAGACGAAGTTCCTCGTAGTGCTCGTCCTCGGTGTCGGTGCACTGCACGTAGGCTATGGTGTCGTCGGGGCAGAGACGTGCCAGCGTGTCGACGTGCGAGTCGGTGTCATCGCCAGCCAGATAGCCGTGGTCCAACCATAGTATGCGCTGTGCATGAAGAATGTTCAGCAGACGCTCTTCGATGTCAGCCTTGCTCAATGGCTGATTTCTGTTAGGCGCCATAAGACACTGGCTTGTTGTGAGGATGGTGCCACGTCCGTCGCTCTCTATGCTGCCACCCTCGAGCACTATGTCGAGATGGTCTTCGTACCTGCCACGCAGAATGGCCTGCTCGTTCATATGGCGGCATATCTCGTTGTCGAGCGTTGCCTCGAACTTCTTGCCCCAGCCGTTGAACTGGAAATCGAGCAGACTGGCTTCGGTGTCGCCTATGAGAGTGATGAAGCCATGGTCGCGCGCCCAGGTGTCGTTGGTTGGCATACGGTGGAAGGTTATATTGCCCAATACCTTTTGTGGCAATTTCTCGTTAAGTAGTTTTTCTATTCTCTCGGGTTCGGGAGTGACGATTATGAGCCTCTCTCGCAGAGCAATCTCCAGCGACATGCGTATGTAGCATTTCTCGACCTCGCTCAGTATGGATGCCCAGTCGGTGTTGGCATGGGGCCATGTCAATTGTATTCCGCTTTGCGGATACCACTCGGCAGGCAGATGCTTGCTGCGCATCTCGCTCTGTTGCGGGCCAGACGTGTCTTTGTTTAGGACGAGTGTGAGGTCGTCGATGGACGCTGTTGTCCTGTGGAATATCATTGCCATTTCTTTGTCATTTAATCGTGTTGTCAGCGTCTCTGCGCCCGGCTTGCGCCATGGTGCATCAGCACTGCTGTGTGCAAATTTACGAATTTTACTGAATTTTACTGTTAAAATGTATGCATTTTCGTTTTGTAATGTGAAAAAGAATTGCAAATAGTGGAAAAGACTTGCCGACAGATGGCGCTGAACGCGTTTTTTTCATAAATTTGCATTCAGTTAAATAATGTGCGTATGAATAAGATAAAATTGACAGCCGGCGTGTTTGCAGCGACAATGTGTCTTGCCACTGGATGCAGGCAAAAAGGCGAAGAGCCAAGCGTGCCGGTAACGGTGGAGGAGATTCAGCACCCCATGGCCGACTTGAGCGAGATACATTTGGACAGCGTGACTGTAGACACAACCTGGGCACTTTCCGATGAGTACCGTAGCGAAACGATGGGTGACGAGGATGCTGTGCCAGGTCTGAAGTGCGTGGTGGATGTGCCGTCGGCTTCGCAGGCTCCGTTGCTTGCCAATGCGGTGATGGAGTGGATTAACGAAATTTGCATGAGCGGAACCTACGATGGCGACCTGATGGATGTAAAAGCCATGGTTGTAGATGCAATAAACAACCAGAAGAAAGATTCTGGCGGTATCTGTTCGGACAGCTATCGTGAGTTCAACATTCGCAAGGTGTACGAGAATGCGGCTCTCATCACTTTTGTCTATTCGGGCTACGACTATGCCTTCGGTGCCGCACATGGCAGTCCCTATTGTGTTGGGGCTACTTTCCGCAAGACGGATGGAAAAATATTCGGCTGGAATATGTTCCGACAGAATGCTGACCTGCAACCTTTCCTGAAGGAAGGGCTGAAGAAATATTTTGAGGTGTCGACCGACGACGAACTCTCGGAGTCTCTGATGATGGATGCTCTCTACTCTGTGGAATATCTGCCTAAGGCAATCAACAATCCGTGGGTCAACAAGGACGGAATCGTGATGCAGTATCAGGCTTACGAGATAGCATGTTATGCCGCCGGACAACCATACGTTGTGATACCTGTGGACAAGGTCGACAATCTGTTGACAACAACTGCAAGCAAACTTATCAGGCAATAAAAAACAAATTTCCCTGGTATCTGACAAATAGGAAGAGGCGAGTGATGGTTAAGAGGAGGTCGGCATGTTTTGCAGCGGTTGCGCTGGTGGTGGTTCTGATGGCAGGACCAGTAACTGGAAGATGCGTGACCATGGACAGCGTAGTGGGGGTGGGTGACGCTCCTGTTGCCTGCTTGACACACGACACTCTGCAGACAGACACACTGAGGGAGGTGGTGGTAAAGGCGGATTCTGGCATACACATACCATTGTCTGGCTCGCTGATAAAAGACGCTCATCGCAAGGACTATTCGCCTAATGCCATACTGCAGAGGTTGGCACCCACGCTGCACGACCAGATAATGCATCCCTTTGGATTCAAGGAAAGGAAGCAAAACCGCAAGCGGAAGAAGGTGAACAAGATACTGAGAGACTACGACATGATAAATAGCGATCCGCTGCAAATGCTGCTCGACAGCATAGCAAAAGCGCAGGGTTACGAGCAAAATCGTTAATTTTTCTTAAAATTATCATTTTTTAGTTCTTCATTTCAGCAAAAAACACTAACTTTGCACATAATTAATATAGCACAAGCGTGAAGATTAAGCAGATCATTGACGCCCTTGAGAGATTCGCGCCTCTGCCCCTGCAGGAAAGTTACGATAATGCTGGCTTGCAAGTGGGATTGACAGAGACGGAAGCATCAGGGGCTTTATTGTGTCTTGACGTGACCGAGGAAGTGGTGCGCGAGGCCATCGACATGGATTGTAATCTCATAGTGGCACATCACCCACTGCTGTTTCGCGGACTGAAAAAGGTCGGCGACGACACACAGGTGGAACGTGTGGTGAGAATGGCAATAAAGAACGACATTGCCATATATGCGGCACACACAAACCTGGACAATGCAGAGGATGGCGTCAACTATAAGATTGCAGAGAAACTGGGACTGGTGGACGTGCAGATGATAAACCCACGCAGGGTGACGGTGAGGAACGGACTGCACGAGCGCACCGTCATGGCTGGTTCGGGTGTGATGGGGTATTTCCCCGCTCCGCTCGACTCGCTCATCTTCCTTGAGAAGGTGAAGAACGTGTTCGGCGTGGAGTGTCTGATGCACAACGAACTGCTGAGCAGACCTGTCGTCAGCGTGGCTCTGTGCGGTGGTGCCGGCGATTTTGTCATGGACGATGCCATCAGGATGGAGGCTGACGCCTTCCTTACCGGAGAGATGCACTATCATCAGTATTTCGGCATGGAACAGAAAATCCAGATTGGAGTGCTTGGACACTACCAGAGCGAGAAGTTCACGGTGGAGATTTTCCGACAGGTAATCGAGGACAAGTTGCCAATGATGCCAGTGTTCGTGACGAGTGTCAACACAAACCCGATAAAGTATCTCTTATAAAAACGCTGCGTGCCTGTTCCTGCGGTCGGTAATAAACGCAGTACGGCAAAGGAATCGAGAATTTAATCATTATAAATACAATATAGTTTATGGCAAGAGAAAAAGTAAAGGACCCATCGGAAATGACCGTTGAGGCTAAACTGAAGAACTTGTATCAGTTGCAGACAATGTTGAGTGAGATTGACTCTTTCAAGACTCTCCGTGGTGAACTTCCACTCGAGGTGCAGGACCTGGAGGACGAGATTGAGGGACTGACAACTCGCGTGGGACGTATGCTCGAGCAGAGCGAGAATCTGAGAAGCGAGGTTAGCCAGCGCAAGGGTACAATCGAGAAGAACAACTCAGACATCGCACGCTACAAGGCTCAGATGGACAATGTGCGCAACAACCGCGAGTATGACTCTCTGACAAAGGAGATTGAATACAGCGAACTGGACAACCAACTCAACGAGAAGAAGATTCGTGAGGCTAACGATACAATCGAAAATCTCCAGGAGCAGATTCGCAAGAGCAACGAGATGCTGAGCGAGCGTCGTGCAGACCTCGACCTGAAGAAGAGCGAACTCGACGAGATTATTCAGGAGACACGTGCCGAGGAGGAGAAACTCCGCGAGAAGGCTAAGGGTATCGAACTGACCATCGAGACTCGTTTGCTCAGCGCATTCAAGCGCATCCGTAAGAATGCACGCAACGGTCTGGGTATCGTGTACGTACAGCGCGATGCTTGCGGTGGCTGCTTCAACAAGATTCCACCTCAGCGCCAACTTGATGTTCGCATGCACAAGAAGGTTATCGTGTGCGAGTATTGCGGACGTATTCTTATCGATCCAGAACTTGCCGGTGTCGAACTGAACAAGCCTGCCGAGGAGGAGAAGCCAAAGCGTGGCGGTCGCCGCACTTCACGTCGCAAGACTGAGGAATAATCTGATTATAACTGAGGAGCAGTTATATATATAAATAAGGTATGGGGAATGGATTGCATAGTCCGTTCCTCATTCTTTTTTTTGCAAGTGCCATCTGTTTACGGCGAGTGTGCCGTGGTGCACGTGCTTCAGATGTTTTCGTAGTCGGGGATGTCTGTCAGAAACTCGTATCGCCTGTCGTCGTAGTTTATCCTGCAACAAAAATGCTGTATGCCATTGCTGATGATAAGGTAGGGGACCTGCAGTTTCATATTGTAGCGACATATCTGGTCGAACACTCTCTGGGTAATGGCAACAGATGGGGACTTGTACTCGATAATGACTATCGGTTTGGCGTTGGAGCCATAGACAACACTGTCGCATCTCTTCTTCATCTCGCCAACCTGCAACGCTGTCTCGTTGGCAATTCTACCCTTGGGATAGTGTTTGTTGGAGATAAGGAAGTGCACAAAATGCTGGCGGACCCATTCCTCTGGCGTCAGTGCTACGTAGCGCTGCCTGAGTATGTCGAATACCTGAGGACGACCGTTCTCCTGCTTTGTCTTCAGGTCTGCATTGGGAAGATTGAGTGCTGGCATCATTGTGGACATGGTCGCTGTTTCTCTGCCTGAGTTTACTTTTTCTTCAAAAACTTAACTTTTCGTTTTTGATTTCATTATAAATATGTATCTTTGCGTAGGCAAAAATAACAAAAAAATGAAAACGAAACAAGAAATTGTCGAAAATTGGTTGCCAAGGTACACGCAGCATCCTCTTGAGGATTTTGGCAAGTATATTCTTCTCACAAATTTTAATAATTACGTTGATATCTTCTGCGAGGAATTCAATATTCCTGTGCCCGACTATAAGGCTAACATGCGCATGGCAACAGCAGGAGACATCACTTTCATTAATTTCGGCATGGGCAGTCCCAATGCAGCCATTATCATGGACTTGCTTGGAGCGATAAACCCAAAGGCTTGTCTTTTTCTTGGCAAATGTGGCGGTATCTCGCATAAAACACAACTCGGTGACTTCATACTTCCTCTTGCTGCTATAAGAGGAGAGGGTACGAGCAACGATTATTATCCATCTGAAGTACCAGCGCTGCCTGCGTTCATGCTGCAACGTGCTGTGTCATCTGCCATTCGTGACATGCAGAGAGATTACTGGACTGGTACCATCTACACGACAAACCGCAGGATTTGGGAGCACGACGAAGATTTCAAGGACTATCTGAGGAAGACGCGCGCAATGGGAGTGGATATGGAGACTGCTACGCTCTTTACATGCGGTTTCTACAACCATATTCCAACAGGTGCGCTTCTGCTTGTTTCTGACAACCCGATGACGCCTGAGGGTGTGAAGACAAGTCAGAGCGATCGTTCTGTAACGCAGAATTTCGCAAAACAACATGTCGAGATGGGCATTTTGGCTATGAATAAGATTATGGATGGTGACAAGACCGTCAGACACCTTAAGTATGACTGGTAATTGTTTAATAGGAATTTATAATGGCAGCAAAAGCAGCAGGACCTTCGTACGAGGAAATAATACGCGATGTGCGTGCAGGAAATCTCTCGCCTATATATTATCTCATGGGTGAGGAGGATTATTATATCGATAGGTTGAGCGACTTCATCGTTAAGTCGGTCTTGAAAGAAGAAGAGCGCGACTTCAATCTAGATGTCATATATGGTGGCGAAACAAATGCTAACCAGGTTATTCTTTTTGCTCAGGGCCTACCTATGATGGCAAAGTATCGTGTTGTTCTCTTGCGTGAGGCGCAGAACATGAATGACAGGGAGAATCTGGCAAGTTATTTGGCACATTACAATCCTTCTACTGTACTCGTTGTATGTCATAAACACGGTAAATTGGATGCTCGCAAGGAATTGGCCAAGGAAGTTAAGAGGGTAGGCGTGCTGTTTGAGTCGAAACGGTTGGCAGATTACCAACTTCCTGGCTTTGTTACGTCATATTTCAAGCGTAATTCAATGGATTGCGAACCTGCCGCTGCACAAATGTTGAGTGAATACGTGGGAAGTGACCTCAACAGGCTCTCTTCGGAGATGGACAAACTGCTTCTGGCGACTCCACAAGGCACTACAAGGGTCACTCCAGCGCTTGTAGAGGAGCAAACGGGCATCAGCAAGGACTACAACAACTTTGAACTGCAGAATGCCCTTGCGGCACGCGACGTGTTAAAGGCGAATAGGATAGTGAAATATTATGACAGTAACCCACGTTCTTTTGCATTACCCCTGACATTGGCGTCTTTGTTCGGATTTTTCTCGGATGTTATGCAGAGTTATTATGCACCATCACGCGATGAGGCGTCGGTGGCTGCATGGTTGGGCAAGTCTACATGGCAGATTCGCCAGGCTATTCTTCCTGCAAGCCAGAGGTACAAGGCTGTAAAGGTAATGCAGATTCTTGCGGAGATACGCCGAACAGATGCGCGAGGAAAGGGAGTAGGGGGCGATCGCACATCGCCCGGTGACTTGCTGCGTGAATTGGTTTTCTTTATACTACATTAAACGTGCTCCAAGGGCACGTTTAATGGTCTTTTTTCTACTTGATTCTTCTTCCCCCACCAGAGACGTTTTTTGTTGCCAAATGACTCATAGCAGGTCGTTGTACAACTTCAAACATTGCACTCTTTCTTTATCTTCCGAAATAATTTTAGTGTCGGATTGTCTGTTTCACCGGTGTTTATGGTGGTCTCACAGATGGTCTACTGGCATCAAGATTATGTCTTAGGCTTGCGCAAAATACGTGTTTGCTGTATTATTTTGCTTTTTCTGTATATAAAAAGGTGAAATGTGCTGTGTTTGATGCACTATTTGTGCCAAAAAAGGCTCAATTTACTGTCTGTATACGGACAAAATAGCCCGAAATCGCTGTTTTTCACTCTAGAATACGTTTTTGTTCATACAAGAATGATTAGTGGTATCTCTATAAGTCTCAATATCTTACGCTTATTTTGATGCGCTGAGAATCGCGTAGAAATCTGAGAATCGTCCAGTTGTGCGTTATAGAGTGAAAACGCAAAAAATGGCATAATTTCACTTATCTTAAATTATCAATTAACATAATTTTGTTTTTACTTTCAATACACGTTCTTCAAGTGTGTTATTGATTTTAAAACAGCAATGGAGTAATAAGGCAACAATCTCACCCGATTAACATTTTGTATACTCTATGACATTTTTAATTTCAATACCCAAAACCGACAGTTATAATTACTAAATGAATACATATTCACTACTTTTTATTTTATGTAACGTCTACAAAACCAACACATAACTCCATCTATGTTACAAGTAGACTTGCACTGATGTAAATATTCACTACTTTTATGTATTCATACAGTTATATATAGAATTCTATAATGCACAACTGCACTGAAAACCAATGTATAGCGATATTTTGTTCATCTTGTTACTCCAAAATGTTACAAATACGCCCATTATCATTATTAATATTCGTAATCGCAATACAAAACCATAATATACAAATGTATAGTTTAAAACAAGAAAAACAAATTTTCATTTGTTGTTTTACTTTTTATTTTCAATTTCTTGTTTTGTAAAAGGCGATTTGCTATCTTTGCATTTGAAAAAAGTGAGTGTTGTGTTTATGCATCATCGTCACATTGAAATTTGGAGAAAATGAAAGATCGTATTTTGCAAATCATGAGAAGTGAGGGAATGACCCAGCAAGAGTTCTCTCGAGCAACCGGACTGTCACCTGCTTCATTGTCTAGTATCTTTAATGGTAGGACGGCCCCCACAATGAAGCATGCGGAGGCTATGCACCGCCGTTTTCCTAACTTGAATCTTAGTTGGCTTCTGTTTGGCGAGGGTGAGATGTTCCTGTCTGATGAGAGTGGCTCACAGGGGGAAGGAAACGTGTCAGACAATGCTGGAACTGATGTTAACAGGACTTCTGATACGCTGTTTCCTGAGTATGATACACCGGGTTCTGTCAATTCCCTAAAGTCACAAAATACGTCTCCAAATAATCCTGCTAATGCTTCTGGAACGGCATATAGTCATAATGTTCGCGCGCGCGAGGCAAATAGAAACGCAAATGGTGTCCCTTCAGAGCATCCATCGGTGTTAAATTCTTTCGATAGTGAAAGAGAGGCTTTCATGGATGCACTTCAGGCAGAGATGGAATTTGCGAAACTTCATAACATCAAACGAAGGAAGATAACTGAAATTCGTATCTTCTTTGATGATGGTACTTTCGAGACGTTTAAGGGGAACTGAAAAGTTTCCCTTATTTATTTGTGTGCTTGATATGTTTTTGTTAAATTTGCATAGTATAAGATGTATTTAATTTCTCTATTTGTGATTTAGCCATGAAGAAGTATATATTGGATCTTGAGGTTGTAGAAGTAAGCCACCCTCATCCACGATATGTTTTGATTAAGTTGACGGACACAAAGGCTCCGTTGCCAGAAATGGTGCCAGGACAGTTCGCTCAACTCCGAATAGATGGGTCGTCTACCACTTTTCTAAGACGCCCTATTTCTATTCATTATATGGATAGTAAAACAAATCAGTTATGGTTTTTGGTTCAAACTGTTGGCGATGGTACACGACAGGTTGCAAAACTCAAAAAGGGTGATACGCTCAACTGCGTACTTCCACTCGGTAATGGTTTCACCCTGCCTGCTGGTAAAGACGAGAAGATCTTGCTCGTAGGAGGAGGTGTAGGATGTGCACCTTTACTCTATATGGGCAAATGGATGTCTGAAATGGGGTGCAGACCAACCTTCCTTATAGGCGCACGCTCGGAGAGTGATTTGTTGCAATTAGACTTGTTCGAGAAGTATGGTGATGTGTATATTACCACAGAAGATGGCTCGAAGGGTGAAAAGGGCTTTGTAACACAGCATTCAGTTTTGAAAGAAAAGAAGTTTGATAGAATTTCCACTTGCGGACCATCTCCTATGATGAAGGCTGTTGCGCGATATGCAACGGAGTCGGACGTAAAGTGTGAGGTTTCGCTTGAGAATAAGATGGCGTGCGGAGTTGGTGCGTGTCTTTGTTGTGTGCAAGATACCAATGATGGGCACAAATGTGTTTGTACCGACGGACCTGTTTTTGATATTAAGGAACTTAAATGGTAAAAGCCATGGCAGATTTAAGAACTAAAATTGGTTCACTTGAAATGGTGAACCCCGTAATGACTGCTTCGGGAACTTTCGGTTACGGAGTAGAATTTCAGGACTTCGTAGACCTGAGTAAGGTTGGTGGTATTATAGTAAAAGGAACGACCTTGAATCCACGCCAGGGCAATCCATATCCACGTATGGCAGAAACCGCGCAGGGAATGCTGAACTGTGTAGGTCTTCAGAACAAGGGCGTGGCACATTTCTGCGACCATATATATCCCATGATAAAGGACCTTCCAACCCGTGTTTTGGTAAACGTGTCGGGTTCGACGCCAGAGGACTATGCAGAGTGCGCAGCGAGAATAGCAGAACTGGAGAATATACCAGCCATAGAACTGAACATATCATGTCCAAATGTAAAGCAAGGTGGAATGGCTTTCGGTGTTACCCCAGAAGGCGCATCTACAGTTGTAAAGGCTGTGCGTGAGGCTTATCCAAAGACGCTTATTGTGAAGTTGTCTCCTAACGTGACAAGCATTACTGATATTGCAATGGCTGTTCAGGATGCCGGAGCCGATGCTGTCTCTCTTATCAACACACTCATGGGTATGGCTATTGATGCCGAAAAACGCAAGAAACTGCTGTCTATTGGAACAGGAGGTCTTAGCGGTCCTGCAGTAAAACCTGTTGCGTTGCGAATGGTTTATCAGGTGGCACATGCCGTTAACATTCCGGTGATAGGCCTTGGAGGTATAAGCAGTGCAACCGATGCAATTGAGTTCCTTCTGGCAGGAGCGTCTGCCATAGAGATAGGAACAGCCAACTTCCTTGATCCTGCAATATCGGAGAAGGTCGCTGTTGGTATCAATGAATACTTGGATCGTCATCACTTCTCCAGTGTAAAGGATATAATCGGAGCGTTGGAGGATTGACGGAAGGTAATCCATCGTTATATCATTGGCTTTTGAATTGCTTATATATATATATAATAAGGTATATGAAATACGACTTTGATGAGATAATAGAAAGACGTGGCACTGATGCATACAAGTATGTGTATCTGAAAGATGTATGCGGCAGGGATGATGTGCTGCCAATGTGGGTTGCCGATATGGACTTTGCAACTCCACCGTTTGTTATGCGAACGTTGCAGAAACGTCTCGAACAGAGAATAATGGGTTACACTTGCAGCACAACCGAGTATCGTCAAAGTATTGTTGACTGGTGTAGAAGCCATTATCAGTGGGAGATAAAGCCAGAGTACATCAATTATGTTCCAGGCGTTGTGGCAGGTATTTATCTTGCTATTCAGACCTTCACGGAGAAGGGTGACAAGATTCTGATACAGGATCCTGTATACCATCCGTTCAGATTCGTTCCGGAAGGCAGCGACAGAGTTGTCAAGTGGAATCATCTGGTTCGTACGGAATCATCTTTCGAGATGGATTTTGATGCTTTGCGCGAAGATGTCAAGGGATGCAAGATGATGATACTCTGCAATCCTCATAATCCTGCGGGAATCTGCTGGAGTAGGGATACCTTGCAGAAAGTGGCGCAGATATGTGCCGAGGAAGGTGTATTGGTAGTAAGCGACGAGATTCACTGTGATATGGTTCTCGGAGGACACCAGCATATTCCTTTCGCCACAGTCAGTGAAGAGGCCGGCAGAATCAGTATCACCTTACAGGCACCAAGCAAGACATTCAATATGCCAGGTATTGTTTGTTCGCAGGCTGTTGTTCTGAACCCCTTGCTTCGTGAGAAATATTTCTCGTATATAGAGAATAGTGACATGGACCTTGGTAATGTGTTCTGCTATTCATGCGCAGCCGCATGCTACACGGATGAGGGCAACGAATGGAGAGAGCAAATGCTGGACTATGTACAGGGTAACATTGATTTGTTGGCTGATGGTTTGGAGAATGCTACCGACAAGATAAAGGTAATTCGCCCTCAGGCTTCTTTCCTTGTATTGCTGGATTGCAGAAATCTTCTCGCACAACTTGCAGGTGAAAGCACAGGAGAAGAAGCACAGGAAAAACTGGTAAGATTCCTTGCGGATAAGTGTGGTGTGGGATTTAACTCTGGCAGTATGTTCGGACCTGGTGGTGTAGGATATATGCGCGCCAACTTAGGATGCCCACGCTCTGTCGTTAAGCAGTCTCTGGAACAGATTGTGGCAGGACTTGCCACCTTGTGATTATATCTTACAGATTTTACAAACAAAGAACTCTGGGAATTTCCTTAATCCTTGGTCATCATAAAGGATATGGAGGTTCCCAGAGCTCTTTGTTCTATTCAGTGTTGTTCTTCTTACAATTCGTTAGCGGGTATCTCAAGGACGAGATTACCTCTTCTTACAACGAGAGAAAGGTTGTCATGCTTTGCTCTCTCTATAAGGCGCGTCTGAGCAAGGAGGATTCCCTTGTCGATGCGACGTGCCATTTCTAGCTTTTCACGATCTTTCATTTTTCTTCCTCCTCTTCCTTATTATATTTGTTGTAGTAATCGTTGTATAGGTCTTGATTCTCTATTTCGGGTTTCTGTCCCTTCCATCCACACGCAATCTTGGATGCCGGACATGTGGAGTTGTCATAGAGCGCCCAGTAATCCACTACAGGTGTGTAAAGTTTGAACAGATTGCTCAGTCCTGCACGGTAACGACGGTAGATGACGTCGAGCGGTATGTTGTGTCCACCCTGGCTGACTCTCTTTGCCACACGCTTGACGGCTTGCTCGGGTGATGGGAGAGAGAAGAACAACAGTGTCACAAAGTATCCACGTCGTTGAGCCTGTTGGATAAGTTTGACATAGGAACGTGTGCTCAGGGTTGTCTCGAAAGCAAATGTCACACCTTCCTTAAGAAGATGAATAACTCGGTCAATCATCAAGCGTCCTGCTTGAATGGCGACACCTTCCGGATTGAATGGCGACAAGCCGGCGGCAATCTCGTCGGCATTGACGAACTCCCTGCAGTTAAGCATCTCTGGCAGTACAGTGAAACTTGCAGTTGTCTTGCCTGCACCATTGCATCCTGCAATGACGTACAGGTTCAGTGGTTTCTTCTTTTGTTCGCTCATAGTATTATTTCTTTAACAGGTCTGGTCTTAATCTCTTGGTTCTTTCCATGCTCTGGGCGAGTTCCCATTCCTTAATCTTTGCCTCATGACCAGAGAGAAGGATTTCGGGAACGCTTCCCCATGACTCTCCGTTAACACCAACATACTCCTTGGGACGTGAGTATACAGGAGCCGCAAGAAGGTTGTCCTGAAAAGAGTCTGACAGAGCACTTTGTTCATCACCTATTGCTCCAGGTATGATACGTACGATGGCATCGGTCATGACTGCAGCGGCAAGTTCGCCTCCTGTCAGCACGTAATCGCCGATGGAGACCTCTTTCGTTATTAACTGTTCACGTACACGATAGTCGATTCCCTTATAGTGCCCGCAGAGGATGATGATATTCTCCTTTAATGACAGTTCGTTTGCCATAGGCTGATCGAACTGCTCTCCGTCGGGCGAGGTGAATATGATTTCATCGTAGTGGCGTTCGGACTTGAGCTGGGAGATGCAACGGTCGATAGGTTCGCACTGCATAACCATACCGGCAAATCCACCGAAGGGATAGTCGTCAACCCTGCGCCAGCGGTTGGTTGAGTAGTCACGCAAGTTGTGCACGTGAATCTCAACAAGTCCTTTCTTCTGTGCACGACCGAGGATGCTCTCCTGTGTGAAGGGGAGCACCAACTCGGGCAGCACTGTTATGATGTCAATTCGCATTTACTTAAGATTCTTTTGTTCAAGTCCGTAGCCTTTCTTTTTGTCGAGGCTCAGCAGAATGAGTGAGATGACAATGGCAACAGCGCCAAATGCCGCGAATATTGTCATTGTCTGCGTATAGTCAATGATGCCATTGTCATCGGTGTTGGCTTGGTTGACCTTACCGATAAGGATGGGCACCATACTCAGTCCGATGTTCTGGATGTAGAAGATAAGTGCGTATGCAGTGCCAAGAAGCTTCATTGGAATGAGTTTTGGAACAGATGGCCACATGGCACTGGGAACAAGTCCGAAGGCTACGCCAAGAACGAGCATCATTGCTATCGCAATGGCAACACTGTTCATTGGCAAAGCGAAGACAACGTGTACCAATGTCAGCAATACGCTGCCGATAAGCATAAGTGTAGCGCCCTTTCCAAATCGGTCGTAGACATATCCAAAGAATGGGGTGAGGACGATTGTTCCGTAAGGAAGCATACTGGGAATGAAACCGGCAATACCCTGATTTACGCCATACTTCATAACCATCAGTTTGGTTGCAAACTTAAGGAATGGGAATACACCTGCGTAGAACATCAGGCAGAGCAAAGTAACACACCAGAAACCGGGATTCTTGAAGAGAAGGCCGAGGTCGGAGAACTTGAAGCCTTCTTCTGCATCCACATTGGCTGTGTTGGCACTTGCTGCGTCCTCCTTCTTGTCCATGAAACTGTAGACTATGAAAGCAACCATACCTGCGCATAGCAGTGATGCACCAAGGGCAACAGATGCACTTACACCACCAATCATGGTAGCAAATGGCAGCGCGAAGCTAAGTGCTGCAGCTGTACCGAGACGAGCAAGTGCAACCTGCAAGCCCATAGCCAGGGCAAGCTCGTGACCGGTGAACCACTTCACTATAACCTTGCTGACAGTGATGCCGGCAATCTCGCAGCCAACGCCGTAGATGGCAAAGCCAAGACATGCCACAATGACCTGTGTTGAGTATGTGCCAATGCCGAGAGGCAGTGTCACGCTACCCTCGAAGCCACGGCTGACAGCATACCATTTGATGCAGGCGCCACCGAACATAAGCATGGTGCTCATGATACCTGTGAAGCGGATGCCAAACTTATCGAGGATGATGCCGCCAAAGAAAAGCAGCAACAGGAACACGTTAAAGAATCCGTACGAACCACTGAAGAATCCGTACTCGTCACTTGTCCATCCAAGTCCGAGACCACCGTCCTCAACGGGAGCTGTCAACAGGGGCTCGAGAGGTGACATCACATCGGTAAAGAAGTAACCGAACATCATTGTTACGCTTACAATGACAAGGGCAGTCCAGCGCATAGCTGGTTTGTCTGAAAGTTTTTCCATTGGAGTTATCTTTTATGTTTATAGTCTTGTGTTATTTTACCTCTATGCAGGGTAAGGTCGGATTTCTGTCGGTGACTTATATTTGTTTTATTTCAAATACTTGTCCAACCAACGGAAGAATGTACGCTGCCAGAGGATTCCGTTCTGTGGTTTCAACACCCAGTGATTCTCGTCGGGCAGGAGAAGAAGCTGGGCATCGATTCCTCGCAGACGAGCTGCCGCAAAGGCAGATTGTGCCTGAGTGTATTCTATGCGGAAATCCTTCTGACCATGAATGCAGAGTATTGGTGTGTCCCAACGGTCAACATATAGGTGTGGACTCTGGACAAAGACGTTGTGCTTGCCCTTGGGGGTTACATCGACTTCTACGATGCGTGACTTGTCTTTGGCGGTGAAACCACGACGCCAGGGTGCTGCCAGGAGATCCCAGTTGGCAAACCACATCTCCTCGGTTTCAAGGTACTGCTGTTGGGTGTTGAAGATTCCATCGTGAGAGATAAATGCTTTGAAGCGCTTGTCGTGATTGCCGGCTAACCAATATACACTGTAACCACCAAACGAGGCACCTATACAACCAAGACGGTTCTCGTCTGCCCATGGTTCTTTCTTGATGTCGTCGATGGCTGAAAGGTAGTCCTGCATACACTGACCGCTGTAGTCACCACTGATCTGCTCAAGCCATTCCATGCCAAATCCTGGCAGACCGCGGCGGTTGGGTGCGATGATGACGTAGTCGTTTGCTGCCATAATCTGGAAGTTCCAGCGGTATGACCAGAACTGGCTGACAGGACTTTGCGGACCGCCTTCGCAGAAGAGCAGTACTGGATACTTCTTCGACGGGTCGAAGTGGCTTGGATAGATGACCCAGCAGAGTTCCTCCTTTCCATCGGTGGTCTTGACCCAACGTTCTTCTACTTTTCCGAATGCAAGTTGAGAGAGAAGATGGTCGTTCTCGTGGGTAATCTGTTTCAGTACGGCAGGCTTGTTCTTGATGGGGCTGAGCAGGTAGAGGTCGGATGGGGCAGAGATGCTGTGACGTTCTACGAGGAGTTGCTTTCCTCCCGGAACCAACTGTACCGAACCATAGTCGTAGTTGCCTGTCGTGAGACACTTGACCTCACCCTTCAGGTTTGTTTGGTAGACCATCTGGCGAGCGTGCCATACACCAACGAAAAAGAGCGATTTGTTGTCTGCTCCCCAGCAGAAGCCTTCTACGCTGCTTTCAAAAGATTCTGTAACATATTGTTTTTGCCCGGTCTTCAGGTTAAGGATACAGAGACGGTTGCGATCGCTCTCATAGCCATCACGCTCCATACTCTGCCATGCAATCATTGTGCCGTCGGGTGAGAACTGGGGGTTCTGGTCGTAGCCAGCATTAATGTCTTCGGTAAACTTGTTCTTTGCTTGGTGCTCCAGTGACTTTGTCGCATCAAAGTCTGGCTCAACATATCCTTCCGGCTTGCAAATGTTGCGTGTCTTGCCACTCTCTATGTCGTATAGGTAGATGTCGCTGTCGGTTGAGGTGACATATGCCACTCCAGTCTTTTTGCGGCTTGTGTATGCAACCTGTTTGCTGTCAGGGCTCCAGCAGAACTGCTCTGTACCTCCAAATGGAAGCATAGGACATTCAAAAGGCTCGCCGTCAAGCAGGTCCTTTGCCTCACCTACTTTATTCTCGCTGAATGGCGCCACAAAGAGATGAGGAATAGATGTAACGTAGGTATCCCAGTGCTTATAGTTGAGTTCGTTGATTACCATTCCTGTTGCAAGAGGCAGGTCCTTTTCCTTCGCCTGGATGCTGCTGGTCTGGCTTACCTCACGAATAAGCAGGACGTGTTTCTCGTCGGGTGAAAATTTAAATCCGCCGATTTCTTCACCTTCTGACATCTGAACACGATCGCTACCGTCGAGGTTCATACTCCATAGTTGTCCTCCACTTATGAAGGCAATGCGCTTGCCGTTCAGGATGAAGGCTGGCTCCAACTCGCTCTTTCCGTCCTTGGTCAGCAGTTTCTGGTTATTGCCATCTGCGTCACAGATGTAGATGACAGTGTGGCTCTTGTTTTGCTCTACGCTGTAGTAACTGACTGTATACACAACATTTTTGCCGTCAGGACTTACAACGTGACTTCCAATGCGTCCCATCGCCCAGAGTACTTCGGGCGTCATGCGGTCACTGCTCAGTTTAAGTTCGTGTTTGCCAATGACAGCATTGTTCTCTGGTTGAGCGGCGCTGATGGTGTTTGTTGCTGAAATCATGACGCTTGCTATGGTCATAATCTTTAGTGTATTCATTATTTTTTGTTTATTAAACGGATGAAAGGTTATTCCGCTAATTTATATATTGTTTATTCGATACAGCCTTGTATAGATCCTGTGAGGGAAAACCAAAGTAGGCTACGCTTTATTTTTTGTTCTGCTGCATTTTGCGTAGTTGCTCCTGTTGTTCTTGGAGTGCCTTGAACTGAGCGGCAATTCCAGACAACTTCTTGGGGTCGTTCTTGTGCTTCTCACGATATGCCTCAAGCTGTGCGAGCAACTTGTTGTCATCTGTGGTCTTGCGCAAATACCACATCATAAGGATGCTTGTCAGACCCGAAAGGAAGTAGTAGTAGCAGAGACCGCTTGAGTAGGTGTTGAACACAAAGAAGAACATGATAGGCATGAAATACATCATATAACGCATCATCTTCATCTGTGCTGCCTGCTCGCTGCTCATCTGATCTTTTTGCTGACGCATTGAAATCCATGTGTTTACGATGTTGGTTGCACAGAACAGAAGGCAGAAAAGTGAAAGGTGGTCGCCGAGTCCCCAGATCTCTGTTCCCCAATTGATGATGTCATCGTATGCAGAGAGGTCGTCTGCCCAGAGGAAGCTCTGACCGCGCAACTGGATTGCGTTAGGAACAAAGTTGAAGAGTGCAATCCAGATAGGCATCTGGATAAGCATTGGCAGACATCCGCCCATAGGTGATACTCCGTATTCGCGATAGAGACCCATCACCTCTTGCTGCTTCTTCATGGCATCTTCCTGGTTAGGATACTTCTTGCTTATCTCGTCAACCTTTGGCTTGAGAACACGCATACGTGCACTGCTCAGATAACTTTTGCGCGTTGTTGGGTAAACAATAATCTTGATGAGGATAGTCAGAAGGAAAAGAACAAGTCCCATAGAGAATCCCCAGCCTGTCAACCAGTCGAAAATATAGATGATAAAGAATCTGTTGATCCACTTGAACAGTGGCCATCCCAAATAAACCAATTCGTCAAGTTCCAAGTCCTTGTCGCTGGCGCTAAGTTCGTTGTGGTCCTGCAGCAAATGGTAGTCGTTTGGACCGAGGTACATCTGCATCAGGGTAGGGGTTTTGCCAGTTGGGTCGAATGCTGTCTGCATTGTTGCGGTGTAGTATTTCAGGTTGCCAGAACCCTTCTCCAATGCAGTGCTTGAGAGTTGCGCATTGGTGAAATCCTGATGACCGATCAGAACACAACTGAAGAACTGGTTCTTGAATGCAACCCAGTCGAGTGCATTCTCCATCTGCTCGGTTTCCGTTCCTGTGGCAGAAAGATAGTCTGTGTCGTCATCCTTCTCCTTATAGGTGAGAGTTGCATAGCGTGACTCGAAATCGAATCCCTTCTCCTGCTGTGCACAGGTGTCAGACCATGCAATGTTCAATTTGTTGCTGTTGATAGATAGATACTTGTCAAGGTTCTTTGCCTCAATGGTGAAGTCAACCATATAACTGCCTTCCTGCAGCCTGTATTTGAGATCGAGGGTACCGCCATTGCCTGCAGTAAGACGCATTGTTGCAGTACTGTCTGTGTGGTTGACAACATCAAAATAGTAATCGGAGGTAATAATGTGCTCATTCTTTCCTTCGATGGAGATTACCATCTCGTTCTTGCCAGGGGTCAGCAATTCCACCTGACTTTTTTTGTCCTGAGACTTGTAGGAACCAAGCATCGTGACCTTCTCAACAACGCCACCCTTTGTGTTCAACTGTATTGCCACGTTGTTGTTTTTTAATACGATTGCTTTCTCCTCTCCAATTCTGTTCTTGTAAAATGCTTTGGTGCTGTCGTTTGCCATGACTGTCTTCATGGAATCGGCATCGACTATTGCCAGGGAATCCTGACGTGCCTTGTTGATAGAGTCGCGTCTGGCTTCTGCTATCAATTCTTCCTGATACTTCTTCTGCGCCTCAATCTCTTCTTGGCTTGGACGACTGAAATAACTGAATCCAATCAGCACTGCTCCTATGAGCACAAATCCTGTAAGTGTGTTTTTATCCATATATGTTTTTTAATGTTTACTTCAGTATTATTGATGTTTGTCTCTGTTGTTTTGCCAGTGGCTTGTTGTTTTTTGAAATTAAAAAAATACCCTTCTCGTGTTTAATGTGCTCGCCTGAGTAAAGCGCAGTGCGTGCGTGTGCGCGTGCACATGTGATTATAATATTGTACAAAGTTAGGAAAATAAGTCCAACTAATGGAATATTTGTTGATTTATTTGTATCTTTGCGTCAAAAATTAAAATATATGAAGAAGTTTTTACTATTTGTGACGATTTTGCTTTCTTTCGATACAGCCGTAGTGTCTGCTCAAAGAATCAGATCGCAAAAAAGAAATCAAATATATGCTGACAGCGTTAAGATAAAATGGCAACTATATGCAGACTCTTTGGAATTGTTGCTCGACAAATATCGCAAGGCTGATTCTATTGCCGCAACCGAGACACGCACTATAACTATGAATCCATATTTTTTTCCGCTGATATCTACAGGTACACTTTATCGTGCACCCTTGCAACAGAGTATGGGTATAAGTTGGCTGCCTTCTTCATTGTCATCACGTAAAAATGCTATGTTGCAGTCGGGTGGCGATGAGCAATTGCAAGCATTGGCAGGCATTAATATGCAATTGGCCTCGATGTACGCCAGGAATCCTGTTTTGTTTCAGCAGACACAAGAGCAGGTGAAGCACGAGGGGGCCATGGTGGCTGATGTCGAAAAGCCAATGTCTACAGACAAGAGGATTATGGATGAGATTCAATTGGCAGACATTGAGCATGATATAACTGATACCATAGCAGCAATAACAAGAAAACCAAACTTTTGGACTATTAAGGGAAACTCCTCTCTCCAGATAACGCAGTCGCATTTCTCCGACAACTGGTTTCAGGGAGGTGAAAACAATTATGCTGCTTTAGCAATGATTACGTTGGAGGCAAACTACGACAATAAGCAGAAGTTACAATGGGACAACAGACTTGAGTTGCAGTTAGGCTTCCAAACAGCTCCCAGCGATACTTGCCATACGCTGAAGGTTACTAGTAATCTGCTGCGCCTCACATCAAAGCTGGGTTATAAGGCAGCAAAAAATTGGTTCTATTCTACGCAACTTATGTCGTACACTCAACTTTATCCTAACTTCAAAACTAACACCAACGAGGTGACCGCCGACTTTGCATCTCCTGTTTATGTACAACTTGCAATAGGTATGGATTACAAGTTGAAAAAGAATAAGTTCCAAGGATCTTTACTCCTTGCTCCAATGTCTATTAATATGACGTATGTAGACAGGGCTGCACTAAGAAGCAGATACATACAGGAGGATGACAAAAACACGAAGTTTACTTTTGGTCCTAACGTGACAATGACGTTCAATTGGAATATATGGAAGAATGTACAATGGAACACCCGACTGTATTGGTTCAGTGATTTCAAGTATACCAATATAGAGTGGGAGAATACGTTTACATTTACAATAAATAAATATCTAACCAGTAAATTGTTCCTCTATCCTAAGTTTATTGACAATAACACAAAGTATCGTCGTGAGAATGGTTCGTACTGGATGTTCAGAGAATGGCTCAGTATGGGATTGAGTTACAGTTGGTAAAGGATTGCTTAATTGTTTTTTGAAAAGCAGTAGCAGCTTCTGAAAAAAGCAGTAGCAGCTTCTGAAAAAAGCAGTAGCAGCTTCCAGAAAAAGCAGTAGCAGCTTCCGGAAAAAGCAGTAGCAGCTTCCAGAAAAAGCAGTAGCAGCTTCTGAAAAACGCGATTAGATTGGGGCAGTGGAAAGATGAAGAGGTGAATTTTCAAGCATACAAATTGGAAAAACTGTTGCTCGGCATTTGAGTAACAAGTATATAAATAAGGAAAATTGGCTCGCTTCACAGCGAGCCACTTTTCAATTAGGTATTAGTTTTGTTTAAGGTAAAAAGATTGTTTGTTTCAGGATAACGTATGCAAATTTAGTTGATAATTTATATATAACCAAATAATTTTATATGTTTCAAAACATATTTGTAGGTTGCGATGGTTTTATATGCCTTTTTCACAGGTTTCTAAGTGATACTTTTCCATTCCGACAATGGGATGAGACATAATTTGTCCAAGAATAAGACCTTCTTTCTCAATGGCTTTCTGCAGTTGCTTTGCAAATGTGGCAGTTATTCCACCTACAAAATGTACTGCTAATTCGGGTCTTCCGTAGTTCTTGATATTTCGCCGAAGGAATCTTCTAAATTCGTCAACTACCAAGGCTTCTACTTTTGAATTGTCAAGATGTCGTGCAAGAAATGGTGTTAAACTGGCAAGAAACATATTTGGCATAGGCTGTCGGTATACCCTGTCAATTATTTCGTGTTGAGATAGTGATGTTTCTTCGTAGAAGCTTTCCTGGATTGATGTGGGCAGTTGTTTCTTCAGGATGTCACCAACGAGTCTTTTGCCAAGGGACGCACCACTGCCTTCGTCACCCAGAATATATCCCAAGGCAGGTGTTTGATTAATGATTTTCTTTCCATCGAAGTGGCATGAATTGCTGCCCGTGCCGAGTATGCAGGCAATGCCTTCGTTGTGTCCGCATAAAGCCAGTGCAGCCCCCATCATATCACTTTCCACCGAGACTTTTGCATTGGGGTAGGCTCGCTGGATGAGTCGCTTGACAGTTGTGGAGTAGGGAGGGATACATCCTGCACCATAGAAGTAGACATGGTCTATTTCTTGAGGCAGGAATGAGTATTTGCCAGACTCTTTGCTTTGGTTGTAAAGAGCCTCTCTTCCTCTTTCAATGGCTTTGCTGATGGTTTCCTCGTTATCGCGTATGGGGTTTATTCCAAGTGTGGTAACTCCTTCGTTGCCAAGGCATAACCATGTAGTCTTTGTACTTCCGCTGTCTGCTATCAGGATCATTGTTGCTGCAATATTTAGATGATGACATTGTCTTTTTGTGTGTCAGAGATGTCGTTTCCTGTAAACGGTTCTTATTGGTCGTCGTTCTGTACATATCCTTGCCTGTCTTTGGGCAATCCACCCATAACGGCATTGTATGCTTTTTCCATAGTTTCAAGTTCTGACTCATGTCCCTTGCCGTTAGGGAAAATAGGGTCGTGGACTATTATGGAGAGTTTGGCTCTTTTTATAAAAGGGTTACTCGTTGTTCTTGGCATCACGTCAAATGGTCCGTTCAACGTAATAGGGACAACTGGCAATTGCAGTTCGTCGGCAAGTTGAAATGCCCCTTTCTTGAAATAACCCATATGTCCGGTAAATGTTCTGGCTCCTTCAGGGAACACAACAACCGACGCTCCACCTTGCAGTATGTTGCGAGCTGTATCATAGGTCTTCTTTATTGCTTTTGGACCTCTCTTGTCCACAAAGATATGTCCTGCACTTTCGCATGCTTTGCCGATGAGGAAAATCTTTCTCAGTGATTTCTTCATCATCCATCTCAGGTCGTGACCGAGGAAAGCATAAATCAAGAAAATGTCAAAATTTCCTTGATGATTGGCAACAAACACATAACTTGTCTTCTTGTCAATCTTCTCTCTGCCCTCAACATGAACAGGCAGCAAAAGCACCCTAATCATGCACCATGACCAAATTCTTGCAGGCCAGTACCCCCAGAATTTTGCATAGCCACATGTGCAGCCTACGATAGTCGAAAGTGAAGCCAGTATTGTGACAATTGCCAAAACAGGTAATGCAACAATTAAAAGGTATGTACAGTATATGATTCGCATATCTATTGAGCTGCTACATCTTTGTTGATTTGCTCAATGTAGTTTAGTGTTTCTTCTCTTCCGAGTTTTGATTCTGCAGATGTTACGAAGTATGGCGGCAACTCTTCCCAATCCTGACGAAGTCGGTTAAGGTAAAACTGTACGCTGCATGCCAATTGGTTACGGCTCAGTTTGTCTGCCTTGGTAAATATTATGCTGAATGGGACTCCGTGTTCGCCAAGAAATTCAATGAATTCGAGATCCACTTTTTGTGGTTCGTGACGGCAGTCTATTAGCAGAAAGAGATTTGTCATCTGTTCGCGCTGCAGAATGTAGCTTGTAATCATGCGTTGCAGATTCTCCTGCTCTTTCTTGCTTCGTTTGGCATATCCGTATCCGGGTAGGTCGACCAAATACCATTCCTTGTTTATCAAAAAATGATTTATCAACATTGTCTTGCCTGGTGTGGCAGATGTTTTTGCAAGTTTGCTAAAACCGGTAAGCATGTTTATCAGACTTGATTTTCCAACGTTGCTTCGTCCGATAAACGCATATTCCGGCATATTTGTGCTGGGACATTTATCTACTGTTGGACTACTTATAACATATTCTGCGCTTTTAATTTCCATGATGCTATTTGTGTCAATGATGCTATTTGTGTCAATGGTGAGTTATGACGAAATTCGTCTTCTATATTTGCTGCACGAGCAAAGTTACAACAATTTTGCTTTATACCAAAAACTTTTTGATGTATTCGGTGCTTACATTCCTTCTTTTAGCATAGTCGCTCAACTGATCCATTCCTATTTTGCCCACACAGAAATGCTTGACTTCTGGATGTGCAAACATCAGTCCGCTTGTGCTGGCATGTGGTTTCATAGCACCGTTTTCGGTAAGTCTTATGCCTATGGAACTGAAGTCAAGTATCTCGTCAATAAGGAAATTCAAACTTTGATCGGGTAGTGATGGGTAACCTACGGCTGGTCGCTTGCCCTGATACTTCTCGCTAAACAAATCCTCTATACATAAGTGCTCGTTGGGAGCATATCCCCAGATGTCTTTTCTTACAAGTTCGTGCAGTTTTTCTGCAGTGGCTTCTGCCAGTCTGTCTGCAAGTGTCTGGTGTAGAAGATGCAGATATTCGTCGTCAGATGCTTTCTCTTCGAACTCTTTGTCGGTACAGCACGCAAATACGCCAATATGGTCAGCAACTCCGATGTTTTTCTCTGTTGGGATTGTGTTTATGGGTAATACATAGTCGGATAGGCATTTGCACAACCCTTCATTATCGGTCATTTGCTGCCTAAGCAAAGGAAGTCTTTTGGCTGATTCGTTGCAATAAAGAATGATGTCTTCTTTCTCGCTTCGTGCGGGTATTATTGCCACCTTTGCATTTGTGAAGAATAACTCGTCGCAGTTTTTTAGCAACTTTTGAGCATCTTCGTAAAGTTGCATGGCTTCAGTTGCGCGTTGGCGGTCGCGTTCGGGAAATGACTTAAGCCAATTTTGTTTGCATGCCATACATCCGTGTATCTTGGATATGCTGGCAAAGTGCATGGGAACCCCCCAGGCATGAAAGAAGTACAGCCAGTTAATGTATGGCGCGACTTCGTGAATCCTGAATTTATAAGTGCATGATTTGTTCACTGTTATTCCCCAAACTCAAGTGCCTGACCAATGAACGAGTCGTCAATATTGCTTCCGTCGAATACCTTGTGCCCATTACACCAAGTACTCATAACTCTCCAGTTTAATTGTTCGCCTGTCAGAGGTGACCAACCACATTTGCTTAGTATATTTCTTGTGTCAACTACCCATGCTTCTTTTTTTACCAGTACGATGTCGGCTTTGTAGCCAGGGCGGATGAAACCTCTACGTTTGATTCTGAACAAACGTGCAGGGTTATGGCACATCATCTCTACGACACGAGTTAATGTCATTGTGCCGTTGTCTGCCATAGTAAGCATTAGCGGAAGCGAGAATTGTATGATAGGCATTCCAGAGACAGCCTTGGCTGCACCTCCTTCTTTCTCTGATAAAAGGTGAGGAGCGTGATCGGTTCCAACGACGTCAATCAAACCTTCCCTTGCAGCATTTCTAAGTGCTTCTCTGTCTCTCTCGCTTTTTATTGCGGGATTGCTTTTGATGAGGCTGCCGAGTTTTTGATAATCCTTGTCTGTGTAGAAGAGATGCTGCGGGCAGACTTCTGCCGTGATTCTCTTTTCGTCAATTTCCCCTTTCTCCAAAAGTGAAAGCTCTCTCTCTGTTGTGATGTGCGCTATGTGAAGTCTGGCATTGCTTTCTTTTGCAAGTCTTACTGCAAGGGCGGTAGATTGATAGCATGCTATGTCGTCTCTTACCCAAGGATGGTATTCCACCGAAGGGTCTTCGCCACATTTCTCCTTTGCCTCTTTCATCCGCTCGTTGATGCGTACCGTATCTTCGCAGTGGGCCATTATCAGTGAAGGGCACTCCTGGAATATCTGTCTTAGTTTATTTTCTTTGTCGACCAGCATTCCACCAGTACTGCTCCCCATAAACATCTTCAAAGCGGGTATACGGCTTGTGTCCATCTGCTTAATCTCATTCAGGTTGTCGTTAGTGGCACCTAAATAAAATGCATAGTTGGCATGGCAAACATTGCTTGCCATATTCATCTTGTCTTTCCAAAGACTTATTGTTGTGGTTTGAGGCAGCACATTTGGCATGTCCATAACGCTTGTCACTCCTCCTGCAACGGCAGCACGGGTTTCGCTTGCCATGTCAGCCTTGTGCGTCAAGCCAGGGTCTCTCATATGCACGTGATCGTCAATTACACCAGGCAATACGTACATCCCTTGCGCTTCTACAGTATCGTCAGCATCCTCTGGGAATGTCTCTCCGTTTCGATATATGGCAAGTATAGTTTCGTCTTCAATGAGAAGGGTTGCGTTGTACTCTTCTCCCTCGTTTATAACAGTTGCGTTCTTGATGAGTGTGCGCATATGTGATATCTATTTTCTTTTGGGATATTTCCTGAACCAACCATCCAGACGTAAGCGGATAACTCCAAATACAGCCTCGCTGAAGATACCTCCACTCATCTTGCTGGTTCCCAATTCTCTATTGATAAATATGACTGGTACTTCCTTTATCTTGAAACCACACTTGAATGCTGTGTATTTCATTTCAATCTGGAAAGCATATCCCTTGAATCTGACTTTGTCAAGTTCTATGGTCTCGAGAACTTCTCTGCGATAGCACTTGAATCCGGCAGTGGTGTCGTGTACTTTGAATCCAGTAACGATTCTAACGTATTTTGAAGCGAAATATGACATGAGCACACGTCCTATTGGCCAATTTACGACATTTACTCCACTTACATATCTGCTGCCGATAGAAACATCATAACCTTCGTCATGGCATGCTGCATAAAGACGTGGAAGATCCTTCGGGTTGTGACTGAAGTCTGCGTCCATCTCGAATATGTAGTCGTACTTCTGCTCTATAGCCCACTTGAAACCGGTTATGTAGGCAGTTCCTAATCCTAGTTTGCCACTCCTTTCAATAATATGCAGACGGTCTTTCATTTCCTCCGTTTGCATCAGCCTTTTTACAATGTCTGCTGTTCCGTCGGGGCTCCCATCCTCTATGACTAACACGTCGAAACTATGTTCTGTGCCGTTAGGAGTCTCCTTAAGCGCAGTGACTGCACGTATTATGTTCTCTATATTCTCCTTTTCGTTGTATGTCGGAATAATGACTATACTATCGTTTTTCATATTTTCTCTTCTCTGAATTTTAATAGTTCGTTTACGATTTCTTCATTATCGTCGCTTAATGATATGATAAGGTTTTTGTAACGTTGCTTAGCAATCATATCTTGCATAAATGGGTATACGGGAACATCTTCTGTCCAGAATTGTTTTCCCATAAAACACATCGGACTGCTGAAGCCGAAACTCAGGTAGTGGTTCTGTACTGCTTCCTGGAATATTTCCTGAAGTGTTCCTGCACTGCCAGGAGTGAATATTATTCCGCCCGAGGCAATCGTCAATATGCCATCTTCGCGTATGCTGTTATCGAAATACTTTGCTATGCACATTGCCAGTGGGGTAGAGGGTTCGTGCCCGTAAAGCCATGTGGGTATGCCTATACTGAGATATTCCTTCTGTGGATATTTCTCTACTACTTGCATTGCTGTGTCAAGCCACATCTTGTCCGTAAAGTTTGGTGCAGTACAAAGCATACTCAGCGCATCCGTAAACTCGTCCTCGCTTCTTCCTGCCATCCAAGCACCAAGATGTGTGGCCTCCATTGCTCCCGGACCTCCTCCACTTATCATTATAAATCCTAACTCGCTTAATTTCTTACTTATCCGGGCTACTTGCTCGTATTGCGCGCATGTTCTTGACATATTATGCCCACCCATGACACCAATAATTCGTTTCTGGTCGAAATGACCCAAAAGGTCGTGCAGTGCAGAACTTATGCTATGGTCGTGCAGGCTTCTCGCTAAAGTTTCTTTTATATTTGTTGCTTGTTTGCCTTCTTTAAGGTAGTGACGATATACTATAGCATCATAGCATTTGTCATAACTGTCAGGGTTGCCGACCTCATATCCTTCATATAAGGATTGGGCAGTATACAGTTTGCTTCGGAATACGTCAAAGGCTTCTCCCATCTTGGGAAAAACCAAAGAGTCTTTTATGTGACGCTTGAAACCTGATGGCAAAGTGCATCCGAGAAATATGCAATCTACATAGTCGTGTGCCATAGATAGTTCTGTCTCAGCGGTCAGGTTTACACCTTTGAACGCAGTACGACGTATCACTTTCTCTTCCGAGTGCAGTGTCTGTGCAAGTTGCCAATCGTCATTAATTTCTGTATAGTTGTGCTGCATAATGCAAAATTACTGCTTTTTTTTCATTCTCACGATATTCGTTATGATATTTTTCTCTTTTTTCACATTTATCTATCATTTGCCGTGTGACTTAAAATATTGTTCTCTATTTCTTTGGAAAAAAATTATAATTTATTTAAATTTGCGCTTGATAAAGGTCTTGTGCTTTTATGAAATGTTAACATATTAATATAATACATACCGCGATGAAAAAGTTTTTCCACAAGGTAGCAATAGTTTTAGTTGCAATGACAGCAAGCCTCTCTTTTACAAGTTGTGACTCTGATACATTGACAACAATTTTGGGAACAGTAATCCAATACATTCTGGACCCGGGCACGAGTTATGATTATAAGGGCACTTTGAAGAGTGGGCCTCTCAAGGCTACTGGAGATGGTTTTAACTGGATTAATTCAAATGAGACATCCACTTTTAGTAATGTGACGGTTCGCTATACAGCGGGCACCAATAGTTCTGCCACGTTGGAAATTCCTGGTTTTACCGATGGAAAGATGACAGTGGGTGACATTACTATCAATGGACTTGCAATAACAGAAAGTTCTTCTGCAAAGAAAACTACGTTCGGTATAGGCGACAATTCTACTATTGTTGCCTCTGTTACTGTGGACGGAGTTAAATATGACGAGAATAGCATTTCAAGTGTATATATATCTTCCTTGAACGATAAGGATTACACTTCGACGTACGTAACAAGTGAAAATCTTTCTACGTATATTTCGATTGTCTTTGCAAATTCAGAAGGTGAGAATGTATACGCTTTGAACATTGATTATTCAGGATCAATAATTGCACAGTAAAACTTCCCGGCATGCCATTAAATATTCCAGATAAACTTCCTGCGATAGAACTTCTCAAAGATGAGAATATTTTTGTGATGGACTCTTCAAGAGCACATTCACAGGATATCCGACCTTTGCGTATTGTTATTCTTAACCTTATGCCTCTTAAGATAACAACCGAGACGGATTTGATACGAATACTTTCTAATTCACCATTGCAGCTCGACATCACTCTGATGAAAGTGAAGGCTCATACAAGCAAGAACACGCCTGTAGAACATATGAAGGCTTTCTACAAGGACTTTGAGTTGTTACGTGACGAGAAGTTTGATGGTATGATTATAACCGGAGCCCCTGTTGAGCATCTGTCGTATGAAGAGGTCAACTATTGGGATGAGATTTCTGAGATTTTCACTTGGGCTCGAACTCACGTGCAAAGTACTCTATATATCTGTTGGGCTGCGCAGGCTGGGCTTTATTATCATTATGGTATTCCAAAGTACCCGTTACCAGAAAAGATGTTTGGCATCTTTCCTCAGAAGACGCTTACACCATCGCTGCCAATCTTCCGTGGTTTTGATGATGTGTTCAATATGCCACACAGCAGACATACAGAACTTCATCGTGAGGATATCTTGAAGGTTCCTGAATTGACACTTATCGCAGAGAGTCCTCAGAGTGGAGTGGGAATCGTCATGGCACGTGGTGGACGTGAGTTTTTCATTACAGGGCATAGTGAATATGCGCCAAACACACTTGATACTGAGTATAAGCGTGACCTTGACAAGGGGTTGCCTATTCATAAGCCGTATAACTATTATATGAACGACGATCCGTCATGCTCTCCGTTAGTAACATGGCGCGCCCATGGCAACATGTTGTTCTCCAATTGGTTGAACTATTATGTTTATCAGGCAACTCCATTCAACCTTGGAGATATTCATTAATCATAAGACGGTGGATTGTAGAATCATAGATATATGACAAAAATTGAATTGCTGTCGCCGGCTCGTAATGCAAGTACGGCAAAAGAGGCTATCTTGCATGGTGCAGATGCTGTATATATAGGTGCACCAAGATTCGGTGCAAGATCTGCTGCAGGCAATTCTCTTGATGATATACGTGAACTTGTTCCTTTTGCTCACATGTATGGTGTAAAGGTGTATGTAACATTAAACACCATACTGTATGATAACGAACTGAATGATGCAAAAGAACTTGTTGAAGCACTTTATGAGATAGGTGTAGATGCCCTGATAGTTCAGGATTTGTCTTTTCTTAAGATGGAACTGCCTCCTATCCCTCTTCATGCTAGTACCCAGATGGATAATCGTTCTGCACAGAAAGTTCAGTGGCTTTACGATCAAGGATTCCGTCAGGCGGTCTTGGCTCGTGAACTTACTATTGATGAGATAGGTGAGATTCATTCTGCTGTTCCTGGTATGCAACTGGAAGTCTTTGTCCATGGGGCAACTTGTGTCAGTTATAATGGTCAGTGTTATGCTTCTCAGTATTGCTTCAACAGGAGTGCAAATCGTGGTGAATGTGCTCAATTCTGCAGAATGCCTTTTGACTTGATTGATTCTGAGGGAAAAGTTTATGCTGGGGTACAGCAGAAACATTTGTTGTCTCTGCACGATATGAATCGTAGCGAGGACTTGGAGGCTCTGCTTGATGCAGGTGTCGTAAGTCTGAAAATCGAAGGAAGATTGAAGGATGAAGCATATGTGAAAAACGTAACAGCTTATTACAGAAAGAAATTAGATGAAATCTTCAGACGACGGTCGTCGGAATATCAGAGATCGTCCGTTGGTGTCTCGAATGTGTCCTTTAACCCACAACTGGACAGATCTTTCAATAGAGGTTTTTCTAACTATTTTCTATATGGTCGGACTCCTGATATGGTCCAGTTGTGTTCTCCTAAAAGCCTTGGACAACACGTTGGACATGTCAAGGAGGTCAGGCGTAATTGCTTCACGGTTAGCGGTACAGTGCCTTTTGCTAATGGTGACGGCTTGTGTTTTATTGACGATACAGGAAATCTCCATGGATTCAGAGTCAATAGGGTAGAGGGGAATTGCTTATATCCAAAAGATATGCCAGATGGTTTGCATTCACGTCAACAACTATATCGTAATAATGATCAGGCTTTTAATCAACTTCTTTCTCATTCTACCGCGCAACGTCATATTCCTGTCTTTATAACAGTTTTAGAGACCTCTCAAGAATCTGTATCTGTGACATTTAAGTGTGTAGACGGCATTGCTGTAACTCAGGAGTTCCGTCAAGAACTGTGTCCTGCACGTTCTCCTCAATGTGAGAACATTAAGCGACAGATGTCTCGTTTGGGTGAAACAGTTTACGAGGCTCTGGACGTAAGGGTGGATTTTACAGAAGAGTGGTTCATTCCATCAAGCATCTTGTCAGAATGGCGTAGAAATATGGTCGGATTGCTTGATGCTGAGCGATTAAGACGATATAACCAAATCTATGGTACAGAATGTGGGTGTGGGGTGAGGTTACATAAGAATTCTTGCCAAACGGGTTTATATCAGGGGTGTAACTTGTCCTATAAGGCAAATGTGTCTAATAAGTTAGCCAAGGCTTTCTATGAACAGCAGGGGGCGAATTCAATAGAACCGGCACTTGAGATTCAAGAAACCGTCCGTCGTGATAATCTTCAGTTGATGACATTGAAGTACTGTCCGCGATATGAACTTGGATTATGTAGTAAGTTTGTAAAGAAGGCTGTTCCTGCTCTCTCGTTACGTAGTTCAGACGGCAGGGTATTTCCTCTTCATTTTGATTGTAAGAAATGCTTGGTACATGTTTTGTCATCTGTTTCTAAGATTCTGGTCTTAGTCTGTATGCTGTCTCTTGCGTCATGTTTCTCTTCTCATGAAGAAGATGCGTTTGCAGATGAACGACAGGACACATTGTATGTCAATCTGGATGATACGTCTCTGGTGAACAATAGTGTGAAGGATAGTTTGCTTGTAATAGCCAGTAGTTCACCTAAAGATAGTTTTGCTTTGACTCATCACTATTCAATAGGATATAATTTTGATGTTGAGATAGATAGTCTGTCTTTGTGTACTGAAATACCTTCGCGTGCCCAGCAGTTGTCTGTTATGCCCGATTCACTGTCTGTCTACTATGGAGATATACTTGTAGTTGCCGAGGTGCAGGTTGTTCCTGAAGATAGCATAGATTCTGTATGGGTGAAAGTGGCGAGGGACCAGTCTACGCAGGGGTGGTTGCGTGAGAGTGATCTTTTGGCGTCTGTTGCTCCAGATGATCCTATCTCTCAGGCTATATATTATTTTAGTGGAAATCATGTTTTTGCCACATTGCTTCTTGTTATTGTTGTGCTTTTCTTCCTCACAACTCGTTTTATAAAGGCGAGAGCGGGAAGTCCCAAGGATGGTACATCATCTAAGATTTCCTTATTGTCAGTTAAACACTATTCGCCATCCCAGCGACTTACTGCTGTCAGTAGCCCTTATCCAATTATTTTGTGTTTGACAATGGGTGGAGCGGCTGTATTCTATGCCAGCATGCAGTTGTTTGTTCCAGACGTTTGGGAGGAGTTTTATTTTCATCCTACGCTCAATCCCTTTGCAGAACCTGCTCTTCTTGGTGCTTTTCTGGTGTGTGTCTGGTTGCTTCTTTTGTTTTTTATTGCAACCGTTGATGATGCACTGCGCCAATTGAATCTTTGGCAGGCATTTCTGTATATGCTGACAATGTCCACCAATCTTTTATTGCTGTATATCTTTTTCTCCCAGGCTACGTTGTTGTATATAGGCTATCCGCTGTTTTTGGTATATGTATATAGGGTGGTAAAATTTTATTTTGAAAGAGTCAATCCCAAGTATCATTGCGGTAATTGTGGGAAACCATTGCAAAAGAAAGGGGTATGTCCCCATTGCGGAGTCTTGAATAAATAGCATTTAAGTAATGATTCGCTCCTTCTATATTGTTTTCTTCTGATTACGTTTGTCGTCTCGCGCGTATATTATATATAAGGTATATAGTAATAAGGGAAGACTTTCATTATTATTTGTGCTAAAAAACATATTTTCTTTGTAAAAAGTTGTAGAAACGTTTGGTGGGTTTGAATATTTGTCGTACCTTTGCATCCGCAAACGAGAAACAAGCGGTCGTCGAGCCATT